>JAISUG010000007.1 GCA_031272185.1 Lachnospiraceae bacterium
AATCATTTGCGCACCGCCTGTCAAGAGCGAAGATTGGGATAAATTGACATATCTTGATATGCTTTGTCGAAATCGACTCATTTGTCGATGAAAACTTCCTTGATCGCAACATTCGACACACTGTGTTATCGTTCGCTGATTGGGCAAAAAGTTCTTTCACATTTCCACAAGCCGTGTTAAAATGGACAAATGGCAAAGAAAAATGAGGAGATAAAGAGCCCGCTCGGCAACTCGAAAAGAAGTGTCGAGCGGCAAATGAAACGGGCGTCGCGCCAGTCGCAAAATATCGTATATGACGCAAGGCGTACCAGCATGCCGGATGACATGGTCGAAAACCGGATTCGCTACGAGATGATGAATGGAAGCAGTTCCGCCAAGAGGGTCATTTTGATAAAAAAAACACTCGAAGTACTTGGCGAGGTAGAGTTCCCATGGATGTGAATTGCAGCGCCCAGGTGCGCTGGCCCGCAACTCAGTCACTCTTCTCTTCGCTCTTTGCCGTGGAGTCAACTAGCGCCCAGGGGCGCTGGCCCGCGACTCATTCGCTCTCTGAATCCTTTTCGGCAGGGAACTCTATCAGCGCCCAGGGGCGCTGGCCCGCGACTCATTCGCCCTCTTCTTTGCTCTCAGCCGGGAACTCTATCAGCACCCCGATTACCCGCAGCACCATCCCGAATAGAACGAACACGTCGCCCAGGTTGAACACCATCTTTTCCAGCGCTTTCCAGCGCACGTTCAGGTAATCCACCACATATCCCCGTTTATAGCGGTCATACAGGTTGCTGGCCCCGCCACCGATGACGAACGCATATCCCGTCTTTGATATCCAGTTGCCTTTGCGCGTCAAGAGGTTGATGAACGAGCCGACCTCGAGGACCCAAGTCACCAACGGCAGCGTCTTCACCCAGTCCTGGCGCTCTTTGAGTGCGCCGAAAGGCAGCCCGGGGTTTTCCGCTTTCTGCAAAAACAGCTTCCCGCCGGTCTTGGGCACTTCAACCGGGAACTCCTTGTCCTTGGTGCCCAGTACCAGTTCCTTGAAAAACACATCGATGAAACAAAGAAAACCCGCCAGACACGTAAAGAACATAATAACGCACTCCTTTCACCAACCCACCCAACCACATTTCAAACGAACTGCTCCATGTACCTTTTGCTCAGCACCAGGCTCTGCCGGATCTTCTCGTCGCTCCCTTCATAAGAGCGGTCTTCCACCTCGATGCAGATGTGCCCGTCGTAGCCGATGTCATTGAGCGCGCCCACGTATGCGCCCCAGTCCACGTCGCCCAGCCCCGGCAGTTTCGGGGCCATAAAGTCCAGGGGATAAGCCATGATTCCCACCTGGTCCAGTTTGTCCTTGTATACTTTCAGGTCCTTGATATGCACGTGGTAAATCCTGTCAGCGAACTCGTATATCGGCTTGATGTAGTCGATCATCTGCCACACGAAATGGGATGGGTCGTAGTTGATCCCCAGGTTCTTGCCGGGCAGGATCTCAAATACCTTTTTCCAGTTGGCCGGCGACGTCATCAGGTTCTGCCCGCCGGGCCACTGGTCGATGCCAAAGAGCATGGGGCAGTTTTCAATGGCGACCTTCACCCCGTTTTCCTCCGCCACCGCTATGATAGCCGGCCACACTTCTTTCACCAGCTCCAGGTTCGCCTCCACGGTCTTTCCCTGGTCCCGGCCTATGAACGTGGTCGCCATGCCCACACCCAGTTTCGCGCTGGCGCGGATGACATTTTTGAGGTGCTCCACATGGGCCGCGCGTTTTGCAGGGTCCGGGTCCAGGGTGTTGGGGTAATACGCCAACGAAGAAATCTCCACCCCTTTGCCGTCACCTGCGCCTGCGGCGTATGCCTTGATGTGGCTGGCATATGCATCGTCTTCCAGGACTTTCTCCACGTCTATGTGGGAAACGCCGGCATAGCGCCGCTCGGCCTTGCCCGCCGGCCAGCATGCCACTTCCACGCAAGCGTACCCCAATGCGGCCGCCAGGTCCATCAATCCCTCATAGCTGTACTCCCCTGCGATGGCACTCACAAATCCCAGTTTCATGCGTATCCCCTTTCCTCTGCAAATTCACATTAATACACATACGAAGCTCACGCCGCCCGGTATTCACACCACGCAGCGCAGCCCCACGACGCTGCACCCTGTCTGCCCAGGTACCAGACCGCTGCATGCAGCCTGTGTCACACGCTCACCCACCTGCGCCCCCCGGCGCTTTCCAGGAGTTTTTCCGTGAGGATCATCCCCCGCAGCCCCGCGCGGAAATCGCTGATGTCAGTCTGCTGCGCGTCCCGTCCGGCCGATACCCCTTTGCCCTCCGGGGTGGCTTTCCCTACGGACGCACTCACCCCACCGCCGTTTGCGCTTTCTCCACCCCCGATCGCACTCACCCCACCTACAGCTGCACTCTCGCCGCCGCCCGGCACATGACCCGCAGACGCACCGACGGCAGGCGCCCCATCCTTGATGCGGTTTTCCACCATCCCATAAAACGATTTGAACAGTTGCTTGAAAGTATCCGGGTACCCTTCCAGGTGGCCACCCGGGAAAGAAGCGTACCGGCAGGCCTCGGGGGTCAGGATGCCGGGGTCCTTCGCATAGAGCTGGTTGGCCTCGTTCCTATGCCCCACCCAAAGGGAGTTGGTATCCTCGGAATCCCACAAAAGCGAGCATCTGGACCCCGCCACCGACAGCCGCAGCTGGTTCTTTCGCCCCGCCACCGCCTGGGAGACCACACAGCTGCCGTGGGCGCCCCCGTCGGTGTGGAACAGGAACGCCGCATAATCCTCCGTGTCGATGGGGATTTCGGTGAAATTCTCCGCCTTCCAGGTAGCACTGGAAAACGTTTCCACCGAACCCAACGGTTTCCTGCGCACCTTGTGGAACGTGGAGAAATCCGCACACACCTCGGTGATGCGGTGACCCGTGACAAATTCCATCAGGTCCATCCAGTGGTACCCGATGTCGGCCACCGCCCTGGTGGCGCCGCCCCGGGACGACTCCAAACGCCAGTTGTAGTCTGTGTCATACATCAGCCAGTCTTGGAGGTAAGAACCGCCGATGGAAAAAATGCGTCCCGCATCCCCCCTGGCCACCATGTCTTTCATCTGGTACGCCATGGGGTAGAAACGGTTGATGAGGCAGATGGCGTTGACCACCCCTTTGGCGAGGGCAGTCTCGGTCATGATCCTGGCCTGCTCCACCGACATGGCCATGGGTTTCTCGCACACCACATGGATGCCCCGTTCCAATGCATACATGGCGATTTCGAAATGTGTTTCATTGGGCGTGCATACATGCACCACGTCCGGCATTTCATGGTCAATGAGCTCCTGATACCCAGCATAGCCCTTGGGGACCTGCAGCGCCGCCGCCTTTTCCCCTGCGCCCAGCGCATCGGCCAAAGCCACCACGTCCACGCTCCCAAGCCTGCGCAACGCCTCGATGTGCGTCAGCCCGATGAACCCCGCTCCAATCACCGCACTGCGAACCATTTGCCCCCTCCCCCTGCGCCCTACGATATGCCAACACCATCGCAATACTCCAATAGCAAGCGATTACCCCTCTCCTGCTTTTGCTATGATATGCCAATACCATTGTAGCACAACCGATTCCACATAGTCAACATAGAAGTTCCTTGTAGTGGCCGCCAATTTGTGATATGATAAAGGGGTCAATAACCAGTTACCCCATATATGGTGTTTGTGCAGGGAGGCACTATGGACACGAGCCAAATCCGTATTTTGGAGCTGTTTCAGGAAATCAGCGCGATACCCCGCGAGTCCGGCAAAGAAGAAGCCATCAGCGACTACCTTTGGTCCTTTGCCCAGTCCCACGGCCTTTCCGCGCGCAGGGACGCATACCACAACTGCATCATCGAAAAGGAAGCTTCCCCCGGGAAGGAAGAGATCCCCGCCATATTCCTCCAGGCGCACATGGACATGGTATGCGTGCGCACCGAGGACAGCGACCACGACTTCTCCCGTGACGGCATCGCATTGGTCCGCGACGGCGACCTGATCCGCGCCGACGACACTTCCCTTGGTGCGGACAATGGAATCGGCATGGCCATCGCCCTCGCTGTCCTGGAGTCCATCACCTCCCACCCGCACATTATCGCCATTTTCACCGTGGACGAGGAACGCGGACTCCTGGGCGTGAAAAACCTGGACCTTTCCGGCTACCTGTGCGACACCCTCATAAACCTGGACGGGGAGGAGGAGGGCGTGTTCCTTACATCCTGCGCCGGCGGCGCCAGATGCGTACTGGAGCTGCCCATCAAGCGGGAGGCCGCATCATGCGAGATAGCGGATGCGGCTGCACCCCCGCCACCAAAAAAGGGGCGGGCAGCCGCAAACACCGATGCAAGCGCCACCCGCTCTGACAGCACGGCTGCGCCCCCAGGTTTCAGCCAGGCCCCCGGGGGAAGCACCCTCGCCCTGCGCCTCAGCGGCCTCCAGGGGGGGCATTCGGGGTTGAAGATAGACCAGGAACATGCCAATGCCATCCTGGTCATGGAGCGCATCCTGGAACAGCTCACCCAAGACACCCATGTGGGGCTCATCTCCATGTCCGGCGGCTCCAAGGAAAACAGCATCCCCGCCATGGCCCAGGCCACACTGGCGATCAGCGCCGGCGCCGAAGAAAAACTCACTGCCAAAGCATTGTCACTGTTCGAAACGATCAAATCCGAATATGCCCACAGCGACGACGGCATGACCCTCCACATCGACGCACGCGGCCCAGGGGGCATACCCTCCCCCGCTCCTGCACACGGCGCCGGCCTTGCAGATAAGGGCACCGCAACCACGCAGGGCGCCACCGCTGTGCAAGGCACCGCCGCCGCACCCGCCCCGGCACCCCTCAAGGGCGCTTCCGCCCGCAAACTCTTCGCGCTCCTGAGCCTGCTTCCCAATGGCCTCATCCGCAAAGACCTGGTCCACGATTGCGGCCTGTCATCGTCCAACCTGGGCGTCCTGGAGATGCTCCCCGACAAAGTGCGGCTCTCCGTGATGATCCGCAGCAACTTGGAAAGCGCGAAATACGAAGTCATCCGCCGTTTCGGGCAGTTGGCCCAGTTGTCCGGCGCCACGCTCACCTTGAAGAGCGACTACCCGGCATGGGAGTACCGCCGCCACTCCAAACTCCGCAACCACCTGAAGGAAGTGTTCTGGAAACGGTTCGCCCGCAACCCCCGCATGGAGTCCATCCACGGCGGCGTGGAATGTGCCTACTTCGCCGGCAAGATCCCTGACATCGACATGGTGTCCGTGGGCTGCGACATATTCGACGCACATTCCGTAAACGAGCGCTTCAGCGTCTCCAGCGCCATCCGCACCTACGAATTCATCAAAGAAGCCCTGGAAGAGTGGGAATGATGCAACCTTTGTTCTTCGAACCTGTTTTCAAGGAAATGGTGTGGGGCGGGGATCGGCTTCACACCGAGTACGGATACCGCACCCCTTCGGACCATACCGGGGAGTGCTGGGGTATCTCGGCGCACCCCCACGGGGACTGTGTGGTCTTGGGCGGCCCATATGCCGGACAGCGCTTGAGCGAGCTGTGGGAATCCCACAGGGAACTCTTCGGGCACCTGGATGCGCCCGAGTTTCCGCTGCTGGTAAAGATCATCGACGCCAGGGAAGACTTGAGTGTCCAGGTGCACCCCGACGATGCGTATGCCCAGGCGCAGGAGGGCCAGCCTTTCGGCAAGACCGAGTGTTGGTATGTCCTGGATGCGGCGCCGGGCACGACGATCATCATCGGCCACCGTGCCCGGTCAAGGGAAGAACTGTCAGACATGGTCACAGGGGGGCGATTCAGTGACCTGCTGCGGGAGATACCCGTAAAGAGGGGCGATTTTTTCCAGATTGACCCCGGCACGCTCCACGCCATACGGGGCGGCACCATGATTTTGGAAACCCAGCAAAACAGCGACCTCACATACCGGGTGTATGACTATGACAGGCTGTATCAGGGCAAGAAGAGGGAACTCCACCTGGCCAAGAGCCTGGACGTGCTGGGGGCGGCGTTCACAGATGTGGCGGATGCCTGCCCCGAAGGCGACACCCCCGGAATGCAGGCCACATTCGTATCCACGGAACCGGCAACAGCGGCGGCAGGCACTTTCGCCCCGTTCGCAGATTCAGACATCGGGGACGACGATGCATCGGCCAAGGCGCATGGATCACCAGCCTTGGCGGATTCTTCCATAACCCGGTTGGTCCGCTGCCCATACTACACCGTCTGGCAGGTTGCAGCGCCGGGTGAGCTGGCGCTCCACATGGACGCGCCTTTCCTGTGCGTCAGCATCATCGACGGGGATGGGACCCTATGCGGCTTCCCCAAATCAGCACGTCAAGGTGACAAATCTGAGGCACCGCCCCTAAAGACACCGCCCTACGAAGCTACACATCTCGAGACGCCGCCCCCGAAGGCACCGCCCCCGAAGACACCGTCCCTAAAGACACCGCCCTACGAAGCTACGCATCTCGAGACACCGCCACCTGAGACGCCGCCCCCTGAGATGCCGCCCCCCGGCATCCCCATCCCCATCAAGAAGGGGGACCACTTCATACTGCCATGGAACGGCGAAGGCGGCGCAGGCATACACATCGAAGGGCGGATGACTTGGATCGCATCGGCGGTTTCGGGGAACCTGACAGAAAGGACATCATGACCAAAAACATAGTATTTGACATGGGAAAAGTGCTGACCCAGTACGACTCCGGGCGGATTTGCCGCAAGCTCATGGCAGACCCCGACCTGCGCCACAAGGTGCAGTCGGCGGTATTCTTCTCGCCGGAATGGATTTTCCTGGATATGGGCGTCATCCCGGAACCGGAGGCGCTCGCGCTGATGACGGGAAGGCTCCACACACCCCGGGAAAAGGCATTGGCCGAGGAATGTTTCGCCCAATGGCACGAACACTGCATGTGGCCTATCGAGGACATGGCCGACGTGGTGGCCAGGTGCAAGGAACGGGGGTTCGGGCTGTACGTCTGCTCCAATGCGTCCCTGCGCCTGCTGACATGCTACACCAAGGTCATCCCCGCCATCGAGCTCTTCGACGGCGTGCTTTTCTCCGCCGAGGTGAAAGCCATCAAACCCCAAAGGGAAATGTATGGGCGGTTCTTCGAACGGTTCTCCTTAAACCCCGCCGAGTGCTTCTTCATCGACGACCTGGAGTCCAATGTCCGGGGTTCCATCGCCTGCGGCATGGATGCCTGGCATCACGACGGGGATGTGGAAAAACTGAGGCGGAAACTGGAAACGCTATAAATGCCGGCGATACAACTGCCGGCACACTTGTTGGCACATACGGACCCTTCCTTGTATCACAGCAGGTTTACCACTGCATTGTAGATCGTCTTGGCGATGTACGGGTTGTTCATGGTGTACAGGTGGATGCCGTCCACGTCATGGGCGGCCAAGTCCACTATCTGGTCGATGGCATATGCCAGGCCCGCATCCCGTATGGCCAATGGGTTCCCCGCATACCGGTCCATCATGTCCAGGAACTTCTTCGGCAGTGTCGCACCGCAGAGGGTGGCCATGCGTTTGATCTGCTTTTCGTTGGTCACGGGCATGATCCCCGCTTCCACCGGCACGTGGATGCCCGCCAGGTCCAGGCGCTCCCGCAGCCTGTAAAAATAGTCGTTGTCGAAGAATAGCTGGGTGATCAGGTGGCTGACCCCCGCATCCACTTTCTTTCTCAGGTTGAGTGTGTCCTCGACGATGTTCTCCGACTCCTGGTGCCCCTCGGGGTAGGCGGCGCCGATGATATGGAAATCCCCCCGCCTGCGTATAAATGCGGCCAGGTCCGACGCATGTGTGAAATCGCCCGCAGGCTCTTCCCCCTCTGCCCGGTCCCCCCGCAGGGCCAGGATGTTGCGGATGCCTTTGTCTTTCAGGATTTCCAGCAGCCGCTCCACACCGCTTTTGGTCAAGTACAGCGCCGGCATGTGCGCCACGCTCTCAATCCCCAGGTCCGCCCGGATGAATTCACAGATCTCCAATGTGGCGCGGCTCTGAACGGACCCCCCCGCGCCGTAGGTGACGCTGATGAAATCCGGTGAAATGCCTTTCATCTCCCTGAGCATCTGATACACCGTGCTTATGGGCGCCTCCCTTTTGGGCGGGAATATCTCAAACGAGAACACCGTCTTTTCCGCAAATAGTGACTCTATGGCCATGTCGCCCCCCATTTCACACAAACGTCCCATCGTCCTTCGGTCATTTACATTATAGACAATCATGGCCAATTTGTATAATGCCACCCGTTTATCCGTTGCTATAGACATTCGCTATATCAACGCCGCAAAAACATGCCCGCGAGCCCGCATGCCCGCATGCCCGCATGCCCGCATTTCCGCAATCCCATTGCGGCGCACTGCAAAATCCCGTCGCAGCCCACACAGAAAACTCCTTTCGAACCCATTACATATTCCTTGCAGCATGCTGCGCCGGTCTTAAGAATTTCTTCCCAATAAATTCACATATTCTACCAGACGAATTCAAACAATCTACAAGCAAAGCCCCCTCCGATATGCTATACTCCGTTCATAAGAAAACATCAACTTTTCCCTTTTGCCTTTGGATTCACCGTTATGAACGTTTGTTTCCACAGTGACGGCCGGCCACGCACCCTCTCCAGTGCGGGGCCGTTTTCGTTCTGCTGTGCGTGCACATCACCTCGCCAGAGCGCCGTACTCCTTGGAAAAATCGAACGTGGCGAAGTAATCCCGGGGCGTTTCAGCCCTGCGTATCATCTCCACCGTGCCATCGGGCTTTTTAAGCAACTCAGCGCTGCGCAGCTTGCCGTTGTAGTTGTACCCCATGGAGAACCCATGGGCCCCGGTGTCATGGATGATCAGGTAGTCGCCCATGTCAATCTTTGGCAATTCCCTGTCGATGGCGAATTTGTCGTTGTTCTCGCACAGCGCCCCCACCACGTCGTAGGTGTGGTCGCACACACTGTCTTCCTTCCCGGCCACCGTGATGTGGTGGTATGCGCCGTACATCGCGGGCCGCATCAGGTTCACCGCACAGGCATCCACGCCGATGTATTCTTTGTGGGTGTGCTTCTCGTGGATGGCTTTCGTCACCAGGCAGCCGTATGGAGCCAGCATGTACCGCCCCAGCTCCGTGTAGAGCGCCACTTCCACCAGCCCCGCAGGGACGAGGGTTTCCTCGTAGACCTTGCGCACCTCTTCCCCTATGAGGGAGATGTCATTGGCCGCCTGCCCCGGACGGTAAGGGATGCCGATGCCCCCGGAAAGGTTCACGAAATCCACCGCCACGCCCACTTCCTTTTTCAGGCGCACCGCCAGCGAAAACAGCACCTTGGCCAAGGCCGGGTAGTATTCGTTGCTCACTGTGTTGCTGGCCAAAAACGCATGGATGCCGAACCGTTTGGCGCCTTTGTTTTTCAATATGCGAAACGCCTGGAGGATCTGCTCCGTGGTCATGCCGTACTTGGCGTCGCCGGGGTTGTCCATGATGCTGTTGCTCACCGTGAAATACCCGCCCGGGTTGTACCTGCAGCAGATGGTTTCGGGTATGAGCCCCAGGGCCCCCTCCAGGAAATCTATGTGGGTTATGTCGTCCAGGTTGATGATGGCGCCCAGGCGCTGCGCCAGCTGGTATTCCTGGGCAGGCGTCTCATTGGACGAAAACATGATGTCGCCCCCCACGATACCGCAGGCCTCGGAAAGCATCAGTTCCGTCAGGGAGGAACAGTCAGAGCCGCAGCCCTCTTCTTTGAGTATCTGCATGATGTAGGGGTTGGGCGTGGCCTTCACCGCGAAATATTCCTTGAAACCGGCGTTCCACGCAAATGCCTTCCGTAGGTTCCGGGCATTTTCCCGGATCCCCCGTTCGTCGTAGAGGTGGTAGGGCGTGGGGAAATGTTGGTCGATCGCCTGCAGCTCCTTCAAAGTCACAAAAGTTGTTTTCTCCATGGGTATCCTCGTTTCTGTGGGCGCCATGCCCCGTTGTTCACTCACACGCCAAATATCACGCAGTTTTCTCTGCCTATGTCATCTGCATATCATGTACACATGTACGTCCGGCACGTTTATCATGCAGTTTTCTTTGCCTATGTCATCTGCAACACAATGTCCCACCGTCCATGCCATACATGCGCCCCATCTGCTTGGGGCGGCTGCGCTTTTCCGGCACACATGGGCGATGCCGCCCGTCACGATATCGTCACCACCCGCATCATGTTCGTGTGCGCCGCGGGCTCATGCCTCTTTTTCGGGGACACCACCCCTGCGGTGAACACCGCGGTGTCGCCGGGCCCAGCCAGCCCATGGGCCTTGAGCATCTCCACCGAGGCATCGATGAGCTCGTCGGTGGAATCCGCCCGCTTCGCGCAGATGGGCGTGACCCCCCAGTACAGCTGCATCCTGCGCACCGCCGCGGCCGACGGGGACAGCCCGACGATGGGGACCCCAGGCCGCCATTTGGACAGCATCCGCGCCGTGAAACCGCTGATGGACGGGGCGACGATGACTTTCGCCCGCAGGTCGTGGGCGGTGGCAACCGTGGAATAGCAGACCGCATTGGAGATATTGTGCTCGTTTTCCTCAGACACCCGGCGGATCTTGTACGACTCGTAGTCCAGGTGTTTCTCGGACTCCTGGGCGATCTCCGCCATCATCCGCAGGGCTTCCAGGGGGTATTTGCCCATGGCCGTCTCGCCCGAAAGCATCACCGCATCCGTGCCGTCAAACACCGCATTGGCCACGTCCGTGGCTTCCGCGCGTGTGGGGCGGGGGTTGCGTATCATGGAATCCAGCATCTGGGTGGCGGTGATCACGGGTTTGCACGCCAGGTTGCATTTGCGTATAATGGTTTTCTGGATGTATGGAACCTTCTGGGCAGGGATCTCCACCCCCATGTCGCCCCGTGCCACCATAATCCCGTCGCTTTCCTCGATGATGGCGTCGATGTTCTCGATGCCCTCGGCATTTTCGATCTTGGCGATGACGCCCACCTGCACCCCGGCCTGGGCCACCATTTCCTTGATTTCCCTGATCACCTCGGCGCTGCGCACGAATGATGCCGCGATGTAGTCAAACCCTATGGACAGGCCGAACCGGATGTCCTCTTTGTCCTTGTCCGTGAGCCCCGGCAGGCGTACTTTCACGTTGGGGACATTGACGCCCTTGCGCTCCCCCAGCTCCCCTCCGTTTTGGACGACGCAGGCGATGTCCGGCCCGGTGACGTCGCGCACCACCAGCTCCAGCAGCCCGTCGTCGATGAGGATCCGGTCCCCAGGCTTCACGTCCTCATGGAGGCCGTCATAGGTGATGTGTCCCACCTGGGCGTCCCCCACCACGTCCCGGGTGGTGAGCGTATACGTCTGCCCCGCACTCAGCACCACTTTCCGCCCGTCCTTCAGTACCCCGGTGCGGATTTCCGGCCCCTTGGTGTCCAGGAGCGCGGCGATGTGCCGCCCGGTTTCTTCCCGGACCTGTTCGAGCTGCGCCAGCTGCGCCCTGTGGCTTTCATGGTCCCCATGGGAGAAATTGAACCGCGCCACGTCCATGCCATGCACGGCCAGCTGTGCCAGCAGCGCCTTGTCCGTGGTGTTCGGCCCCATGGTACACACGATTTTCGTTTTTTTCATACGCTCCCTCTTCCCCGCCCCCCGG
>JAISUG010000024.1 GCA_031272185.1 Lachnospiraceae bacterium
GGGATGTCACCAAACTGAAGCCGGAAATCAAAAAAGAAAGCGCCATCCCACCGGACGACGAACATGTCTCGCCCTGGAACATCGCGACGCAGTTCAAGGTGGATATGTCCCTGGGATACGAAGAGATCAAGGCCATGCTTGATGACTACAGGCAGGAGTATGCGCTGGAATACGAACGCACCGGAAAGGACAAGTACAAAATCACCATCGACACGGCGGCGGTCGCGGCGAAACTCCGGGAGGTCACCAGCGGGTATCCATTCCTGGTGAGCCGGCTGTGCAAGATCATCGACGAAGACCTGGGCAAGGACTGGAGCGAGGACGGGTTCGAGCAGGCGGTGAAGATGCTCCTGTCGGAAACCAACACCAACTCCGAACAGCTGCTCAAACGCTTCAAAGAAAACCAGGCGTTCGAGAAGACCGTGCGGGCGCTGCTGATCTATGACAAGAAGATCTCGTACAATGTTCACGACGATGTCATTAAATATGGCGAACTCTACGGGATCCTGCGCAAAGACAGCGAAGGCCATGTGGCGGTTGCGAACTATATCTACACCAACATCATATTTGACTACCTGACCAGTGTCACCATGCGGGAGAACAAGATCGATGTGCCAAAACTCGACTACATCACCGACGACGGCGGCCTGGACGTGCTGAAAGTGCTGCAGAACTTCCGAACGTTCATCAAAGAATACTACCACTCCAAGAACCTGGACTGGCTGGAGGAGAACGCCCGCCTGTGGTTCCTGACATTCCTGAAACCCATCATCAACGGCAGCGGTTTCGCATTCATCGAACCCGAGGTGGGTGACCGGAAGCGCACCGACGTGATGGTCACATTCAACAAGAAGCGCTACATCATCGAGCTGAAGATCTGGTACTACGAGAAACGCTACCAGGAAGGCCTGGACCAGCTGGCCCGGTACCTGGACAGCTGCGGCCTGGACACGGGATACATCCTGATGTTTGACTTCCACAACAAGCGGGAATCCTACCCGGAGGTGGAAGAGCGCCATGGAAAAAAAATGTACGTGGTGAAACTGCCGTAGTATTCGGGTATGTTGGTTTGTGGCGGAATTTGCAGTATGGTTTTTCGTTTTGATGGACGGTGAGGCGGTGGCGGTGTCGGGCCTTCGGAGCGCCGTGTGAGTTCGACGGCCGCGAGGTGGACAGTGGCGGCGAGGCGGTGGCGGTCCGCCGGCAATCTTGGGGTCGTACAGCGGCAGAGGGGATGCGGGAGTGATATCATACATTGACGGCGTGTTGTCGGAGATAGAGGAAAATGGCATCGTGGTGGATTGCGGAGGCATCGGGTACGAGGTGGCGATGCCGCTCACCGCACTGGAAAGGCTGCCGGGGGTCGGCGAACAGGTGAAGGTCTTCACCCATTTCCAGGTGCGGGAGGACGGGGTGGGGCTCTACGGTTTCCTTTTCCGCCAGGACCTCCGGATGTTCAAGCAGCTCCTGGGGGTGAACGGCGTGGGCCCCAAGGGTGCGCTGGGGATACTGTCCGCATTGTCCCCGGACGAGCTGCGTGTCGCGGTGGCCACAGATGACGATAAGATGATTGCCAAGGCCCCGGGGGTGGGCACCAAGACCGCGAAGCGCATCATATTGGACCTAAAAGACAAGCTGAGCCTGGACGGCCTGTCGCCGGACGCCTGGTCCGCGGGCGTGTTCGGGGGCGGTGCGGGTGGCATCGGTCCTGGCCCGGGCACGGCGGATAGCGCGGGTGGCGTTTCGGGGATCGTGGGTGCGGGCTCGGATGCGGCCAGGGCCTTGGTGGAGCTGGGTTACCCCAGGGCGCAGGCGGTGGCGGCGGTGCGTGCGGTGATGACGGAGCCGGGTCTGGGCGACGAGGAGATACTCAAGCGCGCGCTGAAGCAGATTTCTTTCGGGTGAGTACGACCGGTTGCACAGGCTGGCCGGGGTGACAAGGTGTTATGAAACAAGCAAATGTGCATCCGGATAGGAGATGCGCTCGGCGTATCGGCGATGGCACGGTGCGCCTCCAAGCGGGTGGGCATACCGGGAAGTGGGGCAGATGGAGCAGAGGATCATAACGACACAGGCGACCAGCGAGGAGAAGATGCTGGAGCAGGGGCTGCGGCCCAAACTGATGGACGAATACATCGGGCAGGAGAAGATCAAATCCACCCTGAACGTGTACATACAGGCGGCGAAGTCCCGGGGTGAGAGTCTGGACCACGTGCTTTTTTACGGCCCGCCGGGCCTGGGAAAGACCACGCTCTCGGGCATCATCGCGGCGGAAATGGGCGTCAACATGAAGGTGACCAGCGGCCCCGCCATAGAACGTCCGGGCGAGATGGCAGCGATACTCAACAACCTGCGGGCGGGGGACGTGCTTTTCGTGGACGAGATACACCGCCTGAACCGCCAGGTGGAGGAAGTGCTGTACCCGGCGATGGAAGATTTTGCCATAGACATCCTCTTGGGCAAGGACGCGGGGGCGCGTTCCATACGGCTGGAACTGCCGCCTTTCACATTGATCGGGGCCACCACCCGGGCGGGGCTTCTGACTGCGCCCCTGAGGGATCGGTTCGGCGTGGTGCAGCGGCTGGATTTCTACTCGGTGCCGGAGCTGACGCAGATCGTGCTGCGCTCTGCCGGGGTGCTGGGCGTGGAGGTGCTAGGCGACGGCGCGGACGAGATCGCGCGCCGGTCCCGGGGGACGCCGCGCCTGGCAAACCGCCTGCTTCGACGGGTTCGTGACTATGCCCAGGTGATGTACCAAGGCGTCATCACGAAAGAGGTGGCGGACTATGCATTGAACGAATTGGACGTGGACCCCATCGGGCTGGATGCCAATGACCGAAAGCTGCTGCTGACCATCATCGAGAAGTTTTCGGGGGGGCCGGTGGGGCTGGACACATTGGCCACGGCGCTTTCCGAGGATGCGGGGACGCTGGAGGAGGTCTACGAGCCGTACCTGGTGATGAACGGGCTGCTCAACCGCACCAGCAGGGGGCGCGTGGCCACGGAACTGGCGTACCGGCACCTGGGTGCGGGGATATTCGGCGGCGGTGGCGAGGGTTAAGGCGCGGCGCGCGGCGGTGCCCCGGCAGGGGGCGCGTGGCCACGGAACTGGCGTACCGGCACCTGGGTGCGGGGATATCGGCGGCGGTGGCGAGGGCACAGGTGCGGCGGCGTAGGGGTTTGACGGAGTGGATGTGTGTATGCGGGCGGGGGGCATGACATGGAACAGAAGCATTTTGCGCAAGTGCTGATAGACGGCAAGATCTATACTGTGGGGGCCGAGGAGGAGGGGTATTACCTCCAGAAAGTGGCCGGATACATCAATGAAAAGACCGCCGCACTGCGCAGGCAAAAGGGTTTCAACAAGCAAAACCAGGACTACCAGTCCATGATGATCCAGCTCAATATCGCCGACGACTATTTCAAGGCATTGGACGAGATAGAGGCCCTGCGCAAGAAGTGCGACGAGATGGAAACGGAGATGTACAGCCTGAAGCACGAGCTGATTTCCTTGCAGATGAAAGACGATGGCGCCCAGGGAAAGGTAGGGCGGGCATGATCCCGGAGCTGCTGGCGCCTGCGGGGTCATATGAGAGCCTGCTTGCGGCGGTGGCCGCAGGGGCGGATGCGGTATATGTGGGCGGCCCCAGGTTTGGGGCCAGGGCCTATGCGGACAACCCGGACGAGGGGCGGCTGCTGCGCGGCATGGACGAGGCGCACCTGCGGGGCGTGCGTGTGTACCTGACGGTCAACACATTGCTCAAAGAAGCGGAGCTGGGGGAGCTGGGGCGGTATCTGGCGCCACTGCACCGCAATGGGCTGGACGGCGTGATAGTGCAGGACTTGGGCGTGCTGTCGGCCGTACGGGAACTGTTCCCTGACTTGCCTATCCATGCCAGCACGCAGATGACCGTCACCGGGCCCCATGGCGCCGCGCTCCTGAAAAAGCACGGTGTGAGCCGGGTGATCTGCGCCAGGGAGCTGTCTATACCCGAAATCGCCCGTATCGGCGAGCTGTCGGGCGTGGAAACAGAGTGCTTCGTCCATGGCTCGCTATGCTATGCATTTTCCGGGCAGTGCCTGATGAGCAGTTTCATCGGGGGGCGCAGCGGGAACCGTGGGCGTTGTGCGCAGCCTTGCAGGCTGGGGTATCGCTATGACGGCGCTCTTTGGGGGCAGCGGGCAGATGAAAACACCACACCGGCGGGGCATGGCGCACACGGTGGCGTACACGGTGGCGGGAAAGCTGGCGGGAAAGCCGGCGGGAAAGGCGGCGGGGGTTTTTCTGACGTCGCTCCGCTGATAAGCCTCAAAGACTTGTGCGCATTGGAACTCCTGCCACAGCTGGTAGACGCCGGGGTGGCATCCATCAAAATCGAAGGTAGGATGAAAGGGCCAGACTATTGTGCAGGAGTGGTTTCCATATACAGGAAATATTTAGATCTTGTGCGGGAGTGCCGCAAGGTCGGGGCGGCGTATGAAGTAGACCCGGAGGATATCATACGGCTGTCCTGCCTGTTTGACAGGGGCGGATTCACGAAAGGCTTCCTGGGGGGCGGCGCCGACGAGTCGTTCGTCGTAGGCGCGAGGGCGGGCGGCGTAGGTGCGTCGTATGTCGTGGGAGGACGGGCAGGCGGCGCCGATGAGACGTATTCCGCAGGTGGACGGGCGGGCGGCATAGGTGCGGCACCCGCAGCCGGAGGATCCGAACAGGCCGGCGCCGGCCGATTGGATGCTATTGAGCTGCCCCGGCCCCATGTAAGGGGCGACGCCGGGAATCCGAGGGATGTCGGCCGGGTTGATGCGGTTGCTGTGCCCTCGCCAACACCCTTGGGGTTGACGGGGCGTCTGACCCTGCACAAAGGGCAGCCCCCCGTGCTGCGTGTGGATTTTTGCACAGGAAACGCTGGAACCCGGGGCTATGCCCGCATGGCCGGCTGGGAAACATTCAAAGCGCCGCTTGGGCGAACGGGCGAGGTGGCGGACCATTCCACACAATGCCCGGGCACGGAACCATTCGAAGCGCCGCTTGAGCGAATGGGCGATCTTCCCGAAGCCCCCACTCCGTTGACAGGCCAGGACATTGTCAAAACGGTTTCCGTGCGCCTGGACGACTGGGTGGTGCAGGAAGCCAAGACCAGCCCATTGTCACAAGAAGACGCATTGAGGCAGGTGGCGAAGACGGGTGGGAGCCCGTTTGTATTTGAGAAGCTGGCCGCGGAGATGGATGAAGATGTGTTCGTGCCCGTGTCGAAGCTCAACCAGATCCGCAGGGATGCCCTGGCGGCGATGGAGGAGGCCATGCTGTCGCCCTTTCGGCGGGACGGGGCCGCCCGGGGTGACTGCGCCGCCCGGTGGGACGGGATGGGTCTGGGGGATGGCGCCGCCCAGCGGGGCGGGATGGGCCTGGGGGACGGTGCTGCCCAGCGGGGCGGGGCAGCTGACACGAATCACCAGCATACCACCGGGATCTGCGTGTCGGTCCAGTCACCAGGGCAGCTTGGTGCGGTACTGGGGTTCCCAAAGGTGGACGAGGTATATCTGGACATCACGGGGTTCGGACCTGATGTATGGAAAGAATCTGTTGATTCATGCCATGGCGCAGGCAAGCTGTGCCGGCTGGTTTTCCCATATGTGTTCCGGATGCGCGAAGAGCTTTTTATGGACAATGCGCTGCCGGCGCTGAAGGTGGCCGGGTTTGACGGGATAATGCTCCATTCATTGGACCAGATCGGGTATTTGGTGTATGCGGGCATCGACCTCCCCTGGGGATGCGACAGTTCGCTCTATGTCTGGAACCACCGCAGCGCACGGTTCCTGGCGGATTTGGGCGCCATGCGTCTCACGCTTGGGCTGGAACTGAACTCCGGGGAGCTGGCTGGCCTGTCCGCACATTTGCCGGGGATTGGGACTGAAGTGGTGGCGTATGGCCATGTCCCGGTGATGGTCAGCGCGGCGTGCCTGGAAAAGATCACCGGGCGGTGCAAGGGCGATGGCGCCCGGTTGCGGGCGGGGGATGGCCTGTCAAGGAATGGCCCGCGGAAGAATGACCTGCCAAGGAATAGCTCGCCAAGGGATGACCTGCCAAGTAATGGTCTGCCAAAGGATAACTTGCGTTATGTTTCGAATGATGCAGGCGGCACATGGTTTTCGACGCTGTATGACCGCATGGGGAAAGGGTTGCCCGTCGCGCACCATTGCACATTCTGCTACCAAACGATCTACAATTATGCGCCTATATGGCTGGTGGGGATGGAAAAGGAACTGCAGCGGGCCTCGCCGGACTCCATGCGGCTGTGCTTCACCGCAGAACCCCAGGAAGAGATCAGGCGGGTTTTGGAGGCGTATACAGCGGTTGTCGCAAACCGCCGCCCGGCAGATGGTGTAGATTTGCCCGGAGAATTCACCAGGGGGCACATGAGGCGGGGGGTGGAGTAGTTTGTGGTTGCAATCCGCGTCCGGCAGGGTTGGGGCATTTTATAAAAATTTAAACAGGTGTTCGGAGTTTTCCTGTTGTGTTTTTAGTGCAGATGTGATATGATAAGGCAATGAGGACACCTGCCGAGCCCGTCATGACCGGTTCGCCGGGAAGCCCGCAGTGTGCCATCCATGGGTGCGGCGGGGATGCTGCGCGTCAATCCAAGGGCAACCGTTTTGCCCAGTGCTATCCATGGGTGCGCCGGGGATGCACTGTCGCGCCGCACTATGGGCAGACCCGCTCTGCGCCATCCGGGGGTGCGGTGGGGTACGCATCGGAAAACAAAGGAGGGGAAGGATGCCGGATTTTGGCTTTTGGTGGCTGTTTTGGCTGGTTGCACTGGTGGTGCTGGTCGCCATTGAACTGGGGACACTGGCCTTGACGACGATTTGGTTCGCCGCAGGGGCCCTGGTTGCTTTTTTTGCGGCGCTTCTGGGTGCGAATATCTGGGTGCAGCTATGGCTTTTTGTCATCGTGTCGCTGGTGATACTGCTGAGCATGCGGCCCTTTGCCATGAAGATACTTAACAGGCACACGACCAAGACCAACGTGGACAGCGTCATCGGCAGGAAAGCGAAGGTCACCAAGGCGTTCAGCGATGACCTCGCATCGGGGGTTGTGGTCCTGGGCGGCCAGGAGTGGAGCGCGAAGTCCGTCGACGGGGGTGCGTACCAGAAAGGCGATACCGTGATCGTGTCGGAGGTGCGGGGCGTGACACTGTATGTGATGCGGCCCAAGGAAAAACCCGCGACGCCGGAACCATTGGCGGACCCCTCGGAGTGACACGTCTTGCAGCCGGACGCGCATTGTTTGGTTGGTGGGGCAGTGACCAAAGAGAACTACGTTCACCTGCGTTGCAGGTGCGCATTGGCTTGATATTTTCAAGTGTAGCAACCACATATAAGGAGGAACTGGAATGGCTATTATCATCGGTTTTTTAATTGTCGCAATTATCGTTTTGTGGGTTTTGGCATCATGCATCAAGATCGTGCCCCAGGCACAGGCCGTGATCGTGGAGCGGCTGGGGGCATACCAGTCCACATGGTCGGTGGGCGTCCACCTGAAGATGCCTTTCCTGGACAGGATTGCGAAGCGGGTGATATTAAAGGAGCAGGTGCTGGATTTCGCACCCCAGCCCGTGATCACCAAGGACAATGTCACCATGCGCATCGATACGGTGGTGTTCTATCAGATCACTGACCCGAAACTGTTCACTTATGGCGTGGTAAACCCTTTGGTGGCCATCGAGAACCTCACCGCCACCACGCTGCGCAACATCATCGGTGACCTGGAGTTGGACGAGACACTCACTTCCAGGGAGGTGATCAACACCAAGATGCGGGCATCGTTGGATGAGGCCACGGACCCCTGGGGCATCAAAATCAACCGCGTGGAGCTCAAGAACATCATCCCGCCGGCGGCCATCCAGGATGCCATGGAAAAGCAGATGAAAGCGGAACGGGAACGCAGGGAGTCCATCCTGCGCGCCGAGGGTGAAAAGAAGTCTACCATCCTTGTGGCGGAAGGCAAAAAGGAGTCCGTCATACTGGACGCCGAGGCGGAGAAGCAGTCCGCCATACTGCGCGCAGAAGCCGTCAAGGAGAAAAAGATCAGGGAAGCCGAGGGTGAGGCCGAGGCCATACTTCAGATCCAGAGGGCGAACGCAGAGGGCATCAGGCTCATCCGTGAAGCGGGCGCCGACGAGGCGGTGCTGCGCATCAAGAGCCTGGAAGCCTTCAGGGCAGCCGCCGACGGCAAAGCCACCAAGATCATCATCCCTTCGGAGCTGGCAGGGATCGCAGGGCTGGCGAAATCGGTGGTAGAGGTAGCAAAGGACGAGTGAAGCCGCATGGCTGGACAGTTTAAGAATGATGACGAGGTGATACATGGATTTCAAAGGAAGAAGTTTGCTGACGCTCAAGGACTACACCCCTGATGAGATAGCTTATCTGCTGGATCTTTCCGCAAAGCTCAAGGATATGAAGAAAAAGGGCGTGGCAACGGATTGGTACCACGGAAAGAACATTGCCCTGATATTCGAAAAGACCAGCACCCGGACCAGGTGCGCCTTCGAGGTGGCCGCCCATGATTTGGGGCTGGGTTCCACCTATTTGGATCCCAGCGGGTCCCAGATCGGGAAAAAGGAGAGCATCGCCGACACCGCAAAGGTGCTGGGCAGGATGTACGAGGGGATCGAGTACAGGGGGTTCGGGCAGGAAATCGTGGAGGAGCTGGCCCGGCACGCCGGTGTCCCTGTGTGGAACGGGCTGACCAACGAGTACCACCCCACGCAGGTGCTGGCCGACCTGTTGACGGTCCGTGAGAATTTCGGGGACCTGCGGGGCATCAAACTGGTGTACCTGGGCGATGCCCGTTTCAACATGGGCAACTCCCTTATGGTAGGTTGCACCAAGATGGGGATGCACTTCGTGGCATGCGCGCCGAAGAAGTACTTCCCGGATGCCGGGCTGGTGTCCCTGTGCGGGGAGTATGCGAAAGCTTCCGGCGGCAGCGCATCATTCACCGAGAGCCTGGACGAGGCGCTGGTTGGCGCCGACGTGGTTTACACGGACGTGTGGGTGTCCATGGGCGAACCCGACCATGTATGGGAGGAGCGGATCAAGGAATTGACACCCTACAAGGTCACCGGTGCCGCCATGGCAAAAGCGAAACCGGGTGCGATATTCTTGCATTGCCTGCCCTCGTTCCACGACCTGGATACCAAGATCGGTGCGGAGATGGGGCAGCGGTTCGGTGTCAAGGACATGGAAGTGACCGATGAAGTGTTCCTGTCCCCTGCATCGAAGGTATTCGATGAAGCGGAAAACCGTATGCACACCATCAAGGCCGTCATAGCGGCGACACTGGGGGATATGAAGATATAATATGTGCCGGATGTCGGGCGAACGCCATGGGGGCGGGCACCATGCCGGAAAACGCCCTTTGGGCGGATGCCATTGGGGAGAAGGCCATGCAGGAAGACATCTTGCGTGGGAATGCCATGGGGGCGAATGCCCTGCGGGAAAACACCCTTTGGGCGAACGCCATGGGGGCGAACACCATGGGGGCGAACGCCATGGGGGCGAACGCCCTGCGGGCGGGCCCCATGTCGCACCGGTAGCCTCTGCGGATGAATAGTGTACGGGTGTGGCAGTTTCCATAGGAGCGTGTATGGTTTATAGTTGGCGGGATGAGCGCCGCAATGCGCTGATCATGGATTTGGTCCATATCATCATCGCCTTGGCGGTGGTGGTGATGGGTGTCGTCAGTTTCATCTACCAGGAGCGGTTCCTGTTCCTGTTCCCGGCCGTCTTCTTTTTGGCCGCGGTGCTTCACGGCATACATGGCATCATGAGATTTCGTGCAGGCAAGAAGGAAAAGAGGCATATAGCCCTTGGCGTGCTATGTATCCTGGTGACACTGCTTTTGCTGGGCATGTCGGCGGTGAGCGCGATTTCCATGCGCAGGTGAAACGATGGCGGCTCATGGGGAGGGTATCGACTTTTTGAAGACACAGGTTTTGCAGAGCTTAAAAGAGAGTGCGGGTTATCTGTCGGGGCAGGCCATCGCCGAAAAATTGGGCATCTCCCGCACTGCGATCTGGAAAAACGTCAGGCAGCTCCAAGCGGACGGATACCAGATCGAGGCTGTGCCAAACCGTGGGTACCGTCTGATCAAGGGTGAGGATGTACTGAGCCGCGAGGAACTGCTGCTATTGATGGATGACAGGTGGATCGCACGGTATGTGGTGTTTTACGCAGAAACCGACTCTACAAATGTCAGGGTCAAAGCGCTGGCGGAGATGGGCGAGCCGGAAGGGACACTGGTGGTGGCCGATTGCCAGGTGGCCGGCAAGGGGCGCCTGGGGCGGTGGTGGTCATCCCCCAGGGGCACAGGGATATCGATGAGCCTGCTGCTGCGTCCTGCATTTGCACCTAGGTTTGCACCCATGATCACCTTGGTTTGCGCATTGGCCGTCTGCCGCGCCATCCGCACATGCACCGGGCTGCCCGCTCTGATCAAGTGGCCCAACGACATCGTCATAAACGGCAAGAAAGTTTGCGGCATCCTGACGGAGATGAGCAGCGAAGAGGAAGCGATTTCCTACGTGGTGGTGGGCATCGGCATTAATGTCAACACCCCGGAATTCCCGCCGGAGGCGGGTGTCACAGCCACTTCATGTTATCTGGAAAACGGCAGGACGGTGAACCGGGCATGGATGATATCCGTATGCATGCGGGAACTCAAGGACTGCTATGAAAACCTGCTGTATGCGAAGGATCTGTCTGGACTATTGGATGAGTATTCGCAGTATATGGTAAACAAAGGCAAACGGGTGCGGGTGCTGGGGACCGCCCAGGCACCGGGGAGCGCCCAGGCACCGGGGAGCGCCCAGGCACCGGGGGTCGCCCAGGCACCGGGGGTCGCCCAGGCACCGGGGAGCGCCCAGGCACCGGGGGTCGCCCAGGCACCGGGGAGCGCCCAGGCACCGGGGAATGCGCAGCCCACGGGGGGAGTACAGCCTGGGGGAAGCGCACAGGATGTGCGGGACCAGGATGTGCAGGCACCGGGTGGTTCCGGTGAACTATCGGGTGTGGCGATGGGGGTTTCGCCCCAAGGAGCATTGCAGGTCATGGACGATGACGGGGTGCTCCACGAGGTGATATCCGGCGAGGTGTCGGTCCGCGGCGTCTATGGGTATGCGGAGTAGGGTTTGCCGGGGTGGGATTGCCGGGGCATTCCATTCATCGCTGCCGAACCGGTTTTGGTATGCGCAGCAGTGTTTGCCGTGATGGGCGTTGCCGGGTGCTTGAGCGCCGTCCGGTGGCATATCAACAGCATGTCAGGCATAAGGACGGACGGTGCAGCGTTTGCCTGGTGCTTGGGCTCCGTTCGGAGATATGCGCAGCATGGCAATGTGCCTTTGGGTACGAGCGAAAAGGGGTTGCCGGCGGTTGTGGTGGCATCCCTTTTTTGCGGGCCGGGTGCACAGTCGGATTCACCAAGTGAATTTTTCAAGTTAGTGCAGCATATATATGGACTTAGGGCTTGGCCGAGGGATAGCGCCGTATGGTCTGGATAGGTCATTCCCAGGTCATTGCCCAGAGGTGCGCCGCCATGAAAAAACTGTTGCTTCTGATCAACCCCAGGGCGGGCAAATCCCAGATAAGGGGGCAGCTGCTGGATGTGTTGGATGTGTTTGTCAAAGACGGATACGAGGTGTCCGTTGTCACCACGCAGAAGAGGAAGGATGCCACGAGGTTGGCGAGGATATATGGGCGGCGCATGGCGGTCATCGTCTGTGCGGGCGGGGACGGCACATTGCACGAGACGGTATGCGGGCTGATGCGGTTGGTGGACAGGCCCTTGCTGGGGTACATCCCCGCGGGCTCCACCAATGATTTCGCACGCAGCCTGAACATCCCGGCAGGTTCAGCGAAGTCCGGCATCAAGGCGGCGGCGCGCATCGTGTCAGGCACGCCCACGCCCATTGATGTGGGCCGGGTGAACGGCTCGGAGCATTTCGTTTACATTGCTGCATTCGGCGCATTCACCGAACTGTCTTGGCAGACTCCCCAGGCGGCCAAGAATGTGCTGGGGCATCAGGCATATATGCTGGAGTGGGTGCTGGGCTCCAAATCCCTCAAGTCTTACCCCATGAAGGTCGCCAGCGATGAAGTGCAGCTGGAAGGTGACTTCATGTTCGGGATGGTGACGAACACCCTCAGCGTTGGCGGTTTCAGGGGGCTGGTGAGCCGTGACGTGGCGCTGGGTGACGGGTATTTCGAGGTGCTGCTTATACGTACCCCCAAGTCGCCCCTGGACTGGAGCGGCATCATCGCCAGCATTTTTGCGGGGGGTGGGGGCAATGCTGCGGATGGATATGGTGCCACAGATGGATATGGTGCCGCGGATGGATATGGTGCCACAGGGGACCTTTATATGGGTGAATCCGCCGAGGGTTTTGGCGCACCTGCCGGGACTGATGTTCCGGGGGCGCATGGTGCGGGCGGGGGCGGGGATGTGGTTGCGCCGGGCGATGGCTCCGACCCTGATGTGCGGGGCAGGGGCGGTGGGTCGGGCCCGCTGGATTGGGACAATGAATACGTCCACAGGTTCAAAACCCGTTCCATCACCATGACGTGCACCGAGCCGGTGGATTGGGTGCTGGACGGGGAGTTCGGCGGCAGCCTGGAGACTGTCCACATCGAGAACATACCCTCGGCGGTGCAGATTTTGTGCTAGGGCGAGCAGGAACCAAAGACGCTCGCCCGGGGCTTGCATCCGACTATGAGCGCCACGGTTTATGGCTGCGGCATGTCAGGGCGAGCAGGGACCAAAGACGCTCGCCCGGGGCTTGCAGCCAACCAAATGTATCACAGGGTATGGCTGCAAGATGTCAGGGCGTAAGAAAAAAGTAAGGATTTTGGGGGACAAAACCCAAAGAAAAATGTTGAATATTGTATTTCGGTGGGCTATAATGAAGATTCATTAATGAACATAATATTTGGCGAAAGGACATTTCTTAAGTGGAGAAAGAGAAGTTTTTGGAGAAGCTGGAAAAGTTGGTGGAGCTAGGCAGGTCAAGGCGCCGTGAGCTGAATGTCATCGATATCAACAACTTTTTCACCGGCGACAATCTTTCGGCAGATCAGATGGAGCAGATTTATTCGTACCTGGAAGGCCACCAGATACAGGTGATCCCCATCATCGACGAAGCATTGATAGAAGACGAGCCCGTCATTCTGGATGACCTGGACTTAGATGATGCGCTCCTGAAAAATACAGAGGAAGAGTACGAGATCGACCTGGATGCCATCGAACTTCTGGACGGGATCAGCACGGAAGACCCCGTGCGGGTCTACCTGAAAGAAATCGGCACGGTGCCCCTGCTCACCGCGGAGGAAGAGTTGCGCCTGGCACAGAAAAAGGCCAACGGCGACATGGCTGCCAAGGACAGGTTGATCGAGGCCAACCTGCGCTTGGTGGTGAGCATCGCCAAACGCTACACGGGCCGGGGGATGGCTTTCCTGGATCTGGTGCAGGAGGGCAACCTGGGGCTCATCAAGGGCGTGGACAAATTCGACCATACCAAGGGCTACAAGCTCAGCACCTATGCCACCTGGTGGATCCGCCAGTCCGTCACACGGGCGCTGGCAGACCAGGCCAGGACTATCCGCGTGCCGGTGCATATGGTGGAAACCATCAACAAGATGTCAAAGATGCAGCGCAAGCTGACCCTGGAATTGGGGTACGAGCCGTCTATCGCAGAACTGGCATCCGCGCTGGAGATGTCCGAGGAAAAGGTCATGGAGATCATGCAGATCGCCAGGGAACCGGCTTCGCTGGAAACACCCATCGGCGAGGAGGATGATTCCAACTTGGGCGATTTCGTGGCGGACACCAGCATCATGACGCCGGAGGGCAGCATCGAAACCGTCATGCTCCGGGAGCACATCGATACGCTGCTGATGGACCTAAAAGAGCGGGAACGGCAGGTGATCATGCTGCGGTTCGGGCTGGACGACGGGCACCCCAGGACGCTGGAGGAAGTGGGGCGGGAGTTCAATGTCACCCGGGAGCGCATACGCCAGATCGAGGCCAAGGCCATCCGAAAACTTAAAAATCCGGTGCGCAGCAAGCGCATCAAGGATTTCTTGTATTGACATGCGCAATTATCAGCTGGAGATGGAATCATATCTGGAACAGTTGCGAAGCAGGGATGGCGTGCCTACCCTGCTTCTTCATAGTTGCTGTGCGCCATGCTCCTCGTATGTGTTGGACTATCTGGCAAAATTTTTCCGAATCATGGTAGACTATTATAATCCTAACATATTCCCTCAGGCTGAGTACGAGCGGCGGGCTGGGGAGCAGGTGCGCCTGGTAGGGGAGATGAACGCAAGGGCCAAACGCAATACAGTGGGCGCAGGCGATGTGGACGCTAAGTACGAGCGGCGGGCCGGGGAGCAGGTGCGCCTGGTGGGGGAGATGAACCTGAACGAGGTTTCAGTCCGTGTAGCTGACTACGGGCCGGGGGCTTTCCTGGATCTGGTGAACCAAAACCAGGAGCTGGAAATCGCGCCCGAGGGCGGCGCGCGGTGTGCGGTTTGTTTCCGGCTTCGGCTGGAACATGCCGCGCGGGCGGCGAAAGAGGGTGGGTACGGTTGCTTCACAACCACATTGACCGTGAGCCCACATAAGAATGCCCCGCTGATCAATGAAATCGGGGAGGAAGTGGCGAGGGAGTATGGTGTGACATTCCTACCATGCGATTTCAAGAAAAAAGACGGTTACAAACGCTCGCTGGAGCTGTCGAAAGAATATGGGCTGTACCGGCAGGTGTATTGCGGGTGTGAGTACTCCATGAGGGAGCGCTCCGGAGACAAAGCATGAGAGAACCCATGAAGCAAGGAAACCTAAAGAAAACGACAAAGACCGCAGGGCCAAAGACCGCAGGGCCGAAGACCGCATGGTCAAAGACCGCAGGGCCGAAGACCGCATGGCCAAAGACCGCAGGATCGAAGACCGCAGGGCCAAAGACCGATCATCTCTGCCCGGTGCGGCAAAAGTGCGGAGGGTGCCAATACCTCAACCTGACATATCAAGGGCAGCTACGCAGGAAGCAGGAGATGGCGCAGGAGCTGCTGGGCAAATACTGCAAGATCGACCCCATCATCGGCATGGAAGAACCATTCCACTACCGCAACAAGGTGACGAGGACGTTTGGGTACGTGAACCGCAGGGCGGTCTGCGGGATCTACCAAGAGGGGACCCACAGGATCGTCCAGGCGGACACTTGCCTCATCGAAGACCCTCGGGCGATGGCCATCGCCGCCACCATACGCAAGATGCTCCCGTCCTTCAAAATCCGCACCTACGATGAGGACACGGAGATGGGATTTTTGCGCCATGTGCTGATCCGATGCGGGAGGGGTGGCGCCGTCGGCGACGTCCCCGGTTCGCGGGATGGTTCGCCGGAACCGGGCCTGTCTGCGGTTGCGGCGAAGGACGGTCTGTCGCAGTTTGGTCCGGCGCAGGAGAGCCCGGCGCGGTCGGGGGGGATGGGCGGCGACGTCCTGGTGGTGCTGGTGGCGGCGTCGCCGATCTTTCCCACACAGAAGCATTTCGTGCGGGAGCTTAAGGAAAAGCACCCGGAAATCACTGGCATCGTGCTCAATGTAAACGACAAGCACACGACCATGGTGCTGGGGGAGCGGGAAAAGGTCCTGTATGGGAAAGGATACGTGGAAGATGAGCTGGAAGGGTACGTGTTCCGGATTGGAGCCAGGTCATTTTACCAAGTGAACAAGGCACAGGCGGGGGCACTGTACCGCAAGGCCGTGGAAATGGCGCATTTTGACGGAAATGAAACCCTGGTGGATGCCTACTGCGGCATCGGCGCCATCGGAATCATCGCAGCGAAGCATGTGCGACATGTCATCGGCGTGGAACTGAACCCGGATGCCGTGCGGGATGCGGTGGCGAACGCAAAACGCAACGGCATAACCAACATACGGTTCTACGAGAATGATGCGGGGGTGTTCCTCCAAGGGATGGCCCAGGATCTAGGCGTAGCGTCACATTACGGCGCCGACACGGCGGATACCACGTCGGCAGACGACGAGTGGGGGGCCGCAGTACCGGGCCGCAAAATGCGAAATGCAGGACGGGGCGGCCGCCATGGGGACGAGGGCGACGGCGGCGCAGTTCCCATCGGCTCGGTGTCACCTCTCGCGATACTCCTGGATCCGCCCCGCTCCGGCGCGACCCCGGAGTTTTTGTCCGCCGCTGTCCAGATGAAACCCACCAAGATCATCTATATCTCCTGCGACCTGCATACGCTGGCCAGGGATCTGGAAGTCCTGGGCAGGAGCGCCTACCGCCCCCAACGTATCGCCCTCGTGGACATGTTCCCATGGACCGGGCATGTGGAAGCGGTGGCTGTGCTGACAAAAAGCGCCCAAGGTTCAGTGACAGATAGAGGGCCAAAAGGGCAGAGGGGGCAGCGCAAGCAGAAAGAACAACATAGGATAGCATCCGGAGGTGATGTCCGGTGAACGCCAAGGATGTTCTAAAGCGGTATTTTGGCTATGACGAATTCCGGGAGGGGCAGGCGGCGCTGATTGATGCGCTCACCCATGGGCGGGATGCACTTTGCATCATGCCCACCGGGGCTGGCAAATCGGTGTGCTATCAGGTCCCTGCGGTGATGCTGCCCGGCGTGACGCTGGTGGTTTCGCCGCTCATTTCACTCATGCGC
>JAISUG010000046.1 GCA_031272185.1 Lachnospiraceae bacterium
ACCTCGCCATTGACCCTGGTAACCCACACACAGACTTGTCGGTTAAGCCACTAGGGGGTGACATTTTCAAGAGATAATTAACTCGCCTGAGGGGTGACATTTTCAAAAATTATTGACAGCACTTTTTGAAAAATCCGGTTCTTTCATGGGAACTGCGGAAATTGGTTTTGGAACTCATGGCCCAGCACTGGTGCGGTGTCCACACGACCGGAATAATGGCGAGCGTTTCCAAGGGGTGTGAATTGATACTGTAGTGAGGTTACGGGCCGCCCCTCCGTCGGACCGGGATCCTGCCTCCCAGACGCCTCGCCGGCTGGCTATGGTTGGCCCTGCCACCTCCACTCCATGAATTCATGGGCGGTCCTCCTGGCAAACTCACTCACCACGTCAGGGGGGAACGCCTGGGACGGCCCGGTGTTCCTCTCCCGATGCCAATGGTGGTTGGACACCAGGAAGGCACGGACATCCCCCGGCGCCGCAAAGGGCGTGACGCCATAGTCGCCCAAGGGCACCGCCTCCATGGCTTCCCAGACGCCTTCCGCCCACCAGGCGCGGTGGTAGATGAAACTCCCCGCCATGGACACCTGGTTGCGGTAATCGGCGAACCAGTCGTCCCCCATACGCTCTATGTATGCGTCCCTCATGGACAGGTCCCACTTCCAATCCACGAACATGTGCAGCAGCACGCCTTCGCCGAACTCCCCCGACACACTGCGCTCCAGTTCCCGCATGGGCGCTTCCCTGTCAGCCATGTTGCGGAAATGGCTTTCGTCCTTTTCGGCGCGCTCCCCCACCGCATCAGGCGCTATATTGCCCAGCCAAAACAGCGCCCCCGCCTGTGGGCGCGCCAACCTTGCCACCAGCAAATGCACCATCGAACCCGGCATATCGTTTCTCCACCACTATCCGCCATGACCGCAAACTGCCACCGCCACGTCCGCAGATCCCGCCGCCGAATCCGTCAACGCCGCGCCCTGTAATATTTTGGCAACTCAGGTTTACAATTTAACCATAAACGTCCTTTTTGGGACCAATCCATTGACTATTCATCAAAAATTGGTTAGAATACTACATGAAAGTCTTTTCATACTTTCAAATTCCTTTTCTCATTATACTTCATCCAGAGGGGCGCCCCCTGCCGTGGGCGCCCTTTGGGTATGGGTGCCTCCCACCGATATCAGCCGTTCCATAGCCCCATCCTTCGCCAGCCCCACGTTTATCGTATATGGATGTCCTTTTGATGTATGGACACGCTTATCGCATATGGGCGCCCTTTGGGTATGGGCACGCTTATCGCGTACGGGTGCCCTTTTGGGGTATAGGCACGCTTATTGCGTGCGGGTGCCCTTTTGGGTATGGGTGCCTTATATCCCCGCCACGGCCTCCTTGATGCTCTCCACCCCGACCAGCGCTATCCCGGCCTTGACATCCTTCAAACAGCTTTTGGGCAGGATGCATGTGGCAAACCCAAGCCTCTCGGCCTCGGCGATGCGCTGCCTTGCGCCGGACACCGCACGGATCTCGCCCGACAGGCCCACCTCGCCGAACACCACCGTGCCGGCCGGGAATGGTTTGTCCTTGTAGCTGGAAACCAGCGCCAGGCAGATGGCCAGGTCCAGTGCAGGCTCATTGGCCCGCACGCCACCTGCGATGCTCACATATGCATCCACCCCCGAAAAGTCATAGCGGCACCGTTTTTCCAGCACCGCCAGCAACAGGTTCACCCTGTTGTAATCCACACCCGCCGCGGTCCTGCGGGGCATGCCGAAACTGGTGCGAGACACCAGCGCCTGCACCTCCAGCAGTATGGGGCGGGTACCTTCCAATGAGCAGGTCACCACACCACCCGACGTGTCCCGGGGCCGCTCCGAGAGCATGAATTCCGACGGGTTTTTCACCTCCGCCAGCCCATTTTCCTCCATCTGGAACACGCCGATCTCGTTGGTGGACCCGAAACGGTTCTTCACCCCCCGCAGTATCCTGTATGACGCATGGCGATCCCCCTCGAAGTACAGCACCGTGTCCACCATATGCTCCAGCATCCTGGGGCCGGCCACCACCCCTTCCTTGGTCACGTGGCCGATGATGAATATGGCTATCCCCAAGCCTTTGGAGAGTTTCAGCAGCGTCGCCGTGGCCTCGCGCACCTGGGAGACGCTCCCTGCGCCCGAGTCCACAAAATCGCAGTACATGGTCTGGATGGAGTCGATGACCACCATGTCCGGCAGCATTTCCTCCATGGCAGACGCCACCCGCCCCAGGTTCGTCTCGCAGTAAAAATACAGTTCACCCGTGACCGGGCCGATGCGCGCCGCGCGCAGCTTCACCTGCTGCAGCGACTCCTCCCCGGAGACGTAGAGCACTTTCTTCCCGCCGGCTGCGATGTTGCGGGCCACCTGCAGCAGTATGGTTGATTTGCCTATGCCGGGATCTCCGCCCACCAAAACCAGGGAACCGTTCACGATGCCACATCCCAGCACCCGGTCCAGTTCCCCGAACCCCGTCGGGATGTATTCATGGCGTTCATACCCTATCTCGCCCAGGGACACAGGGCGCGAGGGTGCGCCCGCAAATGCCGGGGCGCCGACCGGACCGGGGCCCGGCGGCCCCTCCACCATGGTGTTCCACGCTTTGCACGCAGGGCATTGGCCGGACCATTTGGCGGACTCATGGCCACATTCCTTGCAGAAAAAACCATTGGATTTCGCTTTCGCCATCGTCCCCCCAAACCCAGCCCCGTCGGGCACATTTCATATATCACATCGAACAGGCGGCCACTTTGGCTTGACGCACATGCCATGCCCAACCGCTGATCATCAGTCCATCACATCGAACGGGCGGCCACTTTGCCTTGACGCACATGCCATGCCCAACCGCTGATCATCAGTCCATCACATCGAACAGGCGGCCCCAGGGTCAGGGCCGCCGCGGATTTGCCATCGGTACATGCCGGCCGCTCTGGGGGCTACCCCCTCCAGATGGTCACCATCACGCTGTCTTTTTCCCCGAACTCCAGGCCCAGGCTCAGCTTCCCGGTGAGGTTCGTGCGCACGGTGTCCGCAGGGAACCCGTCCACATCCACTTCGTAGTCGGTGTCGTCTTCCAGCTGCAGTGTCACCTGGGCGTCCTCCTTGCCCTCCACCACGAATTCCAGGTGGTCGTCCATCTCCGCAAAATGGTGCACAGTGGTGCCGGGG
>JAISUG010000082.1 GCA_031272185.1 Lachnospiraceae bacterium
GCTTTTTTTCGCGGTTGTGGTGCAGGTGGGCTGCGGCGCCGTTTTGTTGGGGGCGGTGCGGGGGGCGTGTATTTTTGCCGGGGGTGGGGGCGCGCCGAAAACGCCCGAAGCCATTGAAACGTCCGGCGCAAATACGGACGCACTTATGGTCGCATGTGGCGCAAGCGATCCGGATGATGGGACCGACGCCGGACCCCCCCAAGCGGCGGCTGGGGGAAGCAAAGGGGGCGGCGGCGAGATTGGGCACGCAAACGGTGTGTGTGACGGAAGCGGCGCTGCCACCGGCCTGCATCTGCCCCGGGAAATCGTCGTCATGGCGGCTGCGGTGGCGGACTATAGGCCGGCCAAGGTGAGCGACCAGAAAGTGAAGAAGGCCGACGGGGAGCTGAGCATAGAGCTGGAACGCACGGACGATATACTGGCATACTTGGGGCAGCGCCGTGCGGCGTGGCAGCATGGTGCGACGGGTCTGCACGGTGCGGCCGGGCAGCATGGTACTGTGGATCTGCATGGCGCGCAGGGGCATCACGGTGTGGCTGGGCATCACGGCGCGGCTGGGCAGGACGGCGCAAAGGGGCAGCACCCCATGCCGGGGCAGTTCCTGTGCGGGTTTTCCATGGAAACGGAAAATGTGCTGGAAAATTCCCGGAAAAAGCTGGAAAAGAAGCACATCGACATGATCGTTGCCAACGACCTGAACGTGGCGGGTGCGGGATTCGGTACTGATACCAATGTGGTCACGCTGATCACGGCGGACGGGGAGCGGACACTCCCCATCATGGATAAAGAAGATGTGGCAGCGGCGATATTCGATGAAATAACGAGGAGCGCAAAATGAACACACATACTTATGATGCGGCGGGTGCGCCGTTGCATGCCTACCTGCTGGACCAAGTTTCCATCGCGCCGGGGCGGGTGCGGCCGGCGGTGATCCTCTGCCCCGGAGGGGGGTACATATGCCGCTCGGACAGGGAGGCGGAGCCGGTGGCCCTGCAGCTGGCGGCGATGGGCTGCCACACGTTTATCCTGGACTACAGCACATTTGCGGATGACCCGGAGTGCGGAATCCTGGAGGAGGTGCACCCGAAGACAGGGCTCCCGGACGAAAAGAAGCCGGAGCAGATGCCGGTGATGTTTGGCAAGGCATTGGGGCAGCTGGCCGCGGCGGTGGCGCTGGTGCGCTCCCGGCACGAGGAGTGGCATATCGACCCGCAGCGGGTGTTCGTCATGGGGTTTTCGGCGGGCGCGCACCTGGCATGCAGCCTGGGGGTGTACTGGAACCGGGAGGTGGCAAAGCCCAAGATGCGAAGCGCGGCCATGGGCCCGGAGGTTGTGCAGGGGGTTTGTGGAGGCGGCGCCGATGGTTCCGGGGGGATTTCGCCGGGGGCGGCCCTTGCGGCGAGGATGGCCGTGCGGGCCAAAGTAAATATCCTCTCAGACGACCCGAAGGCACTAGATCTCAATGCGTCCCCGGATGCCGATATGTATCGCCCGGACGGCATGATACTGTGCTACCCCGTGGTGTCCGGCCAGGAGGGCATTTGCCACGAGGGGTCCGTGGAAAACCTGATGGGCACGCCCCTCACCCAGGAGAAACGGGACATATTCTCCCTGGAGCTCCACGTGGGGGCGCATACACCGCCGGCGTTTGTATGGCACACCTATGCGGACGATGCGGTCCCCGTGGAGAACAGCCTGCGCCTGGCAGATGCGATGCGCAGGGCAGGGGTTTCGCTGGAGCTTCACATTTTCCCAGAGGGCTGCCACGGCCTGAGCCTGGCAAACGAAGAGACCGGCGGCGGCGCGGCTTATTTCGACGAACCTGCCTGCCAGGTTTGGATCCAGTTGCTGGGGACGTGGATCCGTGGGTATGCGTGAGGTGGTATGTCGTTGCCATTGAATTTCGGAACTTTCACATCAGGCGTTTCGCCAAATCGCAAAAAGGTTGTGACATATTTCGACACGGATCGGGGGGTGTGGCGGTTTGATGGAAATAATTGCTTAATCCCAGCCGCCGAAATGTGGGAATAGTTGGGATGATTGCGTTTTTGCGCGCCAGCTTTTGCGTAGCCGAAAACTTGACGCAGGTGGGTGCGCGTGTTATACTCCCTCATAATTGAATATCCCGAGCTGTTGTACATCTTTGCCGCACGTTCCCGGCGTTGGCCGGAAATGCGGTGGGGTGTACTCTGAGTGGGTAGATGCCCACCTTAACCCCTAAGGGTCTCGCGGCCTATGGGGTCACAGCCTGAGCAATGTCGGATCGAACGATGCCTTTGTCGCAAGTGCGGCGGTGGACCCCCGCACGGGAGCAGTTGGCATCATTTCGGCGACGCGGACTGCCTGTGCAAGATGGGAGACCCCCGCACGGGTGCAGTTGACACCCGCCGTCCGATACGCCGCTCACGGGGCTTCGCGCGGAAACGCCGGAACCTTCACGTTTTGAAAAGGGAAAGATGGCTGCGGGTGTATACCCGCTATGTGTGTTCGCCCTTGTTCAAATGGGGCGGGCTTTTTTATTTGCGGGATGGCGCCCCGAGAGATACGAAAGGGACGGCGGTGGCCGAGACGGCGGTGGCCGAGACGGTGGTGGCCGAGACGGCGGTGGCCGAGACGGCGGTAGCCGAGGCGGCGGTAGCCGAGGCGGCCTGTATACGAACTAAGGAGATGGCGCATGGCGAAACCTGCTGACGGAGGAAACCTTAAAAGCGACAGGAGATATTCCAACACCCGGGGGGCGGTGGCCATCACGGCGTGGGCCGGGGTGCTGTTGGTCGCGCTGGTGGTGTCGCTGACCATGGGGCGTTATGGCATACCTGTGGGTACGCTGGGCACGCTCCTGCGGCTGCGGGCCTCCGGCGCCGTCCCCACTGACACCGCACTGCTCCAGGCGTACAATATCCTTTTCTTGGTGCGCATACCCCGGCTTTTCCTGTCCGCGCTCACCGGGGCCGCATTGGCGCTCTCAGGTGCGGCATACCAGAACATCTTCCGCAACCCCATGGTTTCCCCTGACATCCTGGGCGTCACCACCGGTGCAGGCGTGGGGGCCGCGGTGGGGATACTGATCAGCGCATCCACATTTTTCATCCATGTATTTGCTTTCGGGCTGGGGCTGGGCGCGGTGCTCCTGGTGATGTTGGTGGCGCGCCTGGTCAGCAAGGACAGGGCGAACACCGTGGTGCTGGTGCTCACCGGCATGGTGGTGAATGCATTGTTCCAGGCGGTGCTTTCCTTCACGAAATATGTGGCGGACACCTCCACCAAACTCCCCGAAATCACATTCTGGCTGATGGGTTCTTTCGCCAAGTCCGGCAACTATGCCAATGTGCGGCTGTTGGCGGTGGTTTTCGTAGTGGGCGCGCTGCCGCTGTACCTGCTGCGGTGGCGGATCAACATACTCTCATTCGGCGACGAGGAGAGCCGGGCCATGGGGCTGAACCCCCGGCAGATTCGCACGGTGGTCATCCTCTGTTCCACGCTGCTCACTGCGACCTGCGCGAGCCTCTGCGGTTCCATCCAATGGGTGGGCCTCATCATACCCCACATCGCCCGTCTCATGGTGGGCGCCAACAACAAATACCTGTTCCCGGTGTCCATCCTCGGTGGCGGTGCGTTCATGCTGGTGGTGGACGATTTCGCCAGGACCATACCTGGGGAACTGCCTGTCGGGGTGCTGACCGCATTCGTGGGGGCCCCGCTGTTCATATACATGCTGTTTCGGGGTAAGAAGGAGCTGTTCTGATGGGCGCGTGTTTTCATATAAAAAGGAGCTGCTTAGATGGAAATCTGTCTTAGGGACGTGACCATAGGGTATGGCAGGGCGGTGATCCTGCGGGGTCTGGACATGACCATACGCACCGGCGAGGTATTCTGCCTGCTGGGGCCCAACGGCGTGGGCAAGACCACATTGTTCAAAACGATGCTGAACCTGCTCAAGCCCCTGGGGGGTTCGGTCACGGTGGATGGCCGGGACACGCGGACGCTGACCAACCGGGAGTTCGCGCGGATGGTGGGATATGTGCCCCAGTCCCAGCAGCTGCCTTTCGCATACTCGGTGCTGGACGTGATCGTTATGGGCAGGAGCAGCTACTCGGGCATGTTCACCTCGCCCACCCGCAGGGACTATGAATACGGCGATGAGCTGCTGGAACGGCTGAATATATCGAAACTGCGGGACAAACTCTACACACAGCTCTCGGGGGGCGAACGTCAAATGGTGCTCATCGCCAGGGCCCTGGCCCAGGAGCCCCAGTTCCTCATGATGGACGAGCCCACGTCCAACCTGGACTTCGGGTACCAGTCCATCGTGCTCAAATATGCCATATCGCTGGCCCAGAGAGGCTTGGGGGTGATCATGACCACCCACAACCCGGTGCATGCCTTCCAATGCAACGGCAGGGTGGCGCTGATCATGGACGACGAGCACATAGAGATCGGCCCTGCGGAAGCGGTGCTCACGGCGCGCAACCTCTCCGAGACATACCGGATCCCCATCGTGTCGGAGATGGTGGAGCTGGGCGGGAGGCGCCTGCCCTTGTGCCAGCCGGTGCTGGGGTGAACCGGGAGGATAAGCCCCCGGTGGTGCGGTACCCGGGCCTCGCAAGGCGCCTGCCCTTGTGCCAGCCGGCGCTGGGGTGATACGGGAGGTTGAACCCGAACCCGAATCGACATGAGTGATGGTGTGCTGAGCGCATGATGTGCATTGGCACAGGACAGACAGTAACCTGGTGGATTCACATCGACTTGGGCGATTATGGCAGATGGCATGATGGCATATGGAGCGACAGGTTGTCGTGACATTGTACATAGAGCAAGCGGCTGCGTGGATTGCGCAGATGCAGTCGTGAAGATGCAGTTGCGAAGACGCGGTTGCGCAGATGCAGTTGCGAAGATGCGGTTGCGCAGATGCAGTCGTGGAGATGCAGTTACGCAGATGCAGTTGCGCAGATGCAGTGACGAAGGAGGTCAAGTTATGAAAAAGAGAAGTGTAGCTGAAGAGAGAAACGTTATGAAAAAGGGAAATCCGGCGAAAATGCTGGCGGCGGTCCTGGCGGCTGCCATGTTGATGGGCGCCTGCGGGCAGTCCCAGGCCACTGGGACGACGGCGGCCGGTGCGGCGGCGGAAACTACGGCGGCGCCTGCACAAACGGCTGCGGCGCCTGCGCAGACTGCGGCCCCGGCGTCTACCCCGGCGCCTGAAACCACCGCTGCCCCGGCCACGACCGCAGCGCCTGAAACGACGCAGGCCCAGGCGACGCCGGCCACGCGTTTCGTCACCGGGAGCGATGGCGTGACCGTGGAGATCCCCTATCAGGTGGACAGGGTGGCGCCCGTCATAGGCGCATTGGCACAGATGACGGAGATCCTGAGCGAAGGCCGCGGTGTCATCGTCGCGGCGGCTACCAACAACATCTCGGACTATTTCAGGGAAGTGTTCCCTGATTACAATGAGAGCAACCCCAACAACTACTCCGCCAGCAGCGTGGAAGACCTGATCGCTGCCAACACCCAGGTGGTGTTTGGCGTCAGCACCCTCTTCAGCGACGAGCAGAAGCAGCAGCTGAAAGATGCGGGCGTGTCTTTCGTGGCGACGGACAACGTGGCCACGGTTGACGGCCTGTGCGAGACCTACACCATCATCGGCGACATCCTGGGGGGCAACGCGCCCGCACGTGCCAAGGAATTCGTGGAATACTACCGCAACGCCATCGACGACAGCAAGGCCCGCACCGCCGGCGTGACCGAGAGGAAAAAGGTGCTGGAGCTGTTCTACTCCGCGGACTCTTTTACCACGGTGAACAGCACTGACATCAGCAACACGTATGTCGAGGCGGCGGGGGGCGTCAATGTGGCGGCTGACTACACGGTGACGAAGCCTTCCGACGGCTCTAGCGGCGGCAGGGGCGGTGCTTCTCAGCTCACTGTGGATGCGGAGCAGATCGTGGCTTGGAACCCGGACCTGATCGTGGTGGGCAGCCAGGCGGGGCGCGACGTCATACTGTCCGACCCGGCGATCCAGACGGTGACGGCGGTGAAAAACGGCGACGTGTATGTCTGCCCATATGGGATCTACCTGTGGAACGTCCGCAGCGGCGAGGGCGCGATGGTTTCCCCGTGGCTGGGCAAACTGCTCTACCCGGAACTGTTCGAGGACGTGGACCCCGTGGGGATAGTCAAAGACTACTTCAAGCGGTTCTACAACACGGAGATCACCGACGAGAAAGCCGAGCAGATCCTGGCAGGTGATGCATCCAATGCGATGACGAGGTAATGCGGATGTTTGCGGACCCAGCAGCCACCAGCCGTGATGGCGGGATGCATCCAATGCGATGACGAGGTAATGCGGACGGCACGGTCACGTTCCTGATCAAGACCGGCAGCATCGTGCTGTGGTGGAGGCCGGAGAAGCACACATAAAGGAAGAAACATATTCAAGGGAAGCTGTACACGAGACTTGCTGGCTGCGGAGTGACCTGTAACGGCTGTGGCCAGCCTCCAGCCCGCTTCCGGCTAAGACCGGGCAACGACTGATTGACAACCTTTTTCTTGCGTGATATTATAAACGGCGTTGGGGTGGTGCGCTTGGCCGACTATTGCTCCGCCGACTGAACCTTGCGTGAAGTTGTGACTAAAGTCGAACACGCATTGTTCGGTTGGTGGCGATTTGCGGCGCATCACCGGGGCGCCGGCGCCGGGTGCATCATCCGCGCCCGGATGCATGGGCTGTATCGCAGTTGCGCAGGAAAGAGGTTGTTTTGTCATCTTATCGTCAGGAAATCGAGAAACGCAGGACGTTTGCCATCATATCCCACCCGGATGCGGGGAAGACCACATTGACCGAAAAGTTCCTCCTTTATGGGGGGGCCATCAACCTGGCCGGGAGCGTGAAGGGCCGCAAGGCGGCGAAGCATGCGGTGTCCGACTGGATGGAGATCGAAAAGGAGCGGGGGATCTCGGTTACGTCCTCCGCCATGCAGTTCGACTACGGCGGGTACTGCGTCAACATCCTGGACACGCCGGGCCACCAGGACTTTTCCGAGGACACCTACCGCACCCTGATGGCGGCCGACTCGGCGGTGATGGTCATCGACGGCTCCAAAGGCGTGGAGGCGCAGACCATCAAGCTCTTCAAGGTCTGCGTGATGCGGCACATCCCCATCTTCACATTCATCAACAAACTGGACCGGGAGGCCCGGGATCCTTTCGAGCTGCTGGGTGAGATCGAGTCGGTGCTGGGGATACGCACCTGCCCGGTGAACTGGCCCATCGGCTGCGGCAAGGATTTCAAGGGCGTGTATGACCGTGCGACGGGGACCGTCACCACTTTCACGGCGGCCATGAGCGGCCAGAGAGAGGTGGCGAGCCGGGAGTTTTCGCTGGGGGGGGCCGGGGTGGGCGATTCGATTGTTGGCGGCGGCGCTGTTGCGTCCGGCGGTGGCGGCGCGGATGGCACTGTTGCGGCCGGCGGTGGCGCGGCGAATGGCTCGGTGGCATCCGGCGCAGTGGGCAAAGGCGCCGAGGTGGGCGATGCAGGGGTTGGCGATGCCGAGGTGGTTTCCGTGCTGGGGCAGGGGTTCTACGAGAAGCTCCTGGAGGACGTGGAACTGCTGGATGGGGCCAATGACCCCCTGGACCAGGGGCGGGTGGATGCGGGGGACCTCTCCCCGGTGTTTTTCGGGTCCGCACTGACCAATTTCGGCGTGGAGACATTCTTGAAGCACTTCCTGGCCATGACCACGCCGCCCCTGCCCAGGAAGACCTCCGACGGGGAAGTGGACCCCTTTGACGACGCATTTTCCGCATTTGTTTTCAAGATACAGGCCAACATGAACAAGGCGCACCGGGACCGCATCGCATTCCTGCGCATCTGCTCGGGCAAATTCCAGGCGGGGGAGGAGGTGCGCCACGTCCAGGGCGGGCGCAAGCTGCGCCTGACGGCGCCCCAGCAGCTCATGGCCCAGGAGCGCAAGGGCGTGGAGGAGGCCTATGCCGGAGACATCATCGGGGTGTTCGACCCGGGGATTTTCTCCATCGGCGACACGCTGTGCGACCCGAAACTGGACGTCTGCTTCGAGGGCATACCCACTTTCGCGCCGGAGCATTTCGCCAGGGTGCGGCAGGTGGATACCATGAAGCGCAAGCAGTTCATCAAGGGGGTGAGCCAGATCGCGCTGGAGGGCGCCATCCAGATCTTCCAGGAGTTCAACACCGGCATGGAGGAGATCGTCGTGGGCGTGGTGGGGGTGCTGCAGTTCGAGGTGCTTACCTACCGCCTGCAAAATGAGTACAATGTCGAAGTGAAGCTGGAGCAGCTGCCATACGAATACATCCGCTGGGTGGAAAACCCCGGCGAGGTGGACGTGGCGAAGATCTCCGGCACGTCGGACATGAAGCGGGTGAAGGACCTGAAAGACCGTCCCCTGCTGCTCTTCATCCACAGCTGGAGCGTTGGCATGGTGCTGGAGCGCAACCCCGGGCTGCTCCTTAGCGAGTTCGGGCGGTGAGGGGCCGCGGCCATGACGCCATGATGCCATGACGTCGCGCCTGGCGATGAGCAGTCTGGCTATGGCGCTGCAGGGTGACTTACGCATAGTGGTATAATGCGCATACGGGCGGCGCAGCAAGGTGTTGCGGCTTGGGGTGATTGGCAGTAACGCCTCGCTTACTTGCCCTGGGCGACTTTGAGCGGGGCGGTCTTGGCGGCGGGGTCGCTTTTCGCACGGATGGTTTTCGTTTCCCGCTCCACGCCGGCCAGGCGGTCCAGGCCGGAGACCTTTTTCAGCGCGGCGGCGTTCTTGCGCCCGCGCTCCACCTTGTCATCCAGCATGTGCTGCATCTCGTCCAGGATCACCATCTGGTTCTTGCGGCTGAGCTCGCAGTACATCCCGAACGCCATCATGTGCACCAGCCCGTAGGTGGCGCGTATGCGCTCGCTTACGGCCAGCTCCTGGGTGACTTTGTCGCAGTTGTGGAACCTGACATAAAACTCTTCCAGCTCTTCCCTGGGCATCTTCCTGGCTTCCGCCGTCAACCTCATCTTCTGCATGGTCGCTGTTTTGCGCATGATGTCTCCCCTTCCCGTCGTGCCCTGCATCTGTGCAGGCCGGACCATGTTTGAATCGTGTGATGCGGTGTTCACTCCCGTGGGCAATATATCCTATATCTCCCGATAAAGTGCCGGCGAAGGTCGGCCGCTTTTCGCTGTTCACTCCCGTGGGCAGTATATCCTGTATCTCCCTATGACAGGGAACCCGGCCCCGAAGTTGGGGCGGAATGTCTCAAAGTCAGATTCCTCGAAGCCTTCGAAGTCCGCGCGCATGGCCATGGAGGGCACGCCAGCATGTCCGGCCAGCCCCATCATCTCGTCCAGCAGCCGGTCCTGGTCGCCCTCCCCCAGACGGTCGAAGAGGGTCAGGGCAACGATGGACTTCTCGCTGAAGAACTCATGCATCTTGCCGATGATGTAAAACTCCTTTTGCAGCCTGGCGTACTGCGCATATAGCCTCTCCAGCTCCGTGAGCTCCTCGTCGCTGAGTACGGTTTCCAATTCTTCCCAAGTCGGTTTTCTTTCCATGCCTGTCACCTCGCTGAATCCATGATGCCGAAATTGCGCTGCGCCACCAGTGCCGCCTAGGCTTTTCCGGTGGCACGTCCTGCTTTGCCCCACGAGACGCAGCCCGGAAGCGGTGATCCGAGGATCGGGGATCCTGGGATCGGGGATCCTGGGTGCAGTGGTCCCTGGGTCTGTAACCTAGGATGCGGCGCGGCGGGGATTAAGCGCCGCGCCCTGCTTCGGTCGTGCACATCATAGCTCATTTCACCCCGGCTGGCAAATGGTTTTGACCGCCCTTTTCGACAGGCGGCGGATCGGATCGTGCCATTCAGGCGCAGCTTTTGCGACCATGGGGCAAAACTGGGTCGATTTTTGTCGAAAAGCGGCAAAAAACTTCGATTGTTGCGATGAAATCATGAGAGAATTTAGCTAAATTTCCTTGTATTTTACATATTTCGGTGTTATACTGATTTATAAGAAGAAGAAAACCCATAAGGAACGAAAAAAAAGAGGTGTGGTCTTTCGGCTATGTTTTACCAGATATTTACAATATTGCGTTGGGCTGATATGTCCGGTCGGACGTGATTTGCGAGGGAGCTTAGGCCGCCCAAAACGGTGGCACCGGAGGGTTTCCGGGTGATGCCGGTCGGACGTGATTTGCGGGGGAGCTTAGGCCGCCCAAAACGGTGGCACCGGAGGGTTTCCGGGTGATGCCGGTCGGACGTGATTCACGGGGGAGCTTAGGTCGCCGGTTATCGAAGGATGTTGGATCGAAGACCACATAGGAAAGGCAGTTATGTTAATCAAAAGAGAAGATGTGCGCAATGTCGCCATTATCGCCCATGTGGACCATGGGAAGACGACGCTGGTGGACGAGCTGCTCAAGCAAAGCGGCGTGTTCCGCGCCAACCAGGAAGTGGTGGAGCGGGTCATGGATTCCAATGACCTGGAGCGGGAGAGGGGAATCACCATCCTCTCCAAAAACACGGCAGTATTCTACAAGAATATCAAAATCAACATCGTGGACACCCCCGGACATGCGGATTTCGGCGGCGAGGTGGAGCGGGTACTGAAGATGGTGGACGGGGTGATCCTGGTGGTGGACGCTTTCGAGGGCGTCATGCCCCAGACCAAGTTCGTGCTGCGAAAGGCATTGGAGCTGGACCTGGCGGTGATCGTCTGCGTGAACAAGATCGACAGGGAGAACGCCCGGCCGGCACAGGTGATAGACGGGGTATTGGAACTGCTCATGGACCTGGACGCTAACGACGCCCAGCTGAACGCACCATTCGTTTTCGCATCCGCCAAGGACGGATACGCTTCCCTCTCCGAAGACGTAGGCATGGGGATGTCCGACGAGGAACGTAAGACATTGGACATGGGCCCGTTGTTCGAGACCATCATATCACATATCCCCGCCCCCACTGGGGACCCGGAAGCGGATCTGCAGATCCTGGTAAGCACCATCGATTACAATGAATACGTGGGGCGCATCGGCGTGGGCAAGGTGGATAACGGCACCATACGCTCCGGGCAGGAATGCACCATGGTGAATTTTTACGACCCTGAGAAGAAGCGCCGGGTCAAGATCGGGAAGCTCTTCGAGTTCGACGGGCTGACCAAGGTGGAGGTGGAGGAGGCCACCGTGGGATCCATCGTGGCGATCACCGGCATCGGCGACCTGCACATCGGCGACACGGTGTGTGCGGGGGAGGGCGCGCAGGCCATCCCGTTCCAGAAGATCTCCGAGCCCACCATCGCGATGAACTTCCTGGTGAACGACAGCCCCATGGCTGGGCTGGAGGGCAAATACGTCACCAGCCGCCACATCCGGGAGAGGCTCTTTCGGGAGCTGAACACCGACGTGAGCCTGCGGGTGGAGGAGACGGATTCGCCGGACTGTTTCAAAGTGTCGGGGAGGGGCGAGCTGCACCTGTCCGTGCTGATAGAGAACATGCGCAGGGAGGGGTATGAGTTCGCGGTGAGCAAGGCAGAGGTGCTGTATAGGACCGACGAGCGCAACCGCAGGCTTGAGCCCATGGAGGTGGCCTACATCGACGTGCCGGAGGAGTTCGCCGGGGCGGTGATACAGAAGCTCACCGCCAGGAAAGGGGAGCTCCAGGGGATGAGCCCTGCGGCGGGGGGGTACACCAGGCTGGAGCTGTCCATACCGGCCAGGGGCCTCATCGGGTACCGGGGGGAGTTCCTCACGGACACCAAGGGCAACGGCATCATGAACACCATTTTCGACGGCTATGGCCCCTACAAGGGTGACCTGGCCTACCGCAAGACGGGTTCCCTCATAGCCTACGAATCCGGCGAGGCGGTGGCCTACGGCCTGTATGCGGCCCAGGAGCGGGGGATACTGTTCATAAACCCCGGCGAGAAGGTGTACGCGGGCATGGTGGTGGGGCAGAACCCCAAATCCGATGACATTGAGGTCAATGTCTGCAAGACCAAGAAACTGACCAACACACGGGCATCCGGCGCGGACGACGCGCTGCGGCTGGTGCCCCCGAAGCTGATGAGCCTGGAGCAATGCCTGGAATTCATTGACACCGACGAGTTACTGGAAGTGACGCCGAAGCACCTGCGGATCCGCAAAAGGATACTGGATGCGAATATGCGCAAAAGGGCGTCCATGAAGCAAAAATAGGGTTTGCGGCTAAGCCTGCGGCCTTGGTAGGGTTCAACGCTTGTAAAGGAGAGTACAATGGCGGAAAAAATGATTGAGAACAACAGGGTAACGGTCATCGGGGAGATCATTTCGGGATTTTCTTTCAGCCATGAAGTGTTCGGCGAAGGCTTCTATATGGTGGACGTGGCCGTGAGCAGGCTCAGCGACCAGGCGGACATCGTGCCACTGATGGTGTCGGAGCGCCTGCTGGACGTGGAACACGACTACAAGGGCCAGACCATCGAGGCCATCGGGCAGTTCCGATCCTACAACCGGCACGAGGGGACCAGGAACCGGCTGGTGCTGTCCATCTTCGTCCGGGAGATCAGCTTCCTGGAGGAGTTCACCGACTACACCAAGACCAACCAGATCTTCCTGGACGGGTTCATCTGCAAGCCGCCCATATACCGCAAGACGCCGCTGGGGCGGGAGATCGCGGACATACTCCTGGCAGTGAACCGGCCCTACGGCAAGAGCGACTACATCCCGTGCATCTGCTGGGGGCGCAACGCGCGCTACGCCGCATCATTTGCGGTGGGCACCCGGATACGCATATGGGGGCGGGTACAGAGCCGGGAGTACACGAAGAAACTCAGCGAGACCGAGGCCGAGAAGCGCATCGCATATGAGGTGTCGGTGAGCAAACTGGAAATGGCGAACGACGCGCCGCCCGTGTAAACGGGCGGTTTTTTTAGAGCTGGGACCGTGTACACGCATGGCGGCTGAATGCAAACCATACCTGGGACCGCTCGATAATGAAATCGGTTTCAATTATCGCCACGGGCAAAGGCTGAATGCAAACCATATCTGGGACCACTCGAAAACCCTTGCGTTTCGCAAGGGTGTTTGTTATGATGTAGTGGGCAGGGAATTGCGGGAAAGGTTGGTGCGCCATGAAAGTCCCTTTTCAGTTGAGCGATTATAAGGGCGTGGTCACGGACGGCGGTTACCTGCTGGTGGACAAGAATTCAAAAACCTGTGTTCGGCAAGGGCAATCCTCACAACGATTATGGATTGGGGTTCTACTGCACCGAGTCGCTTGACCTCGCTAAAGAGTGGGCTTGCACCGAAGAAACGAACGGGTACGCAAACCGATATGAGATTGATTTTTCAAGATTGTCGGTTATAAACTTATCGGTGGGAGGGTATAATATACTCAATTGGCTTGCGTTGCTCGTGAACAACCGCATATTCAGGATTTCAAGCGATGTCGCAAGAGAAGGTAAGCAGTATCTGACGGAAGTTTTCTTGCCCGACATAAGCACAGCAGATATGATTGTTGGCTATCCCGCGAACGATTCTTACTTTTCGTTTGCCAATGCATTTCTCAACAACACGCTGTCGCTGGAACAGCTTAGCAGAGCGATGTACCTCGGCGAACAACGCAACCCCTCGCCGGTGACAGCGACGACTACGGTAAACGCGCGGAGTATTGGGCGGGGTGGTCGTTGGCGTATTACCAATGGCTCGTTGGGGGCAAAACTGCCCCCTGCAACATTCTCCATTTTGGAGATGCAACATTGTCCATTTTTGGTCTGCAACTTTCGGTACTTTAATTATGCAACAAATAGTTTTTGTAAGTTATATCACTCCGCAGACTAACCCTGGCGCAAAGTTGAGACCGATGTCGAACGCGCATTGGTTGGTTGATGGAGCAATAACTGCCGGGGCGGGGGAGTGCGCTGCAGGGGATTCATAGCAGGGCCCGGAGCTGACACTTCACTAAGCGGTACCCTGATATGTTCAGGTGCAGGCCGTCGCGGGTGTATTCCCATCTGAGGTGCCCGGCTTCGTCTGCCAGGCCTGGCACCTCCAGGAACGTCACGTCGGGCCATTGGCCAAGCATGGCTTTGGTCAGCGCATTGGTTTCGTCGATGGTCTGTTTCGTGCGGATGCCCCAGTAACCGAAGGCATCCGGGTGGGCATCGCATGCGGGGGCGGCGGGGTATATGGCCTGGACGCAAATCTTGGTGCCGGGGGACCTTTCTTTTACGATCTTGACGATAGTCTCGATGTTTGCGCATATCTTCCGGGGCTTTGTGCTGACATTCCCCAAGTCGTTGGTCCCGATGAGCAGGAAGAGTTTGGATGGTCTCAAATCTAGGATGCAAGTGTCCATGTGGTCCAGGATGTTCTGTGTGGTGTATCCGCCGACGCCGCGGTTATAGATTCCGAGTTCGGTTTCGTCCATAAACATCTCATGCACAGGGAAGTCTTCCGTGATGGAGTCCCCGGCAAAAAGGATCTGGCCGGGTTTCGCGGATTTGTTCAGTTCTTTCAAGGTCGAGAGCTTCTGGCTTTGGCGTTCGCCTTGGTTGGTCGTGTCGAAGAAGTCGATGTTGCGGTTGACCATATCGGTCAGCTCATTTGCGATTCTTGCTTTCAATTCCATGAATCTCATGGGGTCCCCCTCTGTCAGATGTCTGATCGGTGATGCCATTCGGCCCTTCCCAGGCCACTTCCCACCCCTGGGGGAAGGCGTCGCGGGCGCACAGGTATGCTACGGCCCAGAGCAGCGCGCCGTTGCCCGGCAGGTACAGTGGCAGGTCGCCCCGTCCGAACTGGTAGTTGTTCCCGCTCACGACGTAGCGGTTCTTCGGGGTGTCTTTCAACAGCAGGTCCATGGCCAGTCCATGGCGCCCCAGTTTCGCGGCCGTGATGGCCAGCTGCCCGAAGTCCCACCCCCACAGCGTGGAAAAGTCCCAGCGCTCCAACACCTTGTCAAGTGTCGCCGAGACGGCGGCGGGGTCCAGGCGTTCCCCGTCCAGCCAGCCGTAGCCAAGGAGCATGGACGGGTGGTCCCGGCAGAAACGATGGAATGTGTCGGGGCAGTTCCCGTGGGCTACGTAGAGCCCGTCAAATACCGCGACCTTAGCCATGTGGGCGCTGACTGCCGTCCATTTCGGAGGTACAGGCTTCCCCAGGCGCTCCAACCACCTGCAGGCCGCGCCCAGGCCGTAGCGCCAGTACTCCACCTCGAAGGCAGGGTTTTTCACTTGGCGGGGGTCATGTTCCTCCTGCACCGGGATGATGGGCGGCAGCAGCCCGTAGGTGCCCGTTTCCTCGTCGAGGACGGCAAAGTCCGCCATAAACGCGGCGGTTTCCTCCACCAGGGGCAGGTGTTTTTCCAGGAACTCCCGGCTGGGGGACTCATTGTACAAAAGCTCCAGCAGGAAAATGATGTGGGGCTGCTGCCATATCAGCAGGGTTGCGATGGCGGACGGGGAATCCAGCCCGTCAGGGGCGACCATCTTGGTCCACCTGGCGCCTTGGTAGCCGTTTGCCGCCGCATTTTGCATCATAACCGGCAGATGGGCATGGTACCACCCGAGGCAGCGCCCCAGCAGATAGCCTTTGCCCCACATCGGCGCCCAGGCCAGGTGCAGGGGGGGCATCTCCAGGTGGAATTTGCCGTACCAGCTGTTGCAGGTCAGCCCTGTCTCGGCGGGCGGGGTGGCGCCTGCGCTGTTGACCGCCAGGAGGTATTGGGACAGGATGGTGCGTCTTTCCAACTCCCACGCTTCAGGGCTGTGGCATGGGGAAAAGTCCACCGCAGCGCCGCAAAGCCAAAACCGCTCCCAGTAGGCGCGGCTGTTGGCGAACACCTCCTTCGCCCCGGGGGCGTCGTCGGTTTTCTCCAGGCCGAAATGAAAGGAAAAACCGTTTCGGCTGACATGGTACAAGATCCCCTGAAGCCCCGGGCGGGTCCAGTCGGACGCGCACTTGTCGGGGGAGGGGTAAGGGAAGTCCACCGCGATGTCCAACCCCTCAGAGAGTTCGAAGGCGACGGTGTCCGTGTCGGGGTCAACCGCCGTCGTCACTTTCACCCGCCGGGCGCCGCAGTCAAATTCGCTCGTGAGGATACCCGTCCACAGGTCCAGTTCCTGGCGCACACCTGAGATGGAGCCTGGGTCAGGGGGGCGGCCGCCTATGGACAGGGAAAACCTCGCCAGGTTCATGCGGTGGGGGTTTTCGCGCAGGTAGCGGTATACCTCTTCATTGCCGGGGTGGCATTCGGACGCATAGCGCACGGTTCGCCCGCCATAGTCGTATGGGGTCAGGACCAGTTCGTCCCTGGTGTGCCCGCCCGGAAAGCTGTGCCACCCCCATGTGGACATCGTGCACAGCGGCGCGGTGTCCAGGTATGCGTCATACAGGCTCTGGGTCCCGGTGACGTCCGCCGTAAATGCGAAGTCGCCGTTCCCGACCGTCAGGGGGGAGTGCACGTCTATTTCTGTCAAAACAGGGTTATGCCTTGTCACAAGGGCATGCCGGTCAATCCTGGCCATGTGCAAACCTCGTCCTGCCTTAGCGGCAGGGGGCGGAGTGTGGGGGGGTATCAGCTGTTTATTGCGGCGGCCCACCCGGCGGGCAGGTATGCCAGCGTGTTGCCGATCATTTCCCGCAGCATCGTGCGGGCGTCCGCGGGGCTAAGGCCCTCCGCCAGGGGTTCGCCAAGCAGCGCCGCCAGAGCCGCTTCGAAGTCGATGTGGAGCGCCGCATCCAGCGTCAGGCGCTGGTTGCAGACGTGCCGGGAAACCAGCCCGGCAAGGTTTCGGGGTATGTCCCCCGCCAGCACCGGGCGTATCTCCCCCCGCCTAAAGAGCGCATTGGTCTCCACGACCGCGCCCAAGGGCAGGTTCCCGATCTGCCCGCGGTTGGGCAGGTTCACGTTGGAGATGATGTCCCCCAGCCCTAGGAGCGCCTTGATCAGCAAATGCCCTTCTTCGCCCGAGGGTTTCATCTCGATGGGCAGCTCGCCGGACACGAGCGCCGCGCTCTTTTTTAGCCGCTGCGCCAAGTCTTCTATGCGCCACGACACAGGCGTCATCGCGAACCCCCAACGCTCCACGGCCCGGGGATCCTTGGCATACCATGAGGGCGGGCAGAACTCCGCCAGATGCCGGTCCCCTGCGGCCGCTATGTAGCCGTAGCGTAAAAACAGGTCGAATTTGACCCGGTGGAAACACACGAAGTTTTTGTTGAGCTCATTTTCGATGGCGGAGTTGTCGTAGCCTGTCTCCCGGTACTTCTCCGCGAACTGTCGGTATACGGGGAACAAGTCGATGCCCCGGTAGGATGCGGCATCAAACCATGTGAAGTGGTTGATGCCGAACACGTTCACGTCTATGTCGTAGCGGCTCATGCCTTTGATGCCCAGGATGTCGCCCAGGGCCGCCACAAGAAGGTTCTGCGTGCCGAAGACCTCGTGGCAGCACCCGAAGGCGCGGATGGCGGGGAAAGCCTCATACAGCGCCGCCATGCACAGGGCCATGGGGTTCGTGTAGTTGATGACCCAGGCAAGGGGGGCGTATGCGCGGATGGCCTCCGCGATTTGTGTGATCATCGGGACGGTGCGCAGCGCCCGGACCAGGCCGCCGGGACCCGTGGTGTCGCCCACCGGCTGGTAGATGCCGTATTTCTCCGGGAGGTGCACGTCGCTTTCCATCTGCGCGAAAGTGCCGGGCAGGATGGAGATCACGACGATGTCCGCCCCCCGCAGGGCCTGTTCCAGACTCTCCGCCACCAGATAGCGCCATGGGGAGCGGGCCTCGGGGTGTTCGCTGATCTTGCTGCCGATGATTTGGTTTTTCTGCGCGGCATCCCGGTCTATGTCGTAGAGCGCGACCGTGCCGCACATCCGGCTGTCAAAGGCCAGGTCCATCATGAACCCCCAAGCCCAGCCACGGGAACCGCCGCCGATGTATGCCACATTCAAATCCCTTACATTGTCGCCGTCGTAAACCATATATGCTCCGTTTCGTGGGGATGTACCGACATGCGTACATGTCGACATGCATACATGCCGACATGCCGTCACGCTGACATGCGGCAAAACACCTGTACGAATCCCCATCTGTGTCGTTTTGCCAAGTGTCAAGATTTGCCGGGTCCCGGTCTGACATAGGCCCGGTCTGACGAAAGCCCATGGGCCTTGCAGGCGGGGGAGGGATGTAAAAACCCTGCGCAAAGGGAATAGCCGAAAGCCCATGGGTCTTGCGGGCGGGGGAGGGGCGGCGTGCGCCGCCCCGCCAAATGACTACTTGATGATGAGCCGCTCAATCAAGGACTGCAGTTCCTGGGCGCCGTCGTCCACGGACTCGCCGTAGGCCACGTTCTGGCCGATCAGTGCCAGCTCGTTGACGAACTCCTGGTCGTTGGGCAGGTTGGGGCCCTGGGGGATGGTGCGGTCCGCCACTGCGTCATAGATGGCGTAGACCGCCGCGTCCAGCTCCGTGGAACTGCCGGAGATCGCTTCCCGGACGATGGGGGAGCTGGGGACGCCCCGGTTGGTGCGCAGGATGTTGCCCGCGGCCGGGCTGGTGGTGATGAAGTTCACGAAGAGTGCGGCCGCCTCCTTGTTCGCCGAGGCCTTGTTGATGCCGATGTACTGGCTCATCTGGATGATGTACGCTTTCTCGCCGCCTGTCATCTCCGGCAGGGTGAAGGCCGCCAGGGTGTCGGTCGTCGCCGCCGCATAGCCGGCGATTTGGTTCGACCACACCATAGTCACTGCCGCTTTGCCCGCGATGACGGCGGAGGTGTCCGCCCCCAGCTCGGCGTAGGCGGCCGTGGTGTCTGCATCGGGGATCAGCCCTTTGTCCCGCCATGAGGCCCAGAGCCCCAGCCATTTCTGGGCGGACTCCACCGTCGCGTAGCTTACCTCCTCGGCGGTCCACAGGGGCGTGCCCAGCTGCTGGTAGTAGTAGCTTAGGTAGTTCGCCTGGTTCGTGCAGTTGTCGGCGAAGGGGTACACGCCGGCGGGGAGCTTGGCTTTCAGGTCCTCGCCCCAGGCTTCCAGGTCCTCCCACGTCATGTCATTGGTGGGAATTGTCCCGCCTACGGACTCCACCAGGGATTTGTTGTAAATCAGGACCAAGGTGTTGGTGCCCAGGCTGGCCACCCAGAGGTTGCCGTTTCTGGTGGCGGGGATCAGCGCGGTCTGGTCAAACACCGCAGGGTCGTTTATGAGGATCTGCTTGCCCAGGTATCCGTCCAGGGGTTCCAGGTACTGCATGTAGTCGCCATAGTTGCCGCCGAATTGGATCAGGTCGGGGGCATTGTTGCCCTGCAGCTGCGTGTCGATGATCTGGAAGTGGTCGGCCGTGCCGCCGTTGGGTTCCCCTTTCACGGTGATGGACGGGTACGCCTTCATGAATTCGTCGATCACCTGGTTGGTGAGCGCGGCGCGGTTGTCGTCGCCCCACCAGCCGAAACGCAGCTCCACGGGGCCGCCTGTATAGGCCGGGAGGCCGTCGGGGCCTGCCGGTGCAGCCTCTGTGGGGGCGGGCGCCGCTGTGGTCTGGGCCGCAGGCGCAGCCGCGGTGGTCGCCGGTGCCTGGGTTGCGGGGGCCTGTGTCGGGGCCGGGGCGGCCGTGGTTTCCGCCGCCGCAGGTGCGGCGGTCGAGGTCGTGGCTGTCTGGCCGCAGGCGGCGAGGGATGCGGCGCATGCCGCGGTCAGTACGAGCGCCAGGATTGCTCTTTTCACTTTTTTCATAATGCCTCCTTCTTTTTGGAACGGTTGATCGCTTCGCTGCTCTAAGGGTGTGGGAAGACACCTGGCGCACAAACCGCGCACGGTGCGGCCCGCACCCCCTATGTACTCAAAGCGCAAACCTGCGCTTGGGCCATTCTCAAATGGTTGCATCGTTCACCCCTTGATCCCTGACGTGGCGATCCCCTCCACGAAATACTTCTGCAGCGCGAAAAACAGCACGAAACAGGGTATGACCGACAGGGTGGCCATCGCCATCGCCCCGCCCCAGTTCGACACGCTGCCCGCGTCGCCGATGAATGTGCGCAGCGCCCTGGACACTGTGTAGGTGGCTGGGGAGGTCAGGTACAGCAGGTGGTTGAAGAAGTCGTCCCATGACCACAGGAAAGTGAACAATGCGGTCGTCACCAGGGCCGGCCCAGACAGGGGCAGGACTATCCGCGTGAAAATCCCCACTTTGGAACAGCCGTCTATGGTCGCCGCCTCGTCCATCTCCTTTGGAAGGCCCCGGATGAACTGCACCAGGAGGAATACAAAGAATGCGTCGGTGGCTAGGATCTTCGGCACGATGATCGGCAGGAACGACACCAGCCCGTCCCTGACCCAGCCGAAATCATTGAACATGATGTACTTGGGCACCAAAGTCACCTGCCCGGGGAGCATGAGGGTGATGAGCATGATGGTGAACCAGAGGTTGCGCCCGGCAAAGCGCAGCCGCCCGAAGGCATATGCCGCCATGGTGCAGGAAAACAGGTTCGCCACCACCGATATGGCGCATATGGTGAGGGAATTGACGAAAAACCTCCCGAAAGTGAACCCCCCGTAGCCTTTCCAGCCGCTTAGGTAGTTTTCGGCGGTCCAGACCTGCGGGATCAGCCCGGTGTTCGAGAAAATCATGTTGTTGGGCTTGAATGAGCTCGCCAGCATCCAAACCACGGGGTAGAGCATCCCCACGCCGAGGACGATGATGAACGCATGTGTCAGCCCTGCGCAAATGTGCCTTTTCAGTGCCCTCTTTTGTCTGGCATCCATATGTACCCCCTTATGTCAGGTATATCGCCTGCCGCGCCATTGCCGCCACGTCCCTTGGGCCATGACGGTCGCAGCTACCACCTACTCCCCGCTCCCGTAGGAGACCCTGCGCGGACGTCAAGGGCGCAAAGACCGACGCGCCTCACTCCCCGCTCCCGTAGGAGACCCACAGGTTGGAGGACTTGAAGATAATCGCGGTAAACGCGCCGATGAGCACCAGCAGCACCCACGCCATCGCCGAGGCGTAGCCCATCTCCCGGTAGCTCCACCCCTGTATGTACAGGTGCAGGGTGTAGAACAGCGTGGAGTTCATCGTGCCGCCCTTGCCGCCGCCGATGATGTATGCCTGGGTGAAGTTCTGGAAAGCGGAGATCATCTGCATGACCAGGTTGAACAGGATGATGGGCGTGAGCCCGGGGATGGTGATGGAAAAGAACTGGCGGAGGGGGCCCGCGCCGTCCACGCTGGCTGCCTCGTAGTATTCCTGGGGGATCTGCTTGAGCCCCGCCAGGAAGATGATCATCGAGGAGCCGAACTGCCACACGGTGAGGATGACCAGCGTTCCCAGGGCATACTTGGGGTTGGTGATCCAGCCGGGCAGGTCGGTGAATCCAAAGAGGCCCAGGACGCCATTGATCAGGCCGTCCTTTTCGAAGAGCTTCCTCCACAGCACGGCTATGGCCACCGAACCGCCGAGCAGCGTCGGGATGTAGTAGACCGCGCGGTAGAACCCGACGCCTTTCAGCCGCTGGTTCATCAGCACCGCGACCAGCAGCGCGAAGACCAGCTTGATGGGGACGGACAGGAAGACGTATGTGAATGTGACGCCCAGGGATTTCAGGTAGTATTTGTCCGGCTGCATGGCCGTGCCGGCCACTGTTTCGAAGGGGGCCTTGGCGAACATCTTGATGTAGTTGCCCAGCCCGATGAACTGCGTCGAGTCGGGCTTGGAGAAGTTGTAGTTGGTGAAGCTCATCTGCAGGGAGCTGAGCATCGGGTAGAGCGTGAGTGCGAAGAACCCCAGGAGCCAGGGCAGCAGGAAAGCGTAGGCGACGGCATTGTCCTTGAGGCGTCTGTTCATGGCGGCCCTCCTTTTCGATTGACCAAAAGCGGCAGTTGGTGTATAATCAACCCAAGCTGGTCGATAGGAGCAAAACACATGAAAATATTTACACGATTATTGTAATGCAACACCTACCAATGTGTCAAGGGGTTTTTGGTTATTTTTTCTAAAATATGTTGCTGCATGTGCCCGCACCGAATATTTGCGTTTTGTGCGTGAAGTAGAAAATGGTGGGAAAATTTGATGAATATCCGTGATATTGCAAAGAAGAGCGGCGTGTCCATCGCCACGGTGTCGCGCGTCATCAACAACAGCCCCAAGGTAAGCGGGGAAACGCGTGAAACAGTGTTACATGCAATCATGGAAGCGGACTATGTGCCGAACTCCCGGGGGGACGGGGTGGGCCGGAACGCCATGCGCCTGGTGGGGGTATTGGTGGCGGACATTTCCAACCTCTACTACGCAAAGGCGGTGTCCTTGCTGGAAAAGGGCTTCCGCGCCAACGGCTTCGACGTCTTGCTGATGTGCACCGGGCGGGAGCTCAAAAACAAGAAGGCGGCCCTGGACTCCCTGCTCCAAAAGCGGGTGGATGCGGTTTTTTTGGTGGGATCGGCATACCGGGAGGAGCGCAGCAACACCCATATCCGGGATATGGCCAGCCACATGCCTGTGTTCCTGATAAATGCGTATATAGACATCCCGGGCGTGTATTGCATATACTGCGACGAGCGGGAGGCGATGGCGAATACGGTCAAGTACCTTTACGAAAAGGGGAAGCGCTCTATACTGTATATCCACGACACTGACAAATGGCGGTTTGCGGGCGTCCACAAGCTCCAGGGGTACAAGGATGGCCTCGCGGCGTGCGGGCTGGCCCTGGACCCGGACCTGATATTGCTTTCGCCCAGCGACATGGACGGGGCGCAGGAGTGCGTTGCAGGGCACAGGGCGGATTTCGATGCGGTGATCGCGTCGGAGGACATATTGGCCGTGGGCGCGGCGAAGGCCGCCCGTGGCGTGCCGGTCATAGGGTTCAACAACTCGGTGCTGGCGGCGTGCTGCACGCCGGAGCTGACCAGCGTGGACAATATGCTGGGCATCATCTGCCCGATGGCGGTGGATATGCTGGCCAAGCACTTTGGCGGGGAGAGGATCCCCGCCAAGGTGGCGATTTCGGCCTGTATCTGCGAGCGGTGAGGTCATTGCCCCGCCAACTAAACAATGCGCATAAGGTTTAGCCGGCGGGGCAATTGGTGATGGCGAACCGCCCGAAATCCACCGCCCCCGTGCCGGTGAAGGTGAAATAGAGCGGGTGGACGCCGTCGGGTATGCAAAGGGGCGCCGAGCAGTCATGCCATGATTCGCAGGGTTGCAGCAAGACCTCGGCGACCGTGTTTGCGCTTTCCCCCAACCCGTCCCGCACGGTAAATATCCCCTCACATTCACCGCGGACGGTGACGACGATGCCCGATGCGCCGCGAAAATCGAAATACCTGAACCCCGCCGTGGCGCCGTCGCGCATGTTTTCGATGTACTGGAAAGGGACGGGCGCGCCGGGGCCTGCCGCCGCACCCGCACCCGCATCCATGTCGGGCCTGTCCTGGGTAAAAGCGGGGTGTTCGTTGTTTTGAATCTGCGGGCCCGAGGAAAACACCGCCCCGTCTTTGGAAAAGAGATGGCACGCGATCCGCGCCTCGTATGCGCCATGACCTGCCAGCGGCCCGCCGCCCGGCCCGCAGCTGGTAAGCCCCGCGCGGCGAAACGCCCCGTCTGCCAAGGCGACTTCCTCCGCGCACACCTGCCGGGAAAACATGTGGCGGTTGGTCTGCCTGTGGTAGAATATGTAATACTTTCCGCCTGCCTCGCAGAGGCCGCCGTGGTTGTTGCCGATGTAGTTTTTCAGGGCCGGGTTCGGTTTCATGTTGAAATCCACCCGGAAACCATCGTCATGGAAATCGCCGTTGGAGACAAGGGCGCCGGCATACCTAAACTCCCGGTCGGGGTGGTCGGAAACGGCGTAGCACAGCTCGTGGAGCTGCACTGAGGAGTATACGAAATAGTACCGCCCGCCGATCTTGCGTATGGAGCTGGCCTCGAAGAACTCGTGCCCCTCAAATCCCGTCCCAGCCGAATCGTAGCAAAGGGGGATAAGCCTCCGGGGTTCGGATCTTATGGTTTTCATGTCAGGCTCCAGCTCCATGACCACGGATGCCTTTTGCCGGTTTTCGTCCATGTGGGGGGCATAGGGCGCATTGCCGCTGTACAGCCATACCCTGCCGTCGTCATCGACCAGAACCGCGGGGTCAAAAGGGATGGTGTCGCCGGGGCGTTCGCCGACGATGGCGCCTGTTTTGTCCGCAAGGTAGCCATGGAATGCGAATTTCCCGGTAGGCGCCTCGCTTCGCGCGATGCCGATGCGCCGGGTGTCGCCCTCCAGGCAATAGTACAGGTAATATGCCCCGTCAGGGCCCTGCACCACGTCGGGCGCCCAGAGCGCATTGCGGGAGTCGGGGTTTGACGGGTCGTCTGACTTGCGGAAGATCACGCCCTCGTAGCGCCAGTCCGACAAATCGTCCACCGGCGCGGACCAGGTCACATAGTCGTTCATGCAGAATTTCCCGCCGTCAAACCTGTCATGGGATCCGTAAAGGTACACCCTGCCCCCGAATACGCGGGGCTCGGCGTCAGGGATATACTCGTATCCGGGCAGGACCGGGTTGGTCGCTTGTCTTTTCATGTAAGCCTCCATCGGGGTGAGTTGGCCCGTGCGCAAGGCCCGTGCGCAAGGCCCGTGCCTAAGGCCCGTGCCTAAGGCCCGTGCGCAAGGCCCGTGCCTAAGGCCCGTGCGCAAGGCCCGTGCCTAAGGCCCGTGCGCAAGGCCCGTGCCTAAGGCCCGTGCGCAAGGCCCGTGCGCAAGGCCCGTGCCTAAGGCCCGTGC
>JAISUG010000088.1 GCA_031272185.1 Lachnospiraceae bacterium
AGGAAACTGTTGAAAATACGGTTCGGCTCATCTGCATCCGCCAATTCGATCGGCAACTGTTCTTGGTCGATCAGGTTGCGCAGCTTGTAACTAACCTCTTCGCTAAATGAAGACATGGCACTTTCCCTGGTCGCAGATATCGATGAAAAATCAAACTTCAGCACATGGTAACTGTTCGCATAAGCCGTCTTGTGGTCGTAGATGTACGTCCCCCCAAACAGCTTCTCGAAGTTCTCCTTTTCCCGGATGTCATAGTAGCACTGGAGCATGGACAGGAAGAAGCTCTTCCCAAAACGCCGGGGGCGCAGAAACAGCAGCTGCTTCCCCACATCCTCCAGCACTTCTATATACTTCGTCTTGTCCACCAGCAGATAACTGCCGTCCATGACCACGCTCTTGTAATCGCTGTACTGATACGGAACCTTCATAAAAACCGCCCTTTCCCGCAAAGCCTGCAACAACCTCATGCATGCGATTCCCTGCGCACTACACCCATGCGCCCTGTCCTTGCGCCCGATACCCCATGCGTTCCCAGCACAGCCATGCCTCATGCCATCACTCTGATTATACACCCAAACCACCTGGCAAACAACTTGAACTTCACTGCATCCGACGCACTCTAATCTACTTGCATTTTTCACCTTGAGGCTATACAATGTTCACATGAATGAATTCAGATTGATATTGGCCTCCGCCTCGCCTAGGCGGAAAGACATATTGGAAAACCATGGGATCTCCCCTGTCGTGATGCCGTCGGACTGGGAAGAGACGATACCCCCGGAGATGGAGTGTGCCCCACCGGAAGAGATATGCACGTACCTGGCATACCACAAAGCGAAGTCAGTGTATGAAATGATCCGGAAAGTGGGCGGCACACCTGCCGCATCCCCAAGCGCTGCTGCACCGCCAACTACCCTGTCCCCTATCGGCCTACGTACTTTCGTCCTGGGTGCGGACACCATCGTGGTGTGCGGGAAGAGTGTAGGCAAGCCCCGCAACGAGTCAGGCTTGTACGAGGATATCCTGGACAAATCACGCACGGAGTCAGGCCTGTGCGGCAAGAGTGCAGGCAAACCCTCCGACGAGTCAGACTTGTGCTGCGAGATCCTGGGCAAGCCCACCGACGAGGCAGATGCACGCCGTATGTTGCGGCTCCTGCGGGGACGGCCCCACCGTGTCATGACAGGCGTGTCCCTGTGGGAACTCCCCGCCGGCCGCAACTTGACGGCCTATGACATCTCCACGGTGTATTTCCGCGACTATCCGGACGAGACCATAGAAGAATACCTGCGGGTGGAGCAGCCATATGACAAAGCCGGCTCCTATGCGATCCAGTCATTCGCCACCGGGAAATACCACCCACTGGCGGAGAAGATAGACGGGGACCTGGAAAATGTCATCGGCCTGCCCATGCACCTGGTGCGGCGGATGCTGGATGCGATGCTGCAGCCATGATCTGCGCCGCACCCGTCTAACCGCACCTCCCATGCACGGTCTCCAGTGCGGCGCTTGCACACATACGCCGCGCCGCATTCGCCCCGCCCCACCCAGCCCCGCTCACACCCATACGCTACGCTTGTTCCCGGGCGCCGCACCAATCTATCCGCACCGTGCACCCCATCAGTAGGACGCATTCATCACGTACCCCAGCACCGCGCCCACGGCGCCGCCCAGGATATGTGTCAGGTTTGAAACATTGTCCTGCACCGCGACCGCGTCCATCACCTGGCCGCCGATATAGACCACGGCCACCAGGATGAACGTCAGGGGGATGGTATTGTCCGCGGTCCTGGTAAACGATGCCAGCAGGATCATGGCGAACACCACGCCGCTGGCGCCCAGGATCGCATGGGGGAAGAATATGATATTGGCGATGCCCGTCACCAACGCAGTGGCCACGATCATGATAATGATGTTTAGAGAGCCGTATTTCTCTTCCAACAAAGGCCCGATCACCAGCACCATCATCACATTGCCCAGCAGATGGTCCATGTCCGCATGGCCCAGCACGTGGAAAAACAGCCTCAGGTAAGTGAGCGGGTTGAAAGGCGACGAGCGGTACACGGAAAACAACACCCGGTTCGCCGCGCCTTTGGACAGGTAATTTATGAAGAGCGCAAGTATGCACATCAGCGAAAACCACAGCACCACAGGTGCATTGAACGAGATTTGGAGACCCCTCCTCCTGCGATAAGCCATCGTAAAATCCTTTCCCCGTGCATTTATGGAACCAACACGACCCAAGCCGGCACAAACCGACCCAAGCCACAAACACTGTACGTTACAAGTCATTCCCCAGCAGCCGATAAGCAGCCGGGGCGGGCCGTGCCGCCTGTTAACCATTGTACCCCATAAATGCACATTCATCAACTATTTCCCTTGCATATTTTGATGAAATGAGTGTATACTGGCATCATGAAAACACTAGCGCAAAGGTTCCAAAAACAACATACATCCGGCCCGGCCGGCCGCCCCCCGCATTTTGCCTTTCGGCGACCCATTGTGTTGCTGTGGGTCCTCACCGCCTGGTTCCTGGTTTCATGGTCCCTGGTTTCATGTTCCCAGGCAAAGCCCCCCGCCCGGCCCGCATCCGATACGCCAGGCGCCCTTTCCGATGCCCCCGCATCCACGGCGGACCAAACACCCCTTGAGGCGGCGCCTGCCGATGCCCCCGCATCCTTGGCCCAAGGCCCCGGCCCCGAGGCGCCCACCCTCATTGTTGACGCCGCACCCTCATCGGCGCCGCCGGACGCCACAGCCGCCCCCGACATCCCTTCCCTGAACTTGGACTACCCCGACGGGACGGGCTGGTATGAGGCGGACCGTGCCACCACCGGCAGCGTCGGCGATGGGGCATTCGCCGAGACGAGAGTCACCCGCCGCAACACCGCCGCCGACTCAGGCCCGGGCGCCGATGGCTCCACGGCAGGCAGTTCGTCAGCGGACGCCGGGCCTGCCCCATTCGAGATCACCATCTCCATGGTGGGCGATTGCTGCATCACCACCATAGCAGGGCAGTCCTACCAGGGCTCCTACGACTGGTACGCCGCAAACTACCCGCCGACGTATTTCCTGGAAAATGTCGCCGGCGTGTTCCGCGACGATGATTTCACCATCGCCAACCTGGAAAATGTGGTTTCGGACAGGGATCTTCGCCCGGTCGACAAAGGCGAGGGCACCGCTTTCTGGTTCAAGGCCCCCAGCGCCCACACCCAGATCCTCACATCCTCCGGCGTGGAGATCGTGTCCCTGGCCAACAACCACACAGGCGACTACGGCCAGCCGGGCCAGCAAGACACCATCGAAGCGGTGTCAAACGCCGGCCTGCTTTATGGTGACGAAACAACCACCGCATATTTCGAGAAAAATGGGTACCGCATCGCCCTCATATGCCACAGGCTGCGCTACGAAGGCGAGGCCGCCGACATCATACCGCGCATTGCGGAGGCTGCGGGACAGTCTGACTTCCAGATCGTGTTCTACCACGGCGGCACAGAGGGGAGCCACACGGTCGACCCCTACCGCATCCGGGCCAGCCATGCCATGGTGGACGCGGGGGCGGATCTGGTGGTGGGGGCCCACCCCCATGTCATCCAGCCCATCGAGGCCTATGGCGGCGCCACCATCGTCCACTCCCTGGGCAACTTCACATTCGGCGGCAACCGCAACCCCAAAAACCGCACCATCATCTACCGGCATACCCTGACCATCGACGAACAGGGTACACTGGTGGGGCAGTCATACGAGGCCATCCCCTGCTACGTACAAAAAAACCCCTGGCAGCCCGACATCATCACCGACGAGGCCGAGCGCCAGAGGGTACTTGGCTATTTGCGGGGCGAAATCGCCTCGCCATATTAAGCGCCGCCCACACACACCATAATATATCGTAACAGCCCTATACGCCAAACCATTCCCCAAAGCGGCCCGTCGCCGCCCGGGCGGCTGGCGTTTCGTGCATATGCGCGGGCATCAGAATCTCATCTTCTCCTCAAAATACGCCCTCAGCCCCCCGATGGGCACGCGCTCCTGTCCCATGGAGTCCCGGTCGCGCACCGTCACCGCGCCGTCCGTCTCCGATTCGAAGTCATAGGTCACGCAGAAAGGCGTGCCGATCTCGTCCAGGCGACGGTACCGCTTGCCGATGTTGCCGCGGTCGTCGTATTCGCAGTTGTAGTACCTGGACAATTCCTCATAGATCTTCCAGGCGCCGTCCGCCAGTTTCTTCGAAAGGGGCAGCACGCCCACTTTCACAGGGGCGATGGCGGGGTGGAAATGCAGCACCGTGCGCACGTCCCCCTCCCCTATCTCTTCCTCGTCATATGCGGAGCACAGCAGCGCCAGCGTCACCCGGTCCGCGCCCAGGGACGGCTCGATGACATAGGGGATATACCGGGTCTTCTTCTCGTCGTCGAAATACGACAGGTCCTCCCCGGATGTGTTTTGGTGCTGGGTCAGGTCATAGTCCGTGCGGTCCGCGATCCCCCAGAGTTCCCCCCACCCGAAGGGGAAGAGGAACTCGATGTCCGTGGTGGCCTTGCTGTAAAATGACAGCTCCTCCGGCGAATGATCCCGCACACGCATCTCATCGTCCTTGACCCCCAGCGCCTGAAGCCAGCCTATGCAGTAGGATTTCCAATAATCAAACCACTCCAGGTCCGTGTCCGGCTCGCAGAAAAACTCCAGCTCCATCTGCTCGAACTCCCGGGTCCGGAAAGTGAAGTTCCCGGGCGTGATCTCGTTGCGGAAAGATTTGCCCACCTGGCCTATGCCAAACGGGATCTTCTTCCGGGAGGTCCGCTGGACGTTCTTGAAATTCACGAAGATGCCCTGGGCGGTCTCGGGCCGCAGGTACACCGTGTTTTTCGCATCCTCCGTCACGCCCTGGAAAGTCTTGAACATGAGGTTGAACTGGCGGATGTCCGTGAAATCATGCTTCCCGCAGCTGGGGCATGGGATCCGCTTCTCCTCGATGAACGCTTTCATCTGGTCCAGTGTCCACCCGTCGATGGGCACATCCATGGGTGCCACAGCGCTGGTTACGCCATGGGTGCCGTCTTCCCCGTCGCCGGCCGCCCCCCGGACGGCATCCACTGCGCCGTCCGCCGGCCCCGGGGCCACGTCCTGCGCCCCTGCGCTTGCCGACGCCGCGCTTGCCGAGGCCGCAGGGCCCGCCGCACCCTGGGCATCCGCCAGGTAATCTTCGATGAGTTTGTCCGCGCGGAACCGCTCGTGGCAGTTCCTGCAGTCCATCAGCGGGTCCGAGAACCCGCCCAGGTGGCCGCTGGCCACCCACGTCTGGGTATTCATCAGGATGGCGCAGTCCACGCCCACATTATAGGGGCTTTCCTGGATGAATTTCTGCCACCATGCCCGCTTTATGTTGTTTTTAAGCTCCACGCCCAGGTTGCCATAGTCCCAGGTGTTGGCCAAGCCGCCGTAGATCTCGCTGCCGGGGTAGACGAACCCCCTGCCCTTGGCCAACGCCACGATTTTCTCCATCGTTTTTTCCATACCAATCCTGCCTTCTAATGCACTCTCCACTCTCTATCGAATCACCGGCCACCGTTTTCCAACCACAACGCCGGTACTGCCAACTACACCGCCCCGCAGGACCGCAGTCTGCCACATCTTCTGCCAGACATACCTCCGGCCACATACCCCATCGATGCCCTCACATCAATGCCACCGTTTTCTAACCACGCTCACCGGAACACCAGGTACCCCCACAACCCCCAACCGCTGCCAACCATATCTTTCCATCGCCCACGTCACAGTGCACCTGACCGGGTATAACCGCACCACTCACCGGAACACCAGGTACCCCGCGCCGCCTGCGCAAACCGCCGTGTGCTCCCCCGTTGCCGTCATGGCGCCGGCGGTATACAGGATCTTGCCTTCAGTCTGTACGTTCGCGCCCCCCCGCAGGTACACATACACCGCATCCGGGAGTTTCTGCACATCGGACAGCCTCACCGCCTTGCCGTCATCCGCGCTGATGAACTCTATGTTCCCGGGGATGCCCCCCGAGACCCGGCGCACTTCCAGCGCATCAAGTGCGTTCGCATCCCCCGTTTCCTGTGTGAAGTTCAAAAAGTCTATGGCGGACGCATAGTCGTACACCACCACGGCCTTCCCGCCGCCCACTTCGCAGCTGACCAGTGAAACCGGCTGCTTGGACTGCCCGGATGCATCCACTATATGGGGGGCCAGCTCCTGGGCTGCGTTGAAATCGCCCACCGCCTGCCCCACAAACGCAGCCAGCCCTTCCGACGTATATGCCCCGCCGGCGCCCTGGGTTGCGTCGTATCCTACCACCAATGCGCTGCGGATCCCCAGGTCTTGCCCCAGGTAGATGCTGTTTTGATCCGGTGCGAAAACCGCACCCGCATCTGGCGCCTGCGTCTCCTGCCCCGAAGCGCCACCCTCCCCGCCGCCGCTGCCGCAGCCTGCCAGCAGCATGGCAGCGAGCGCCATGGCCATCGATGAAAACAAGATGGCTTTTATGAACCCGGCGGGCAAGCCCCGCCCATGTCTGCCCCGTGCACGCCCACATCCGCTTCCGAAGCATCCGAAGCAACCGACGCAACCGATGCCGCCGCACACCCCACGTGCAGCGCCATCCGGGCAGCCCCCCTGCCCCGCCTTATCTTCTGTCCGCAACCAAACCCGACTCATGTCCCACGCCCTGCCTTAACCTATCTGCCATCAGACCGATCTCGCCGGCAATCCATGCCGCCCCAATCACCAATCGGCATGTCCCACGCCCTGCCTTGCTCTATCTGCCAGTGCACTTCCATGATATCATACATTATTTCCCCGCCCTTGTAAACTTCTTTTCAAGTTTTCTCGCCGCCGGGGCGAACCCATGCCCTTATGCGGCGCGCGGGCCCCCATATTTCTTCTCAAGTTTTCTCACAGACCGAACATATGCCACCGCCATGGGCGCGCAGGCGCCGATCCATGCCAAGGGGCCCGCCCAGCACGCCCCGGCAAACCCCATGAAAGACGCCAGCACCACTGCGGCGAATGTCCGCATGATCAGCTCCATCACCCCGGCGATAGTGGGAACCAAACTGTCACCCAGCCCCTGCAGCGTATTCCGAAACACATACAGCAGCGCCAGCACCCAGTAAAGCGCCCCGGTGATGCGCAGGTATGTCTGTGCCAGCGACTGCAGCTGGGGCTCGCTGCTGCCCACGAACACACCGGCCAGCTGGTATCCGGCCAATATGTTGACCAGGCCGATCGCGACAGAGAACGCCAGCGACATCAGGCAGCACTGGAAGACGCCCTGGCGTATGCGTTGCACCAGGCCCGCGCCATAGTTCTGCGCGACATACGTGGCCATGGCGGTGCCGAATGAACTCAAGGGCAGGTTGGCCATCATGTCGATCTTGCTTGCGGCCGAAAATGCGGCCACGGCCAAGGCCCCCAGGCCGTTGAGCACCGCCTGGAGCACGATGGTGCCGATGGCGATGATGGACATCTGGAACCCCATCGGGACCGACACCAAGAGGTGATGCTTCATTTCGCTTTGGGTGGAACGCCAGTCGCTTTTCGACAGGTGCAGAATGGGCATCCTTTTCCATATGTATACCAGGCAGAGCACGCCCGAGAACACCTGGGAAGCCACGGTCGCCACCGCGGCGCCCTCCACGCCCATGCCTGCGCCCCGGATCAGCGCGTAGTCCAGCACGATGTTCACCACGCAGGCCACCACCAGGAAAATGAGCGGCATCCTGCTGTCCCCCAGCGCCCGGATGATGTTGGAAAGGAAATTGAACAGCATGCTGGCGAAAATACCCACGAAAATCACAAACAGGTACGCATATGCGTCGTCGATGATCTCGGCGGGGGTGTTCATGGCCTCCAGTATCAGCCTCGTCGTCGGCACCGCCAGCACCGTCAGCCCCGCGGTGACCACCATGCTGATCTGCGCCCCGGTGGCAAAGCTGCGCTTCACGCCTCTCTCGTCACCGGCCCCGAAGCGCTGGGCCGTGAGGATGGAAAGCCCCGCTGTGACGCCCATGGCAAAACCCAGGATGAAAAACGTGATGCTCCCGGTGCACCCCACCGCCGCCAAGGCATTGACCCCTATGGTCCTGCCCACTATGAGCATGTCAGCCATGCTGTAGAGCTGCTGGAACAGATTTCCGATAAGCAGCGGCACCGCGAACTGCAGTATCAGTTTCGCAGGAAACCCTTCAGTAAGATTCTTAGTCATCAGAAACACACCACCACTGTGCCCACCTGGACCAGTTCATATAGCGCCGGCACTGAAGCGGGCGGCAGGTTCACGCAGCCATGGCTGCCATTGTACGTGTAGATGTCGCCGCCGAAGCTGCGCCGCCAGTTGGCGTCATGGAGGCCGATGCCCCCGTTGAACGGCATCCAGTAGTTCACCCAGCTCTCATATGCATAGCCGCCCCCGGCCAGACGCTGCCCCCGCAGTATGCGGTTGGTCTCCTTGGCATACACGGTGTATATCCCCTGGGGTGTGGCGTTGCCCCTGGACGGGTTCCCCGTCACGCACGGCTGCTGCCAGACCGGCACGCCGTCGATGTAGCAAGTCACCACCTGGTTCGTCAGGTCCACCGTCACGTAGTTCGGCCCCAGGCCGGCGTCGTTCCAGTTCACGGTCTGGGCCGCAAAGCCGATGTTGCGCACCGCCGACTCACCCCGCCGCACCAAATCCACCAGTATGGGGAACTCCGCGGCCTCGTCTATCACATAGTCGCTGACCACGTTCACGGGTATGTCCACACCCGCCACGTTCTGATACACCACCTGTGTGGCGGTGGTGCCGTACTTCTCCCGGAGGGAAGCCAGGAAACCCACCACCTTTTCGCTGTCCACGCCCGGCACGAACGTCGCCCATGTGCCGTCATACAGGCACGACAGGTCCGGGACCAGCCAGGAGGCCAGCTCCTCGCCGCCGATCACTTCCTGGGCCTCCCCCACCACATACACGATGGAAATGCCCAGGTATGAGTTGAGCCTGTCCCTGACCGCCTGGAGCCTCGGGTCGTCGGAGAGGATGCCCGGCAACGCATAGGCCCCCACGGCATCCATGTAGACCACGCTGCGCCCATGGGTGATCTCGGCGTCGGCGTTGCCCAAAAGGTTCGGCAGGTAGACGTTGTTCCCGTACACCTCCGGCACGATGGCGAAGCCCTGTCCGGGGATGAACGCAGAAATCGAGGCATCCACCGACTGGGTCACCTGGCCCCCGGAAACGCAGGGCAACGTACCCAGCGCTTCCGCCAGCGCCGCCCCATCGTAGGAATATGTCAGCTCCACGCCATACTCGGCGCCCGGGATCTCCGACCATGCGCCCCCCGCCGCATCCATGGCGGCGATGATCCCGGCCACCCGCAATGCGTCCTGGGTGGCCAATGCGCCCAAATCAGGCACATTCACCCGGTACCCGAAAGCGGCGCCGGGCAGCGACTGGGTGTCGCCTTCCCGGGTCACGAGGTCCAGCCGGTAGGCGCTTTCCAGGTGCGCCGCCAGGGCGGCGGCCGCCGCCTGGGCATCCATGCCGCCCACGTCGAAGCCATTGACCGTGACGCCCCACCCGAACGCGGGGGCTTGCGCCTGCGCCGCCCCGGCCCCACCGGCCTGCCCGTCTGCGGCCGCGCCGGATGCGTCGCCCAGGTCGCCTGCCCCGACGACAGCCCCGCCGGCACCGTCAGCCGACGACCCGCCCGAACCGTCCGCGACCCAGGTCTCGCCGCCCTGGGAACCGGCCTGGGCGGCGCCATCTGCCTCGTCCGCCCAAGCCACGGTCGCCACGGACACCATAAACATCGCCACACACGCCGCAAAAGCGCAGCCTCTCCATAACTTTCGTACAGTCATCATCCCTATACCCTGTTTTGGTTGATTTGTTTGAATTTGCCTTGTTTCGTATATAATACCGCAAAGTGTTGCGCCTGTCTACCGTTTTTTACACTACATTTTGATTAAACTTTCTTCAATATCTTCAAATGTTGCACGATCGCCGAATCTGTGGTACTATGACAGTTGCCCAAAAAACGGTGCCGGCGCCCCATGGGGGCGCACATGGCCTGCACATTTACGCTTACAGAGATCACTCCACCATCGGGGCGGACTTGTGCGCCTGCGCCCCATGCGGGCGCAGGCCGCCGGCACATTCGCAGGACGCACACCGCTTTCACATTTGCGGTCTGCGCCCGCCCCGACGGCTCATCTGCTGGCTATGGAGTGACTTGTAGCTATGTGCGGGCTGTGCCGTGTTCGACTCTGAAATCTTTGGCTTCGAAAGGTTTGCTGTGAAAGGTTTGCTGTGAAGGGTTTGCTGTGAAAGGTTTGGCTGTGAAAAAGAAAGAATGGTTCCTGCTCCAGAGCCTCATGGTGGGCATATCGGCAGGGTTGGTTTCCAGTTTGTACCGTTTCGTCATCGGGAAAGGGGAGGGTGTGTGCCTGTGGGCATACGGCGCGCTGCGCACTTTTCTGGCCCCCCTCTCCGCAACCGTTTCAGCTGCGGCAGGGCAGGGCGCATCCACCGCATCCACTCAAGCTGCACCCGCACATGCCACGTCAGCATCATGGGCGGTCGAAACCGCATCCACTGCCGCCGCGGCGGGTCCGGGGCCAGCCATCCCGTCGGCCGGGGCGGCATGGGCGGCCACGGCAGGCCCCTATAAGCCCCTCGTCCTCCTTGCGTCGGTCGTCATCCTCGCCCTGCTGGGCTTGGCCGTGGCCCTCCTGGTGCGCCACAACCCCATGATCGGCGGCAGCGGCATCCCCCAGGTCAAGGGCATCATCCTGGGGTTCCTGCAAGACAGGTGGTTTTTCACCCTCGTCCAAAAATTCATCGGCGGCGTCCTGGCGGTGGCCGGGGGGCTGTCCCTGGGCCGGGAGGGCCCCTCCATACAGCTGGGCGCCTGCGTGGCCGACGGGCTGGGTGGGCGGTTCGCCTCACCCCCCGCCCACCGCCGCATCCTCATAGCCAGCGGCGCCAGCGCAGGGCTGGCCGCGGCGTTCAATGCCCCCCTGGCGGGCGTCATGTTCGCATTCGAGGAGATCTACCGCTACCTCTCCCCCGTCACCCTGCTGTCCGCCACCGTGGCTGCGGTGTCGGCGGATTACGTGTCCAAGCTCTTTTTCGGCACCGGCCCGGTGTTCCATTTCACCGTGCCCACCGCCATCCCATTGGAGAGCTACTACGTGCTGCTGCCCCTTGGGGTCATCACAGGCCTGTGCGGCGCATTGTACAACACGGTCCTGGTCCGCACCATCAGGTACTATGGCAGGCTGTGGGACCTGGCCCCCCGGCGGTTTGCTTTCCTGAAGCCCATCCCGGTATTTTTGCTGGCGCTCCTGGTGGGCGTCTGCTTCCCGGTGGCCCTGTGCGGCGGCCACGAGATGCTCTCCGAACTTTCCGTGGAAACGGCCATCGGCGCCCTCCTCGGGGCCCTGGCAGTCAAGTTCGCATTTTCCATGATCAGTTTCGCCTCCGGGGCCCCCGGCGGCATATTCTTCCCGCTGCTGGTCATGGGGGCTTTCATCGGGGGCATCTTCGCAAAGGTCTCCATCGCGGCCTGGGGCGGCTCACCTGACCTTTTCTACAATTTCGCCGTGCTGGCCATGGTGGGCATGTTCACATCCATCGTGCGGGCGCCCATCACCGGCATCATCCTGCTTATGGAGATGACAGGCTCATTCAGCCATTTTCTGTCATTCACCATCGTCGCGGTGGTTTCATATGTGGTGGCGGACCTGTGCAAGAGCACGCCCATATACGATTCCCTCCTGGACAACCTGCTGGAAAAGCCCGGCCGCATGCGCCAAAGCGAAGGCCCCACCGTCCAGATAGAGACCATCGTCCACCAGGGCGCGCCCGCCGTGGGCAAGACCGTGCAGGAGCTGGGGCTGGGGGCCAACTGCCTCATCATCGCCATCAAGCGCCAGTCCCGGGAGATCACCCCCAACGGCTCCACCGTCATCTGCGCCAATGACCAGCTGACCCTGGTGTGCAACTCCGGCGACGAGGCCGCGGTACGGGCCCACTCATTGCCGCAGTTTTCTTTCGAAGGGTGAGTGAATCCCACCCCGGCGTTGTTCCCGCACGCGAAAGGCCCACACTTTCGCAAGATAAATTTTACCAAGGAGGCTGCCGCCATGACCACCACCCAGATCCAGTATTTCCTCCTGTCCGCACAGCTGCTGAACTTCACGGCGGCGGCGGACCGCCTCTACGTCGCCCAGCCCACCCTGAGCCGCCAGATATCCCTCCTGGAGGAAGAGGTCGGCGCCAAGCTCTTCGAGCGCAGGAACAACGTGGTCTCCCTGACGCCCGCGGGGGAACTGCTGGCCAAAGGCCTCACATGCGTCTACTCCGAGATCAACACCATCCTCAAAAACCTCCGGTCCTTCTCCGACAAGGACGGCGGGAGCCTGTCTTTCGGCCTATTGGAAGACCAGGTCCTGGACGACATGCTCACCCGCTCTTTCAGGGAGCTGGCCAGGAAGCGCCCCCATGCGGACATAAACATCAGCCGCCACGGGGCGAAAGGCCTCTTTGGCGGCTTGATGGATGGTTCATTGGATGTGGTTTTCATGCTGGTCTACGACGACGTGGCGTTTGCCGACTTCAGCCACATGCCCATATTCAGGGACCTGGCGCACATAGCCATACTCAGGGACCACCCTGCGGCGTCCAGGGACACCATCACCCTGGCCGAGTCGCTGCGGATGGCGAAAGACCTGCCGCTGATCATCATGTCGCTGGATGCCTTCCCGCACCCCATGCGCCATGCGCTGCTGCAGCCCTTCCAGCCGCTGTCCGATGGGTTCCCGGGCACGCCCGGCATCAAGTCCGTGTCCTCCTTCAGTTCCATCCCCCTCCTGGTGGAGGCGGGGCTGGGGTTTGCTTTCGTGAACAGCAGCAACATCCTGGCCCGGGACCCGAAGATCAAGCTGATCCCCGTGACCGACGGCGAATACATGTCCCCCGGACTGCTCTGGCGCACCGGCAACACCAACCCCGCCCTGGGCGACTTCCTGTCCATCGTGAAGCGCCTGAAGCCTATATCTGGTTCGCCGTGACGAACGCCATCCGGGTGCAGTCCCGCACGCACCCCACCTCGTGGCAGTCGCCGATCATATACGTCTCCCGGGCGATGCCGTAAAATGCCATGGCCTCGCCGGACCTGGGCTCCATGCCCCCCAGGGCCACCACGTCGTCGCACTCGATGCGGCACTCCTTGCCTTCGCTGTCCGTATACCCCACATACCCTGCGCCGATTTCCGTGGTCCTGGCGCACCTGACATCATGGAAACCGTCCAGCGTGGCGATGTATTCGTCGATGCACTCCCGGTAGTGTATGGGCGTGGCGTCCGGGGCCAGCGTCCGCTGCCTGGTGATTATGGTCACCTCGTGGCCGTTTTCCGCCAGGTACATCCCGGCCTCCGTGCCACTTTCCGACCCGCCCACGACCACCACCCGTTTCCCCAGCTCCTTCTCGTGCCCGAACACGCCCAGGATGTCCCAGGCCTTGTCCGCACCCGGTAAGGGCGGTTTTTTCGGGCTGGCGCCCAACGCCAGTACGATGGCGTCGAACCCCCCGGCCCGCAGCATTTCCGGCGAGGCGCTCGTCCCCAGGCGGACATCGACCCCGGATTTGCCCAGCTGCCCCACCAGGTACCTGCGGTAGTCCGCCAGGGGCCACTTGAAGCTGGGGTAGTCCATGATTTTCAGCTGCCCGCCCAGCTCATTTTCCTTTTCGTACAATGTGACGGCGTGCCCCCGCTTCGCGCATATGAGCGCGGCGTTCATCCCCGCGGGGCCGCCCCCCACCACGGCCACCTTCTTGCGGGACCTGACGGGCTCGATGAATTTGTCCAGTTTGTGCGCGATGCCGATGGTGGGGTTCACGGTGCACAGGCTGAACCACCTCTCCAGACTCGGCACGTGGCACTTGTTGCAGCGCACGCAGGGCACGATGTCCTCGGGCCTGCCCTCGACGATCTTCCTGTAGTACTCGCCGTCCACGAAAAATGCCCTGGCGGCGCCGATGAGGTCGGCCTTCCCCGTCGCTATGATTTCCTCCGCGTCGTCCACATCCTGGAAACCGCCCACCACCTCGCACAGTATGGGCGTGCCGCTGGCCTTTACGGCGGCGCAGTCCGCAAGCACTTCATACCGGTGTTTCCGGGAGTTGTACCCTGTGGGGTGGTTGGCGTTGGGCGAGTCCGCGCGGAACTGGAAGATGTCCGCCATCCCTTCCATCATCTTCGCGAACTCTATGGTCTCCCCGATGGCCGTCCCGCCCTTTTCGCTGCCGGTGATCTGGAGCTCGATGGGGAAATCCTTCCCGCACAGCTCCTTGATGCGCGCGCACAGCTCGTAGGCGAACCGCCCCCGCCCCCGTATGTCCCCGCCGTATTCATCCGTCCTTTTGTTGGTGATGGGCGAGATGAACCGGGAAAACAGTGTCGCCCGGTAGGCGAAGTGAAGCGTGGCCATATCGAAACCCAGTTTCTGGTAATACCTGACGCGCCCCGCGTAGATCTCGATGATTTCCCTGATCTGGGCATGGGATAGCGCCTTCCCGGGCTTCCCGCCCCGCATGAGCGCCCCCATGTGGTAGTCGTTTTGCCCCTCCCTGAATGTCGTCGCCACGTCCCCGGGCAGCGGCATCGCCTCCACGTCGCACACGTCGTAGATCGGGTCCAATGCCGTGAAAGGCATGATGGCGATGGAAATCCTGGAGCCGAATGAGTGCACCTGGTCCGCCAGCTGGCAGATGTAGTTCTCGTTGCTTAGGTCGTCCAGGTCATACATGGGGAAGCGTTTGCCGTCCTCGTTGAACGATTCCCGCTGCTTTTTGTTCGTCCAGTCGGCGAATGTGACCACCGCGGCGCCGTTCTTGGCCTGGCTCACCACATGCCCGATCACCTGCTCGCTGGGGAACGGCTCCGACCCCTGGAGGAAATGGGGCAGCGAGTTGGAGGAAACGAAACGGTTTTTAAGCACCATCTTCCCCACCCTGACAGGGGAGAGCAGATGCGGGTAGTTTTTCATATGTGGATACCTCCCCATGGACATCAGTGTTTCCAGTCATACCCTGTAAGCTCCGCCGCTTTTTCCAGTATCACCGTCAGACCCTCGGTCTTGCCGGAGTTGGCCCCGGTGACCAGCGCCGCGTCTGCCTTGGCCTCGAAACAAGCCGCCCAGATGGTGTCGATGTCCCCTTGGCTCAATTCCACGAATTTGTGCCCGGTGGACGTCTCGACGGTGGCGATGTCCTGGTCGATGGATGCGTCGTAGATGGTGGCGGAGTACGCCTCGGTTTCGTCGGCGGCCTGCTGGATGTAGCCCCTGAACTCGTCGGAGAGCCCGTTCCACCAGTCCAGGTTCACGGTGAAGAAGTTGCCGGCGGCATAGGTGCCGTCCAGGGCCCAGTACGGCGCGACCTCATACCACCCCAAGCTCACCATGGGCGCCAGAGCCATCTCGGAGGCGTCGATCTGCCCGCGGTTCAATGCGTCGTATATGTCGGGGGGGAACAGTGCGGACACCTGGAATCCCAGGGCCTCCCAGATCGCGGCGTCGAAGTTGCCGAAAGCCGACGACTTGGCCACCAGGTCGGCCAGGTCTTTGAATTCCTGCTTGGAGCAAAGTGCGTTCCCGCCCCCCGCTATGACGTTCAGGTACTTGATGCCCAGCCCGTTGGCCTCTTCAGTGACCAATGCGCTGGTGGTCGGGTCGTCGAACATGATCGTGTTGAAATAGTCCAGCGCGGCCTGGGTGCCGCCCGGCGCGAACCCCGGGAACGACAGGTAGACCAATGATTCGGGGTGCCCCATGTGGTTGAGCGCGATCATGTCCACCGCGCCGGAGGACACGCCATCCAGCTCGGACGGGGAGTCAAACAATGTCCCGCCCCAGCTGGCCTTCACGTCGATCTTGCCGCCGGACAGCTCTTTCACCCTGTCGATGAAATATGAGATGATCTGCCCGCCGGTCTCGGCCTGCTGGTACGTCGCGGAGAAACTTATGGTCAGTTCCGCCTTCGCCGCCGCCGCAGTCTGTGCCGGCGCCGCAGCCTGTGTCTCGGCGGCCGCCGGGGCCGCGGTGGTGGCCGCGGTCTGGGAAGACCCGCACCCCCCCACGAAAGCAGCCATCAGAAGAGCCGCCATGGACACCGCCAAACACCGTAGATTCGTTTTTTTCATTTCCCTTCCCTCCTGCAAATCCCTTTGCTTTTTGATATCTATTTACTTGCTTGTTTCCTATAGCCCCGGTGCGCCCATCAGTTTGGGCAGGAATGTCACGATCTGCGGGAACAGCCCGATGAGCACCACCACCAGCAGCTCGCACACGAAATAGGGCAGCACGCCCTTGAATATCTCTGAAGCATTGACCCGCAGCGCATTGGCCGTGGCGAACACGTTCATGCCGATGGGCGGCGTGAGCCCGGCGATCTCGCTCATGAAGCACAGCGCGATGATCAGCGCATAGGGGCTGTAACCCAGCCCGGTCAGTATCGGGAACACCACCGGGGTGGTTATGATGATGATGGAGATGATGTCCATCACGCACCCGCAGAATATATACAGGGCAATCACCAGCATGAAAATGACGAAAGGCGGCGCGTTCACCCTGGCGATGGCCATGGACAGGTAGTCCGCCAGCTGCGTGTCGGCGATGAACCGCCCGAAAAGCTGCCCCCCCACTATGATGGGGAATATCCCCGCCTCCATCACCGCCGACTCCCACAGGCTGTGGCAGATGGTCTTCATGGGGATCTTTTTCACAAACGCATATATGCACACCGCCACCGCGCCCACGGCGCCACCCACCGTCGCGGTGAACCACCCGGCGAAAGTGCCGCCTATGATCAACGTGAACAGCGCCAGGATCGGGATCAGCAGCCTCAGGCTCTTGATCTTCTCGGAAGAGGGTGTTTTCTCCCCGCCGCCGGGGGGGATGCTGCCGGGCTTGACCGCGCCGATGATGCGCACGGTCAGGCACAGGGCCAATGCGGTGATGATGCCGGGGATGATGCCACCCGCCAGCGCCGAACCCACCGAAAGGCTGCCCGGCGCGATCAGGCAGAACATGATGATGCCCATGGAGGGCGGTATCAGCGTGGACAAAGCCCCCGCCGCCGTGATACACCCCATGGCATATTTCCTGTTGTAGCCCGCCTTTTCCAGTTCCGGCATCGCCAGCTTCCCGAACACGATATTGCCCGCGATGGAAGAACCCGAGCAAGCCCCGAACACGGCGTTGGCGCCGATGACCGCGTACAGCAGGCTCCCCCTGGCGCGCCCGAACCAGGCCCGCATGGAGGAAAACGCCCCCTCGGCCACGCCCGTGACGCCGGCCAGCGACCCCACCAGCATGAACATGGGGAGCACCGCATAGTTGTAATTGGCCCCCAGGGAAAACGGCGCATTGGTGAACTGGGTGATGAGCATGCGCACATCGCCGCCGTAGAGCACCACGAAACCCACGAAAGTGGATGTGAGCATGGAAACAAACACGGGGATACCCATGAAGACCATGACCATCATCATGATAAAGACCAAAAGGCCGATAGTCCACGCCGCCATCAGTATTCACCCCCTTCGCCATCCGCCGCGCCCGAGCTCACAGCAGCTTCCTTGGCACCTGAACTGACCGGCCCCCCAGTGACCTCCACAGCGCCGGGACCACCCGGCCCCGCCGCCCTATCACCCTTGGGGCCCAAGTACAGCCGGAATATGCTCCACAAAAACGTCACCGCCAGCAATGCGAACCCCAGCGCCAGCACCAGCGCAAAGGGCCACAGGGGGAACCCCACACCCGTCACCGAGCTCATCTTGTGCAGGCGCATGTAATTCGCCATCTGGGCAAAACCCCGCCAGCTCACGAAACCGCACACCCCCGTGCCGCATATGCACCCAATCGTCGTGAATAGGTCCTGCACCGGCCTTGGCAGCCGGGAACTGAGCAAATCGATCTTGGTGTGCCCCGCATCCAGCGTGACATATGCGGACGCCAGAAACACCACCGGGATATGCAGGTATTGGATGATCTCTGTGGAAGCGGGAATACCCGTGACGGGGAGACCCACCTTTCGCAGCTTCTCGCCCAGCACATTGAAAAACGCCACCAGCATGATGCCCACCAGGCACACGCCCGACAGGTAAGAGATCCACTTGACGGCCTGCGTGATGCCTTTGTCAACCTTTTGGAACCACCCCTGTGTTCCCAAAACCCATCCCCCCTTTCCGTACCTTTCAAATCGTCACATCCGGCGATCTAGCATCAGTTCTTTTGCCCTTTCGCCGGCTTGCTCGCTTTTCGCTTTTCGTTTCCTGCCCCGGCATCCCGCTTCCTGCTTCTCGTCCTGCGGTTACCGTACCCTGCGGTTACCGTATTTTCGTCATTGTGCTGAATACACCCGAAACGCTGCCATCGAAGATATGTACTATGGTTAATTCTACAAAAAAGAAAAGTGGCAGTCCAGAAGAAAATGCCACTTGTCCAATTCATTTTTTCTGTTGTTTTTCACGATAATGCCCAAAAACGTCCCATGCACCCTCACAAAACCAACAACCCAGACCGGCATGGCCGCGCACCTTCACCGGCACGTCCTTTTTGTAGAATGTGAACTCGCTGGTGCAGTGCGATACCACACTCACACCGTTTTCACCAGCACGTCCTTTTTGTAAAATGCGAATCCGTAGTGGATGAAGTTCCGGTACCCCTCCGCCCTCCAACCCTCTTCGTATTTTCTCCTGTCGATCTGGGCCAGGGCTTCGTCCGCCGCGGCTTCCAGGCCTCCGATGTAGTCAGCGGCCTTGCACTCGATGAGGATCACCGTGGTGCCCCGTATCCGCCGCGGCACAAATAGTGATGAAAACGCTGATGTTTTCACACGAAACACCGAATGCTGTTTTGCCATTTGCGAAGACCCAAAACACCATGCTACCCGCCAACCATATCATAACAAACACCCTGCGAAACGCAAGGGTTTTCGTGTGTTTTGCAAGCACTTTTTGGAGAAAGCTGCATCTCTGTTTTGGAGAAAAATGCAGATGGACATCCAACCGCTTCAGTTGACGGTATGATGCCATTCCCTGGTTTACAGCAGCGCCGCCGCCAGCTCCACATCCTCGGGGGTGGTCACTTTGATGTTCCGGGGGCTGCCGGGGACCATTCTCACGCCGATTTCGGATAGCCCATATGCCCATTGCCATACCATCACATCGTCGGTGATGGCCTGCGGCGCCGTGCGGCCCGGACCGGCCGATGCCCTCCCGTCATGGGATGCATGGGCGCCCTTTTGCGAAAGTGGAAGCATGGGCGCCGGCCCGCTTTCGTCGCCGCGCCCGTCATGGGACGCATGGGCGCCCCTTTGCGAAGGTGGAAGCATGGGCGCCGGCCCGCTTTCGTTGCCGCGCCCGCCATGGGATGCATGGGCGCCCTCCGACGACGGCGATGCCTTTCCCCTCTCCGCCAGCAGCCCCTCATATGCCGCCAGGATCCCCGCATACTCGAAGCACTGGGGCGTCTGCATCTGCCACAGCCCCTCCCTGGGGACCGTTTCCGCCGCAAGCCCTTTCCCATCCACCGCCCGCAGGGTGTCTTTCACCGGCACCCCCACCGCACAGGCGCCGTGTTCCTTCACGGCATCGATGCACGCCTGGATGGTATCTTGATCTATGAGCGGCCTTGCGCCGTCGTGGATGAGGACATGGCCCGGTGGTTGGTGGTCACTTAGGCGCCCCATACCTGCGCGCACCGAAGCCGCGGCATCCGGCAAATCATTGCCAGCCCCTGGGATGCTTGCGCCCACCCCGGCCGGGGCCGTTACCGCCCCTATGGTGTCCCCCATCCCGTCCGGGTCCGCTTCCACCCCTGCGCCATCCCCCGCCGCAGCCCGCAACCCCTCGTATACCGACATGAAACGCTCTTCGCCGCCCGCCACGATACGGCGCACCTTGCCAAATCCGTACCGCTCCACGATCTCCCTGCGGCAGTATCCCTCATCCCCCGCCGGCACCACCAAGACGATGCAGTCCACCGCACTGGCCTCAAACGCCGCCAATGAATAATACAGCAGGGGTTTCCCTTTGATTTTCAGATACTGCTTTTTGACGCCGCCGCCCATCCGCCTGCCCTGCCCCGCCGCCACGATGACGGCGGTGACGCCCTTTTCCATATTCATACGCATGCCTCGCCCTCACGCCATCGCCACTGCCCTTTGTATGGCTCCGCCAACCAAACAATGCGCATCCGATATTCGTCACAACTTTGCGCAAGGTTTAACCGGCAGAGTAATATCTTTCCGTGTTCGACGAATCCATGTCCGGCACCCGAAAACCGGCTTGGCTTGGCATAGTTTGCAAAGGGTATACAATGGCATCCCCATCCCCATGCTCACCTCTCCCCCAGCCGCAGTCCGGGCACGGCGTTCAAGTCCCAGCCGCTGCGCTCCCCCCTCTTCAGCGCATAGTACGCAGCGGAGCCGATCATCGCGGCGTTGTCCGTGCAGTAGACCTTGTCAGGGTAGTAAAGCGTGGTCTTCCCCTGCGTGGCACATGCTTCCCGCATCCTCGCACGCAGCGCCGAGTTGGCCGCCACGCCCCCCGCCAGCGCCACCTTGCGGAAACCATGGGACTGCGCCGCCGCCATGGTTTTGGACACCAGCGCCTCGATCACCGCATGCTGGAAAGACGCCGCCACGTCCGCCGTAAAAGCCCCATCCCTCGCTGGATCCGCATCTTGGCCGGAGGCAGCGGATGCATCCACGACCCCCGGATCCATCCCCGAAACGTCCGCATCGCCCCCAGGTGGCGCGGCCGCCACACCACCGCCGCCAGGGCGTACCGCACCACGGCTTTCCGCTGCCCCTCCCCCGGACCGTGCCGCATGCGCAGCCGTGCGCATCCGCTCCTGGTTGAGGTGGTTGAGCACCGCCGATTTGAGCCCGCTGAAGCTGAAGTTGTAAGGTGCGTCCGGCAGTTTCGCCACCGGGAAAGGAAACGCCAGGGGGTTCCCATCTTTCGCCAGCCGGTCTATCTGCGGCCCCCCAGGGTAGGGCAGGCCCAGCGCCCGGGCTACCTTGTCAAATGCCTCCCCGGCCGCATCGTCCACGGTCTCTCCGATGATCTCATACACGCCATAGTCAGGCACCGCCGCCAGGTGGGTGTGCCCCCCGGACACCACCAGGCATAAAAAAGGGGGCGTCAACCCCTCGTGGGTGATGAAATTCGCGCACACGTGCCCCTCGATGTGGTTCACCCCGATGAGTGGTTTGCGCAAAGCGTACGCCATGGCCTTCCCGTGCGCCACCCCCACCAGGAGGGCCCCCACCAGCCCCGGCCCGTAGGTCACGGCGATGGCGTCCACCTCCTGCAGCTTTATGCCGGCATCGCCCAGCGCCTGCCCCACCACCTGGTCGATGATTTCCATGTGCTTGCGGGATGCGATCTCCGGCACCACGCCCCCGTAGAGCGCATGGGTGGCGATCTGGGAGGAAATCACATTGGACAGCACTTTGCGCCCGCCCTCCACCACCGCCGCCGCCGTCTCGTCGCAGGACGTCTCCACCGCCAGGATGCGTTCGTCTTTCATCTCCTCACTCCTCGTCCTCGAAGCGCAGCTCCGCCGTCTTCGCATCCTTTCCGGGGTACGCCCGGGGGAAGATCTCCCGCACCTGGCCCATGAACTCCTCGGGGTGGAGCAGCGACGGGCTGTAGTGTGTCAGCCACATCTGCCGGGGCTGGGGCTTCGCCCGCGCCGCCAGCTTCGCCGCCTCGACGAATGTCATGTGCATGTGCTCCCGGGCCTTGGCCTCCTTGTCCGGCTCCCCGTACATCCCCTCGCAGATGAACAGGTCCGCATCTGCGGCGTATTCCGATATGATGGGCACCGGCCGGGTGTCCGTGACGTATGTCACTTTCAGCCCCCGCCTGGCCTCGCCCATGACCATGTCCGGGGTGTATATCATGTGCCCCGCCGTGGCGCCACTGTGCGCCCCGCCGTCGGTTTTCTCCCCGCCGTCGGTTTTCCCCCTTCGGCGGGCCACTATCCCTGTCCCGACCGCACCCGGTCCAACGTCGTCACCTTCCGCGCCAACCGCAATGGTCTCCCCCTTTTGCAGGCGGTTCCAGAACTGCAGGGGGATCCCCAGCTCTTTGGCCCTGGCCGCATCGAAGCGCCCCTTGCGGGGGATGGAAATGGCGTACCCATAGCATGTCACCCGGTGGTTCACCCGAAACGCCTCGATCACATAGGGCTTTCGCTCGATGCGCTCCCGCACGCCCGACAGCTCTATGTAGCGCAGGTCAAAGGGCAGCTCCGGCGCGATGGTGCGCAGCGCCTCCACCACCCGTTCCAGCCCCTTGGGCCCCACCAGCGTCAAAGGCTCCGTGCGCTCCGCATTGCCCATGGTCAGCAAAAGGCCCGGCAGGCCGCTGCAGTGGTCCGCATGGAAGTGCGTGAAACATATAGTGTCAATGGGTTTCGGGCTCCAGGCCTTTTCTTTGAGCGCGATCTGCGTACCCTCGCCGCAGTCGATGAGCAGGTTGCTCCCGTCGCACCGCAGCAGCAGGGAGGTGAGCCACCTGTACGGCAGGGGCATCATCCCCCCCGTGCCCAGCAAACAAACATCCAGCATCCGATCTATACTCCAATCATTTCTATCATATCCGCACAGTCCGCAGCCTTGCGGTTGGTGCGCACCTATTTTGCTACCCTGCGCCGACGCACGAAGTTTTCACCGGCCCCGCGCCGCCGGGCGACTACCTCCACTGACACGACGTACCTCCTGCGGCGGCTATGCGCCATCCTGGGTTGGCGGCTCCTCTTCCCACCGCAAGATCAGCGCATCCTCCACCGGCTTGCGGTAATACCCCTTGCGCACGGCGATCTGCGAGAAACCGCAGGAGGCATACAGCCCCCTGGCGGCTTCGTTTCCCGAGCGCACTTCCAGGAAAATGCGCCGCACCTCGTGGCCCCGGCAATACTCGAACATCGTATCCATCAGCAGCTTGGAAAGCCCCCGCCCCCTGTATGCCGGCGATATCGCGATACGGTTGAGCTCCCCCTCGTCGGTGATGACCCGCATGGACAGGTAGCCCAGCAGGGCACCCGCTTCCTCCAGCACCCAGAAACAGTCCAGGTGGTTGCCCAGGCCGTCCGTCAAAATCCCCTCGGACCATGGGTTTGCGAAACACTCCCGCTCCAATGCGCCCACCTGCGCCACGTCCGCCAACCGCATAAGGCGGACGGCCGGACCAGCGCTATAACCGGTGTCACTTCGACTGTCCTCCGTCCGGGTCCGCCGGACGGTCGAACCAGCGCCATAACCGGCGTCACTTCGCCTGTCCTCCGTCCGGGTCCGCCGGACGGCAGGGCCGGCATCCATGGTGCCTTTCCCAAGCCTGCCATCCGCCCCCATCCGGCCCCTTCCCGGATAATTCCCACCGCTTCCTCCCATAACACCCTCCTGCCTGCCCGTCACCGCACGTCTTCACTATGCTTTTTCATATGTCACTTAGGGTGTTTGTCTTATGTTTACCTTAGTTTATCCCATAACACCAACCCATGTCAATAGAATGTTATTGCTCTACCGACCAAACAATGCGCATTCGACTTTGCGCAAGATTTAGTCGGCGGAGCATTGTATAACACCCAAATATATTGACAAATCAATCATATAGATATCAAGGCAGAGCTGGCGGATTGGAGAGAAGAGAAATATGTGGGCTCTTCCGACTTCGAAGATTGTCTCCAGGGCAAATGCGCCGCAGCAGCACATGCGCAGTATATTGTGACACGAAACGTCAAAGATTATTCGGCATCAGAGATACCGGCGATCCTGCCAGGGGAGTTCCTTCATCTCCTGACCAATCCATGACATACGGTTTCGTGAACCGCATTCTTGGCACCGTTGCTCTCCTATTCCGCTAAAAATTCCCCTTACCCGAGATTGCCTTTTGTGCTATACTCACATAAATGGAAAAAAGAGGGAGGGAACACCATGACAGACATCTACCTGGTGCGGCACGGGGAGTCCTACGGGAACCTGTACAGCCGCCTGAATGGCATCTGGGACGCAGGGCTGACCAAAAGGGGCGAGTACCAGGCGTCACTGGTCGCAGACCGGTTCCGCGCGACGCCATTGGACATCATCTATTCCAGCCCCCTGCAGCGCGCCCGGTCCACGGCGCAGGCCATCGCCGACGCCAAAGGGATGACGGTGACGGTGGTGGACGACCTGCACGAGCAGAACATGGGCTGTTTCGAGTCATTGAGCTGGCATGAGGCACGGGCCCTCTACCCCGAGGAGCACATAGCCTGGATGGCCGACCGCCACTACTACCCCTGCCCCGGGGGCGAGTCCGAGCACGAAGCGGGGCTGCGCCTCAAGGGGGCATTGGAGCGCCTCGCCGCCGGGCTGCCGGATGGCAGTTTCCTTGCGGTCACACATGCTGTGGCCCTCAACGGCTTCATCGAGTCGGCGTTCCCCGGCAAGTCGAAGTTCGGCACCAACACCGCGGTCAGTCATGTCCGCCGTGACAGCGCGCAAGGCATCTGGGAGGACGTCCTGCTTCAAGACAGCGCCCACCTGCCCCAGGTATTCCGGGAGAGGAAAAGGAAATGGTTCGAGGGGTGGTCCAATGACGACTACAGCCTCCTGTTCAGGGACGAGGCGGCCGGTGAAGACCATGGCACCGTCGCGGGCTACTCACGGGGCGAGCGGGTCGGTTACCTGTCCTACGCCTTTGACGGGGACGCCTGCAAGATCCTTGACCTGCGGATCGAACCCAAATACCTCCGCTGCATGTACGCCTCCCAGCTCATCGGGGAGATCCGCCACCGTGCGGAAAAGCGCGGCCTGGGCCGGCTGAAAACCACCCTGGCCGGGGGTGATGACGCCTGGGCCGCCTGCCTGGACCGCCACGGCTTCACCCTGGACGGCGCCACCGCAGTCAAGGAGATATGACGCCAGATCGGCGAGAAAGGCTACGCATTCGAGCTGGAAGAAAGGGGCTGCAAAATATCGCGAAGTACGGGGTCGTGTTCTATGGCAAGTCCTGCCGGGTAGAAGCCGGCACTTGACCATAATCGCCGAAAACCTCCGCGAACATGCCCTGCGCCAGCACATTGATCCCGTCTGACAGCCTTTGATAGAGGGCGAGGAAGCGCTTGCCCTCCTCTGTCAGGCGGGAGCTGCCGTTGTCTTTGCCGCCCTGCTTGCGGATCACCACGGCGTACCCCAGCTCCCGTTCCAGGTTCTCTATGAGGATGCGCGCCTTGCTGTAGGAGATACCCATCTTCTTTGCGGCGGCGACGGTTGACCCCAGCTCCTCGATCCGGTACAGGAGCTCACATGGCCCAGGGCCGAAAAACGCCCCGCGGTGCTTGGTCTGCGTTGCGATGCGGACCGTCACGATACAGCGGAACCTTGCGTCTGCCATCGTACCCACCCCCATGTGGAATCCATGCGCCTTCCGCCATGCCCGGGACTGCAGTCATCTACCCGCTGACCCAAACCCAGCCCCTGCCGCCGCGCGCCGGCAACGGCGTCACCCAACAGGCCTCCAACTCCCCCGTGAATACGGCCCGCCCAAAAGCACGAGCCCATCCCTATCCGTCACCCAACAGGTTCCCATCCCCCCGTGAATACCCCTCGATGCTTGACATGATGAAAGGTTTGAGGGCCTCTTTTATGCGCCCGGTTACATTGTCACTGATCCTGCCGTTGAGCAGACGGCTGAATTCCGGGTGCTCGCCGAAAGAGACGATCCCGCCGTTGATAAACCTGCTGAGCACGGCCGCAGTGTGCTCGTCTACCCCCGGTCTGTACGCAACGATCAGTGACGCCAGCGTCGCCTCGCACATCGTCTGGGCGACGTCGGACATCGGCGTACAGTCGGCGACGCCGGTCCTCTGCTCCCAGTACATCAGCGACAGCCGCTCGGGATCCGGCTGATCGATGACCGCATGGAGCTGGATGTCGATCAGGCGGCTGATGAAGCCCCATGCGGCTTCCGCATCCAGCGCGCCTTTCGCTTTAGCCGCCTGTATCTCCTCGTACACCCCGCCATAGGCATCCTTCAGTGCACCGGACGCATACTCCAGCACACCTCTGTAGAAATTCTCTTTGCCCCCGAAGTGAAACTGGATCATGTTCAGGTTCACATGTGCGTCGGCGGCGATCATGCGGGTGGACGTGGCGTCATAGCCGTGCCGGGAAAAGAGGCGAAGCCCCGTCTGCAGCAGCCGTTCCTTTGCGGTAGGTTGGTTTGCGTCCATGCAAGTCTCCTTTATCACCCATAGCAGTGCATATTTGCCATTCATTCTACACCATGACGCATAAAATTGCAAACAAAAAGCGACTGCTTTTTAAGAATCATTCGTTTGAACCATTATTTTGTATAATTCATTGACTTGTAATTCTGAAATATGTACAATGTGCATAATAAGTGATTGCTCCGCCGACGAAACCTGGCACAAAGTTGAGACCAATGCCGAACGCGCATCATTTGGTTTGGTGGGGCAATACCTCCAAGAAAGGAGCGCAGATATGGATGTACAGAGCATTGCCATGACAGTCAACGGCCGGGAATACGAGTTCTCGGTGGGTACCCGGTTCGGACAGGTCCCCCCCGAGGAGACACTGGTGGAAACCCTGCGCCGTCGCCTGGAACTGACGGGCGCGAAGCAGTCCTGCAGCGAGGGCGCATGCGGCTGCTGCACCGTCATCCTGAACGGGGACGCCGTTCCCTCCTGCATGATGCTGACGGTGGATGCAGACGGCGCGGACATCCTCACCATCGAGGGACTGGAAGACCCTGCGACCGGCCAGCTGGACCCCATCCAGCAGGCGTTCATCGACGCGGCCGCATTCCAGTGCGGCTACTGCACGCCGGGCATCATCATGGCCCTGAAGGCCCTGCTGAACAAAAACCCCGCGCCCACCGAGAAAGAGGTGGACGAGGCGCTGTCGGGCAACTACTGCCGCTGCGTCAGCCATTACCATGTGTTCGATGCCGTGCGCGATCTGATCGGCGCCGGGAAGGAAGGGGAGTGACCCTATGTCAAACTACAATGTTGAGTACACCGACCTGCAGTACATCGGCAAATACATGCCCCGCAAGGACGCCCGGGACATCGTGACAGGGAAGTGCATCTTCCTGGACGATTTCAGCGTGCCTGGCCAGCTCTATGGGCGCAGCCTGCGCAGCCCCCATGCCCACGCACGCATCCTCAGCATCAACACGGACAAGGCGAAGGCCCTGAAAGGCGTCCGCGCCGTACTCACGGACAGCGACCTCCCTGAGAACTGGCTGCTGGGCTGGCCGCCGTCCAAACGCCCCCTGGACAGCCACCTGCGCTTCGTGGGTGACTGCGTGGCCTACGTCGCCGCAGACACCGTGGAGATCGCGGACGAGGCCCTTGACCTGATCGAAGTGGAGTACGAAGTGCTCCCCGCGGTCTTCGACGGCATCGCGGCCGCCCGGCCGGACGCCGAGCAGCTCTACCCCGGCCAGTTTGCGGGCAACGAGATCCCCGGCGGGTTCCCCCCCTTCCAGCGCCAGGGCCTGTACTGGCACCTGCAGCGGGGCGACACGGAAGCCGGCTTTGCCGAGAGCGAGTACATCATCGAAGAATTCATGGAGTATAACAAGATGCCCACCCCCCTGGCCGCCGAGCCGCCCCAGGTGATCATCCGCTGGGACGGGGGCCTGGATTTCCACTGCTGGGCCACCTCCCAGGGGTCCGGCGTCTTCCGCCAGCTGGGCAGCTTCATCATCCCCGGCAGCAACCTCGTGGTGGAAACATTCAACGTGGGCGGCAGTTTCGGCAACAAGCACGCGATGACCGCACAGTTCATCTGCGGGGCGGCCCTCTCCATGGCGACGAAACGCCCGGTGAAGGTCGCGATGACCAAGACCGAGCAGCTCTCCGCATACGAGATGCGCCTGGGCTCCCAGATGAAGATGAAGATCGGCGTGGGCAAGGACGGCTACCTGAAAGCGGTGAAAGGTTTCTGGACGGTGGATGCGGGCGCCATCGGCAACACCACCCAGGGCCAGATCGGCGTGGGCCTGGGCGAGGCGCAGATCATCGGCGGCAAATGCGTCAACTGGGACATCGACACCGCACTGATGGCCACCAACCGCATCCCCGCGGGCATCGCCCGGGGCTACGGCGGCATGGAGCTCAACGCCTGCCTAAGCCTCCTCTACTGCCGCGCCATGGAGGCAGCAAACATCGACCCGGTGGAATTCTATAAGAAAAACTACATCTCCGCCGGCGACCGCTTCGTCTGGCGCGACGGCCTCCTGTGGAAAGCCTGCGACGTGAACTACGTCCCGGCGATCCAGGCCGCGGCGGACAAGTTCGGCTGGAAAGACGCCTGGAAAGGCTGGGGCAAGCCTAGCTGGGTCTCCCCGGACGGCAAACGGGCCAGGGGCGCGGGCTGCGCCATCCTGGGCAATGCGGACCTGGGCGAGGACAACAACGAGTGCATCGTGCGCATTTCCCCGGACATCGTGGGGGACAGCTGCCATGTGGTCCTGCACATGGACGTGGCGGAGTGCGGCCAGGGCCAGCGCTCCTCCCTGTGCAAGATGGTCGCCGAGATCCTGAACGTTCCCTACGAAAACGTTTCCACGACGAGCCCGGGGCAGGGCAACCACAACCCATTCGCCTTGGGCCTTTGCGGCTCCCGGGGCACCATCACCTACGGCCGTCCCGTCTGCATGGCGTGCGAGGACCTGCGGGACCAGCTCTTCAAGCTGGCCGAGCCGAAGCTGGAGGTGCCGCCGGACACCATGGAGCTGGTGAATTTCGGCGTACGCTCCAAGCACATGCCCGAGCGCTTCGTCGCCTGGAAACACCTGATCCCAGAAATGCTCTCCCTGGTGGGGTACGGCAAGCATGTGGAGACCTTTGGCATCCCCGCCTGCCTCGTGTTCTTCCTGGAGGCCGAGGTGGACCTGGAGACCGGGCAGACCCAGATCCTGCGGGTGCTCAGCGGCTCAGACGTGGGGAAAGTCATCGACCCGAAGTCCCTGGAATCCCAGTTCCACGGCGGCATCGGCGCGGCGACCATGGACTCCGCCTTGTTCGAGGAGACCATCCTGGACAAGCAGACCGGGCGCAACCTGGCTTTCAACCTCATCGAGTACAAATGGCGCCCCTTTAACATGTTCCCGAAGTTCGACACGTCCATCCTCGAGACGCCCATCCCCTCTTTCCAGTTCAAGGCCATGGGCGTGGGCGAGATCACCGGCGCGGGCAGCGCCCCGGCAGTCATGCAGGCCATCTACAACGCCACCGGCGTGCATGTCACCGAGTACCCCGCCACCCCGAAGGTCATCCTCAAAGCGCTGGGCAAGATATAAAGGCATGTGCGCGAAGCATACATCGGAAAGGAAGGTGTCATCCATATGAAGCATTTCGACTACGCGCGTCCGGACAGCTTTGAGGCGGCCTCCGCCGTGCTCACCGCCGAAAAGGGCAGCGAGATCATCGCCGGGGGTACCGACCTCCTGGGCGTCCTGAAAGAGCGCATCCTCCCGGAATACCCCAGCAAGCTGGTGGACATCAAACACATCGAAGGCGCAGAGGGCATCGCTTTCGACGGCAGCACCCTGAAAATCGGCGCGACCACGAAGCTGACGGCGGTGGCAGGGTCCGAGATCGTGAAGGAACATGCGCCCCTCCTGGCCCAGGCCGCCTACAGCGTCGCCACGCCCCTGATCCGCAACATCGCCACGGTGGGGGGCAACGTCTGCCAGGATGTGCGCTGCTGGTACTACCGGTACCCCCACGAGATCGGCGGCAGGCTGAACTGCGCCCGCAAGGGCGGCGACCGCTGCTACGCCCTCCTGGGCGACAACCGCTACCACTCCGTCTTCGGCGGCCGCAAGCTGAAAACCACCCCCTGCCAGAAAGAGTGCCCCGCCAGCACGGACATCCCCGCCTACATGGAGCAGATCCGCAAGGGCGACTGGGACAAGGCGGCGGACATCCTCCTCCAGGCGAACCCCATCCCGGCAATCACTGCCCGGGTGTGCGCCCATTTCTGCCAAGACCGGTGCAACCGCTGCGAGAGCGACGAAAGCGTCGCCGTTTCCCATGTGGAGCGCACCGTGGGCGACTACGTCCTGGAAAACGCCGCCCGGTTCTACGCCCCCCCCGCCGCCGAGAGCGGCAAATCCGTGGCCGTCATAGGCTCAGGCCCATCCGGCCTGACGGCGGCGTACTTCCTGCGCAAAGCCGGGAACAAAGTGACCGTCTACGATAGCAAGGAGGAGGCCGGGGGCATGCTGATGTACGCCATCCCCGCCTACCGCCTGCCAAAGGACATCGTCCGGCAGCAGACGAAAGCCCTTGCGGCCATGGGGATCGACTTCGTCCTGAACACCCAGGTCGGAAAGGACATCGCGCCCGCGGACCTGGAAAAACGCTATGACAGCGTGTTCTACGCCACCGGCGCCTGGAAGCGGCGCATCGTGGGCCTGGCCGGCGAGGAGCTGACCACCTTCGGCCTGGACTTCCTGGTGGAGGTGGAGAAATGGTTCTCCGGACGCCTGGGGGACGACGTGCTGGTCACCGGCGGCGGCAACGTGGCCATGGACGTGGCCATCACCGCCAAACGCCTGGGCGCGAAGAAAGTCACCATGGCCTGCGTGGAGTCCCGGGGGGAGATGCCCGCCAGCAAGGAGGAGATCGCCCGCGCCGAGGAAGAGGGCGTGGTGATCATGCCCTCCTGGGGCCTCTCGAAAGTGGTGGAGGAAGGCGGCTCCATCAAGGGCATGGAGCTGAAGAAATGCACCGGCGTCTACGACGAGAACCACCGGTTCAACCCCCAGTACGACGAAAATGACAAGATCATCGTCCAGGCCGGCACCATCCTCATGGCCATCGGCCAGCTGGTGGACCTGTCCTTCCTGGACGAGAAGTACCAGCTGCAGCTGACCCGGGGCGGCCTCATCGCCGTGGCGGACGACGACGAGATGTCCACCTCCCGGCCCGGCATCTTCGCCGGCGGCGACGCGACGCTGGGCCCGGCCACCGTGGTGCAGGGCGTGGCCACGGGACGCAGGGCTGCCTGGGGCATGTGCCACTACCTGGGCGTACCCGACTGCAAGGGCGGGACCTGGACAGGGGCCACCCGCAACGCGTTCATCACCTACGACCCGGACGCGGCGCAGAAAACCGAGCCCTCCCGCCTGAAAGAGCTGCCTGCCCCGGAGCGCGGGATCGACAAAGAGGACTCTTCCAGCCTGACCCGGGAGGAGGCCGCCTGCGAGGCGGGGCGCTGCCTGAACTGCGGCTGCTACGCCGTGAACCCTTCCGACCTGTCCCCCGCCTTGATCGCCCTGGGGGCGACCATCGTCACCAACAAGCGGGAGGTCCCCGCCGAGGCGTTTTTCACGGAGGCGCTGTGCATCTCCGAGGCTTTGAAACCCGGGGAGATCGTCACCGCCATCACCATGCCCAGCGTCAAGGGGGCCGTGGCCCACTACGACAAGTTCCGCCTGCGCGACGCCATCGACTTCGCCATCGTCAGCGTGGCGACGATCCTGAAAGCGGAGGGCGGCAAGTTCACCTACGCCCGCGTCACCGTTGGCGGCGCGGCGCCCGTGCCCATCCGCCTGACGAAAGTCGAGGAATACCTGGTGGGCAAGGCTCTGACCCAGGAAACCGCGGACGCAGCGGCGGACCTGGCCATGGAGGGTTCCCTGCCCCTGGCGCACAACGCTTTCAAGATCAAGCAGCTGCGGACCTACGTCCAGCGCGCCATCATGCGCCTGGCATAGGCGCTTTGCGACAGCCGCCCCGTGGAAGCAGCCGCCTCAACCCGGCATGACCGCTTTGCGATAGCCGCACCGGGGCTGCCCCGCCGGGGACGGGGCTCCCCGGACACCGGCTGCGACGGCTTGCTTGGCCTTGCATAGCCGCCTTACAAAAGCCGCACCGGGGCTGGCGGCAAATCTGCGATGCTGCATGCCGGTTGCAGTGCCGCGCAATCGCCCCGCTGCAGCCCCGGTGTTGATTCGCCCCTGCGGGCGGCCGCCCGCAGGGGCCCAGAAAGGATGGAACCATGCCAAACGTAAGCCCCGGCAAATCCATGCTGTACTCCGCGCTCTACACCGGCGCCATCGGCGTAGGGACGCAGGTCGTCTACCTTTTGTGCGCCGCCCTGGTCGGCAGGGAGTTCCCCCTGCTCGTGCCGATGATGCTCATCGTCTGCGGGATCATTTTCACGCTCCTCTACCTGGCCGGCGTCACCCAGCGGTTCACGGCCGCGGCAGGGATGGGCGCGCTGCTGTGCCTGATCGGCCTGTCGCCGGGCACGTCGGAGGCCATCAACGCCCAGCGCAAGGAGGGCGTGCCCCTGTGGAAAGCCTACCACAACGCGCAAAGGCCCGTCCACAAGATGATGCTCACCGCCTTTTTGGTGGACGTCGTCGTGTCCCTTTTGTTCAGCCTGATCTACCCTTCGGACGCTTTCCCCATCATCGCCCCTAACCCTGCGTTCGTGCCGGCGCCGGTGGGCATCGCCCTGTCTTTCGTCTTCGCGGCGGCGGTGGGCCTATGTGCCCAGGGACTGGCGGTCGCGACCCATGCGGGGATGAAAGGCATCATGCGCATCATGTACGGCGCCTACTTTGTGAGCATGGTGATCTCCTTCGTCGGCGCCGGACAGTACCTGGCTGCAGTCGCCCCGGGCGGCTTCAACTGCACCGTTTTCTGCGCAGGGGAGATGATCTTCGACAGCGTGTTCGCCGGCATGAAGTTCGGCCTGATCCCGGACATGGTCGTCAAGCTCATCGTCTTCTGCCTGATCATCACGCTGATGTTCGCCTTCGGCGTCGTCGCATCGGCGGTTGCCTACAGAAAGCAACAGCAGACATGACCCGCACCCATTCATCCCGTTTCATGGGAACGGTTCCATATGGGCACGCGTGACGGCTCGTGCCGGACGGACGCATCACCATCCACCTCTTCCGGGGGACAGTTCCATATAGGCATCAAAGGGGCGCATTGGCCGGTTCCAACAGCCGATGCGCCTTTTTGCGCGATTCCCCTTGCCAGGGCAGCGGTCCTCTGTTATAATCATCACTGGAAAAACATGGCAAAGCCGCGCACAAAGCCACGCATAGGGCCGCGCGCCATACCGGGAGATGAAACCATGCCCAGAAAACACTTCATAGACAACCTGCGCTCGATGTCGGTGCTGGTGGTCGCATTCTACCACGTGTTCTACCTGCTCAACAGCGCGGGCGTCATCACCAACATCGGCGTGGCCGGCATCCCCCCATTGGACGTGTTCTGCTACTTCATCTACCCCTGGATCATGACGTTCATGTTCCTGCTGGCGGGCATCAGCGCCCGGTATTCCCTGGAAAGCCGGGGCGGAAGGGCGTTCTGGCGGGAGCGTGTGCGAAAACTGGTCATCCCGTTTTTCGCAGGGATATTCATCATAGGCTGGGTCAACGGCTGGATTACGGACCTGTCACTGGATATGTTCGGCGGCCAGGGGGCCATGATCCCCGGCCCGGTGAAATACGTCATCTACGTCACCAACATCGGCGTGCTGTGGTTTTTGCCCCAGCTCATCGTATGCTCCTTGGCCCTGACCATCCTGCGTGCCATCGACCGCCAAGGGCGGCTTCTCGCGCTGGGCGCCCGGGCGAACCTCCCCGCCGCGCTGCTCCTCTTCATCCCCGTCTGGGGCTCGTCCTACGTGGGCAACATCCCTATCGTGACGGTCTTTCGCCTGGGCATCTACATACTGGTGTTCCTCCTGGGGTACTGCGTGTTTTCCCACGAGGGCGTGCTGGCGCGGCTGGAGCGCGCAGCCCTGCCCCTGGCCATCTGCGCCGTCTGCGCCGGGGTGGGCGTCACCTGGGTTTTCTACGGCAGGAGCTTTTCCGACGGTGCCTTCCTCCAAAGCCCCCTGGTCAATGCCTACCAGTGGCTCATGTGCGCCGCGCTGCTGGGATTGGGCCGGCGTCATATGGGCGGCAGCGGCCCCGTTTCTATGTTCCTGCGTGCACGCAGCTTCCCATTCTACGTGCTGCACTACATCGTGCTGCTCTTGATGGCCTACCCCCTCACCCACATCGCGGCCTGGCCCATGGCCGGGGTATACGCCACCCTCTTGGTGGGCGTCTACCCCGTGACATTCGCCCTGGCCGAGATCCTCCGCCGCATCCCCCTCCTGCGCTTCCTGCTCTTCGGGATCGGGAAAGCATAGACACCGGCCTTTGACCAATAAACCCTATCGGCTTCACCGTCATCCGTCCACTTGTCAACACGTGCCTTGACGGCATCGTGACCCCGAAAAGGATACTCTTCAACGGTTTGCCTTGCGCTCCCGCTCCCGCTCGGCCTGGGGTTTGCGCAGGTACACCATGGGGAAATCCTTGCCGTCCACGGTGCTCCCCTCCCCGAAGTACACCTGGCCCAATGCGGCCACCGCGCCGGCCCTCTGGCGGCTCATATGGGGCGGCGCGAACTGCGCCCGGTCCCCCAGCGCGGCCTCGATGGCATCCCGGTACACCGGCACCCCGTCGCCCAGGAAGATGATGCGGGCGCCACGACCCGGCATCAGCCCCACAGGATCCCCCTGCACTTCCCCAGGGCATCCTGCAGCGATCCCCCCAACCGGATGCCCAGCCTTTTCCCCGCCGGCGCCCCAAAGATGCGCCGATTCCCGGGCGCCATCCGGTCTTTCGTGCCGTCGCACCCTTTCCGCCGGCTCCCCAGGCCACTCCTCCACGCCCATGGCGCGCGACCCCCGCAGCCCAGACCGGCGCGGCATCTTGGCCAGTTCCCCCAGCCACTCCTCCACGCCCATGGCGCGCGACCCCCGCAGGGTTTGGAATCCCCGGTCAAATGTGTACAGCCCCGTATATACCTGCTGCCGCTTGGCGTCCATCATCGGGCAGATGAGGGCGTCGCTCCCAAAGAACTGGTAAGCCATGGCATCCAGCGTGGGGATGTGTATCAGGGGTTTTTGCAGCGCCAGCCCCAGCCCTTTCGCCGTGGCCACGCCTATGCGCAGGCCCGTGAACGACCCCGGCCCACCCGCCACCGCGATGGCGTCCACCGTGTCCGGTGTCACCCCCACCATCCCCATCATTTCGTCGATCATGGGCAGCAGCGTCTGGGAATGCGTCTTTTTGAAGTTCGTCGTGTACTCGGCCACCAGCGACTCCCCCTCTACCAGCGCCACCGACGCCACCAGGGAGGAACTCTCGATGCCAAGGATCCTCACACGCCCCCCCATCATGCCTTCCCCATCAGATTTTTGATCCGTTTCTTTTCAGCCATATGCACCTCCATCTGATGGGAACTCGCCGTCATTCTTCCTTTTCACAGTGATCGAGCGATACCCGTCGCCCCTTGTGCTGTCCCGCTCTATGCGCACGTGTACCGCATCCCCGGGGATCAACCACGGCGCCAGCCCTGCCCATTCCACCAGCGTCACCCCGTCGCCGTAGAAATACTCCTCATACCCCAGGTCTTCCAATGCCTCCTCCGCTGCGTCCGAGGGTCCCTGGGACGAATCCATCAGCCCAAGCGACTCGCTGCCTATCGCAGAGGCCCGAGGGTCCTGCGTAGCAGAGACCCTATATAAATCAAAATGGTACAGCGCCAGCCTGCCGCCCCCATACTCCTTCACGATGGTGAATGTGGGGCTGGTGACAGGCCCAGCCACGCCCAGGCCGGCCGCGAACCCCTTGGCGAACACGGTCTTCCCCGCCCCGAGATCCCCGTCCAGCGCATAGACCTCCCCTGCCTTGGCCGTTTCCCCCATCCTTTTCGCCAGATTGAACGTCTCCGCCTCGGATGCAGTTTCGTAAATCCGCTCAGCCATATGCACCCCGCTCCGTTTCAGAAAAGACGGAGTCTGCGCCCTGCGCAAACTCTATGTCTGTGTGGCTGCGCAGCAGTTACACATTTTGCAGCTCCGTAGCAGCCACACATTTTGTAGCTGCGAAGAAGCTACACATTCTTCATACTAAGCGATATCCTCTTCTTCGCCTCGTCCACGCCCAGCACCCGCACGTCCACCACGTCGCCCACGCTAAGCACCTCCAGGGGGTGCTTGATGTAGCGGTCGGTGATCTGGGAGATGTGCACCAGCCCGTCCTGGTGGACGCCGATGTCCACGAACACACCGAAATCGATGACATTGCGCACGGTGCCTTTGAGCGTCATGCCCGGCTTCAGGTCTTTGAGCTCCATCACATCCGAGCGCAGGATGGGTTTGGGCATCTCGTCCCGGGGGTCCCGCCCCGGCTTTTCCAGTTCCTTGGCGATGTCCGCCAGGGTGATCTCGCCCACCCCCAGCTTTTCCGCCATGGCCTTGCCGTCCCGGATCTTCTTGCCAATCCCCGCCAGCCCGCCTTTGGCAACCCCGTCCAGGTCATACCCCAGCGACTCCAGCAGCTTCTTCGCGGCGTCGTAGGTCTCCGGGTGCACGCTGGTGGCGTCCAGCGGGTTGTCCCCGCCTTTGATGCGTAGGAAGCCCGCGCATTGCTCAAATGCCTTGGGCCCCAGCTTCGCCACTTTCAGCAGCTGCCTGCGGTTGGTGAAGGCGCCGTTCTCCTCCCGGTACGCCACGATGCTCTTCGCCAATGCCTTGTTCACGCCGGACACATACTCCAAAAGTGATGCGGAGGCGGTGTTTAGGTCCACGCCCACCTTGTTCACGCAGTCCTCCACCACCCCGGAGAGGGTCTCGCTTAGGTTTTTCTGGTTCATGTCGTGCTGGTACTGCCCCACGCCGATGGACTTGGGGTCTATCTTCACCAGCTCCGCCAATGGGTCCTGGAGCCGCCTTGCGATGGACACCGCGCTGCGCTGCCCCACGTCGAACTTCGGGAACTCCTCCGTGGCCAGCTTGCTGGCGGAGTACACGCTGGCGCCTGCCTCATTGACGATGACGTACTGCACCGGCATGCGCAGCTCCTTGAGCAGGTCCACGATGATCGCCTCCGACTCCCGGCTGGCGGTGCCATTGCCCACGGAAATCAGAGAAATGCCGTATTTTTGGATCATGGCTTTCAGGATGCGTTTGGACTCCTCCACTTTGTTCTGGGGGGCCGTGGGGTAGATCACCACCGTGTCCAGCACCTTCCCTGTGGCGTCCACCACGGCCAGTTTGCACCCGGTGCGGAACGCCGGGTCCCACCCCAGCACCACTTTCCCTGCGATGGGCGGCTGCATGAGCAGCTGGTGCAGGTTCTTCCCGAACACCTTGATGGCGCCCTCCTCGGCTTTTTCTGTGAGCGCGGTACGTATCTCCCGCTCAATGGCCGGCGCGATGAGCCGCTCGTAGCTGTCCGCCACCACTTCCAACAGTGCGGGGGAGGTGTACGGGTTATGGTGGGTGATCACTTTCTTTTCCAGGTAACGGATGATCTGCTCGGTGGGGGCGATGAGCTTCACCGTGAGGATCTTCTCGTTCTCCCCCCGGTTGAGGGCCAGCACCCTGTGCCCCGCGATCTTGCGCACGGTCTCCTCGAACTCGTAGTACATCTCGTAGACGGACTGGGTGCCGGGCTCCTTGGCGGCCGACTGGATGATCCCCATGTTGCGGGTGGCCTCACGGATATATGTGCGGTACTCCGCCTCGTCGCTGACCCGCTCCGCCAGGATGTCCTTGGCCCCGGCGATGGCCTCCTGTACGGTGTGCACTTCCTTTTCCTCGGAAATGAACGGTATGGCAATGGTTTCCAGGGGTTCGCGCACTTCCTGCCCCCAGATCAGCTCCGCCAACGGCTCCAGCCCCTTTTCCTTGGCCACGGTGGCCCGCGTGCGCCGCTTGGGGCGGTATGGCCTGTACAGGTCCTCCACCGTCACCAGCGTCATGGCGTCTTCGATCTGTTTGCGCAGCTCGTCGGTGAGCTTGCCCTGCTCCTCTATGGTGGCCAGCACCGAGGCTTTCTTCTCCTCCAGATTGCGCAGGTAGCGCAGCCGCTCGTCCAGGTTGCGCAGCTGCTCGTCGTCCAGGGAGCCCGTGGCCTCCTTGCGGTAACGGGCGATGAAGGGGATGGTGTTCCCCTCGTCGATGAGGGCCACCGCCGCCTCCACCTGCCCCCTGCGCACATTCAGTTCCTCCGTCAATACCTTGATAATATCCATCGTACCCTCACACACAATATAACTTCATCGCTTTCATCGCAGCCAAAACCATCACGTCCGGGCGCCCCAGGACCAACCGGCGCAGCCTGCAAGGCGTCATACGGCACGGGTCCGCCCCGGTAGCGGGGTGACCTGCAACGCCGCCCCAAACATTATAAGGCAAATCCACATTTCCGTCTAGACAGTTTTTCTATTTTCCTCTATAATCGTGGTGGCATGGTTACGGGGCACTCCCCGGCAAGCCCATGAGCCGCCGGGGCTGGCCCGTGCCCCGCCTGAGCGTACATGATAGTGTCCTGCGGACGCTTAGGCGAGGCTACAGGCTTGCGGTCATAACCGTCAGCCTTGTGCGTCTGGGCGGCTTTGGAGCGCCCCGACGGCGGGGTGACCTGTAACGTGGCATGGTAACAAGTCATCCCTTGGCACAGAAAGGCCGATATGTGGCTAGCTGATAATTGGAAAGACTATGAAGTCCTGGATGCCTCCGGCGGCGAGAAACTGGAACGCTGGGGGAAGTATCTGCTCATCCGCCCCGACCCCCAGGTCATCTGGGACACCCCCAAGACCCACCGGGGATGGGTCAAACCCAACGCCCATTACCACCGCAGCGACCGTGGCGGCGGCAGCTGGGAGTTCTTTGATTTGCCCGAGCAGTGGGAAGTGTCCTATGTCCTTGCGGGGGCGCCGCCTACATTGCCCCTGCCGCACCATCCGCACCCTGCACCGGAGCCCCACCCACCCCGCGCCTTTGTGCGCCTCACCTTCCGCCTGAAACCTTTCAGTTTCAAGCACACGGGCCTTTTCCCGGAACAGGCCGCCAACTGGGAATGGATTTACGAAAAGATCGCCGCCGCGAAATCCGCACACCCGGATGTGCCTGTCCGCATCCTGAACCTATTCGCCTACACCGGCGGGGCGACACTGGCAGCGGCGGCGGCGGGCGCCACTGTCACCCATGTGGATGCATCCAAAGGCATGGTGGGGTGGGCCAAGGAAAACGCCAAGGCAAGTGGGCTGGCGGACGCACCTATCCGCTACTTGGTGGACGACTGCGTGAAATTCGTGGAACGGGAGGCCCGCCGGGGCAACACCTACGATGGCATCATCATGGATCCCCCGTCCTATGGGCGCGGCCCCAAAGGGGAGGTCTGGAAGATGGAGGCATCCATCCATGGGTTTATCCGCGCCTGCGTGAATTTGCTCTCCCCACGCCCCCTGTTCTTCCTCATCAGCTCATACACCACCGGCCTGGCCCCCGGCGTGCTGGGCTACCTCCTGGGTGCGCAGCTGTCCCCGCATTTTGGCAATGATGGCCAAAACCGCGGCAGCCTTCCGGGTGCGGGACCATCTCCGCCATTTGGCGGGACCGTCCGAAGCGGCGAGCTGGGCCTGCCCGTCACTGCCTCAGGCCTGGTGCTGCCCTGCGGCGCCAGCGGCCGCTGGGAGATCTGACCCCGCCCGGTGGCCCACTTCGTGTGCGGGCGGGCGCCGTCGCCGTTACCGGTCACTCCGCCACCGGCTCGGATCCGAGCCGCCAAGACGGATCGTCGGGTAGCTAGGGAGTGACCAGTAACCGTCACCCCATGGCACACCATAGAAATACCCCGGCGGGTTTCATCCCACCGGGGCGGTTTGCGCAGGCGCTGCACGCAACTCCTGATGCTGCATCCCACCAAACACGCTTCGTCGGATTCATGCAGCCACATGACCGTTTCTTTCGTGACCCAAACACATTCCCCCCCCGATTCTTCGCTTCTGCTTCAAATCACTGCAACCCCCATGGATTACCGGGACCCTAGAAAAACTCCTCCGTGTAATCCGCCGCGCAGGTCATCTCGTACTTGTTGAGTATAACCCTCTGCAGCATGTCCCTGGTCTCGGAATTGATGGGATGTGCGATGTCACGGTACTCGCCGTCTGCGGCTTTCCTGCTAGGCATTGCGATAAACAGCCCTTTCTCCCCCTGGATGACCTTGATGTCATGGACGACGAATTCATTGTCCAATGTGATGGACACAATCGCTTGCACCTTGCTCTCACGCTCCATCTTCCTGATCCTAACATCTGTAACCTGCATTGCCCAAACCCTCTTTCCTCTCGTTATGTACAACGCAGCCCCCGGTTCCCGGATGCCGCGCACTGTCCCTATCCATCATCAATCTGAGCGGTACGCCATGTCATATGGGATGTTGTCAAAGCCCGCATGACGGCATACCTGCGCCACATATCACAGTACGCTTGGCCCACCAAACGGCCTAACACCATGTGGAATACACTAGGCGTCGCTGACGTACCCTGCACCGTTCCCGTACCTTCCGGCACGCACCGTGCATGGTGCGGCAACATACCCTCTGCCTTTTTCGAAACCTCCGGCGCCCATCGCCCTAGGCGCAAAGGCATGCCCCGACCCGCCCACGCCACTTCCCCCAAGCACAAAAAATCCCGGGCGCAGAAACGCCGGGACGACAAAACGATGCCTGACCAAACAGACACCAATATTTGTTTGTTTGTTTGTTTGTTTGTTTGTTTGTTTGTTTGTTTGTTTGTTTGTTTGTTTGTCAGCCAGTAT
>JAISUG010000008.1 GCA_031272185.1 Lachnospiraceae bacterium
AGCCGACGCTGCAAGATGGTCAAAGCAAAGCCGACCGTGTTCTTGCGCTCTTTGTCGAGGTTGTCGGCGCGGTTGAACTCCTCCTGCACATAGTCCGTCACGGCGGTGTAGAGCGACGCTTCTTTCGGCGATAGGTCGTAGTTGACCGTATAAGCCCTGCGTTCAGGGAACAGCGGAGTCCCGTCGAACTTCAGCAAATCCTCTTTCACGAGGCGGCGCATCACGTCGGACACATCCACCGCCTGATTTCCGCTTCTCGCGAGGCCAGCCGCAGGAGGTTGGCGTCCGCGTCAAAACTCCAAGGAAGGCTGCCGTCGCCGATATCCAACCGCTCCTCGTCTTCACGGTATAGGATCTGCTCCGCGACATGGCCGGCAGCGTTTTTGAACGTGACCGTCATGGCGTTCGTGCCATGCCATTTGACGGCGACCACGCTAACCGGCGAGCCGCCCGCAATGCCGGCGACACTTGCCCCTACGGTTATATCCTCAAGCCGAGCCATAAGCTTACTCCTTGTATTGTTCCCCGTTTGGTAATGCCGGAATCATGACTGTTCTTAAACATCATCTTTGGCAGTATTAGCGCTTGGGGAAATCAAATATTTGCTTAATTCAGGGGTATAAATCTCAAAATGGCTCAACAGCCCGTCTGTCCCTTTGTCCTCGCGGAAAACTGAGAGTAAAGCCAGAAAGGTATTCCAAGACATATCCCTTTTCTTATTTTCGATGTTCATGAGTGTCTGACGACTGATTCCGACCTTTGTAGCCAGCGCGCTCTGGGTGAGTTGCAGCTTATTGCGTAAAACAACGAGATTATCAGTCATATTCTTCATCAGCAAATCTCTATTTACCTCGTTCGACACGTTTGACGCACCTCCCATCGTAAACAGCCGGCGTTGTGCTCTGCCGAACGTTTTCAATTAGTATCTCGATTATACATCAAGACGACTTGTTTTGCAACGAAAAAAGAGGACAAATGAGAAAAATCTGCGAATACACAAAGATGGCAAACGCCATAGATGGGAACGCAGATTTGGCTTTTAAGTACAATTTGACAAGACAGTACGCAGTATCAGCCCCACCGTCTCTTCCTGCTGCCCCTGCCATGTGACAGACGCTTCGGCATCCCTGGCATAGGACGTGTATGCGCCGAAATGTGTGTGGTTGGCGCCTTTCAGCAAGATCTGGACGGTTCCCGGAGGGAGGTTCCCGGCGAAAGAGTCCATGAACCTGTCAGTTGTCAACTTGCGGCCGTCCCCCACCGATGCTTTGCGGGAAAAAGGGGCAGCCACAAACGCCAGTGGGTGCGCAAGTGCGTAAACCACAGTTGCGTACATTTTCAGTATCCTGTCGTTTTCAACCGTGATTCGCAGCACAGGTATGTCCAGCCCGGACAGATCCACCGAGGCAAAGGACGCCAACAACACCACGCCCGCCACTTTGCCCATCCGACCCACCAACCGCCGGCTGCGCACCTGCCTTGCCGCAGCGTGTTTTGCCGGCCTGTCTTCAGGCCATGTGGTTCTGCCTGATCCATCCGACTGCCTTGCCGCGGCGTGTTTCGCCTGCCAGCCTTCGGGCCATGTGGTTCCGCCTGGTCTGACCGACGGCCTTGCCGCAGCGTGTTTTGTCATCCTTGCCGCGATCCGGCTCACCGGCCACCCCCCAAGGGAATGCCCCACCAGTACCCACTCCTTGACCTGGGGGTTCTTTTTCATAGCCCCAAGCCCCCGGCGTGTCCCGAAGTTGCTCATGTGGAAAAGCACTTTCGGTATGACCACCGTGTGCCCCGCCCCATAAAGCAGCTTTGCGACATAGGCATAGGCCCTCTCGTCGGCTTTCGCTCCCGCAAATATGATGAACCCGGTTTCGCTGCCTCCCCTGAAACAGTAGTCGCCGTCGATGCGTTCCATCGAGTCGCCGATGGCGGCCGCCTCGGGGAAAGCCCTGTTGTAGCAGCGCGCCAGCGCCACCAACGCGGCTGCAGTCGCCACCAACGCCGCCGCGCATAGATAGATGATCATAAGCAACCTCTTCGAACCGATAGGCAACCGCGCAGATCCCTTGACCGACTTGCTCAATGTCCGTGTCTCGCCCTCCACAAACTTCGCAGCGACCGGGCAACCGCGCAGATTCCTCAACACGTTTGTTATACCCGCAAGCGAAGACTCTTTCCATATCTGTGCGGTCCATTCGCCACCACGCTTCGTTGTCATGCGTTTCTTGGATTATAATGTATCAGGACGGTTTATGCAACAGCAAGTCGGCGCCGGCATTTGGAAGCGCCACAAAGCATGGTTAAAATTCTGCAACCATTCCTCCATTTCATGATGCATGGGGTATAATGTGACCAGGGCCCGAACCACATGCAATCCACCGATACGGCAGATACTTCCGGACGTTGCCGGAGCGGCTGTGTGATCAGGATCGAACCGCTGGGAAGCGTCGATTCCCAACATGCATGATACTGCAAATGTGTACATTCAAGAATTGCACCCCCATCGTCAAATGGGCGGCCCTTGCAGCAACCACCACGGAGGAAAAGATGATGAAAAAAACAGCAGCCCGCACTTTCCCATTGATCCTGACCATCGTATTGGCGCTGGCCATTGTGACGACGATGGCCCTCTCTCTCGCCGCTTGCGGCGGTTCCGGTAACAGCGATCAGACGACATCCGACAGTTCCGGCAAGAGCACCAAAAAATCCTCAAAGGACTCCGACACAGAGGATACCCGCGCCGGGGACGCCGGGGAGGATGAACCGTTTCTCAAGTACAGGAATGAGATCGAGGCATACAGCGACCCCGACGGCTACCCCGATGCGGAAAGGTGTTCCGTGTACACCTACGAAGCGGCCCGGGACCACGGGTATATCCCGGACTACGACAGCCGCACCCAGTACGCCATGGAGCTGTACGACCTTTGCGCCCTGGCCGAGGGGGAGGAAGAGTGTTACCTATACCGCCTGGTCATCGACGAACCCAAGGTCACATATGTCGGTGCCTATGCCTACGCATACCAGAGCGGGAACATCTACATGGAAGACGAGTACGGGGATTTCATATTGATCCTGGTGCGTGCGGGCGACGGGAACTGGCAAGAGCCAAGCGATCCGCCCATGGAAGAAGGCTTAGGATGGGAGGGGGGAGATTTCGGCTGGGACGGTGTTTACGCCACGGGCGAACAGGCGCTCATCATCGAAGGGTATGACGGCGAGACCTTCCGGTTCCGCCTGTATGATCTGGTCTATGACCCCGACATCCCCTGGACGGACAGCGATGCCACCATCGATACGCAAAACCCGGACACGGCCTCGGGCGGCGGCATTGAATTGGAGAGACTTGAGGGGGGCACAGTCGTTTCAGCGCTGGGTGCGGAAAGCATCTTTGAAAGGTATACCCGGGTGGAGGCCTACCGGCCCGTGTTCGATGATTTGAAAAACCAGATAGAAACCGATGACTACACATGGCCATTCGCGGAGGAGTTCCCCAGCCTTTGCACCCTTGACCTGGACACCTACCGGTACCTGCTCTGGGACGAGGACGACGACGGACTATGCGAACTCTTCGTGTACGCGAACTTCCAAATCTATGCCGAGGGCGCCACCGGGCCCATCTTTGACACCATCGCAGTGTTCACCATATCAGACGGCAGCCCCGAGATGCTGGATGATTCCACCTTGACTTACCTACCGGACGAATCCATCCAGCCGTTCCCCATCCCAGCCGAGGGCCATGAGGGGCTTCCTTGGGCAGGGGAAGATGCATGGGCATATGGCGGCTACGGCTACGGCGTTAGCGAAGACGACGGCGGATACGACGGAAGCGACAGTGAAGATGACGGCACAATCGACAGCTACGGTGACAGTACATCCGACCTGCGCCTCACCTTCGACGACAGTGACCTGTCTGGCAATGTGCTATACACCGTGCTGTCCGGCCTGACTGGCGTGCCTTACGGCCAAGACGAGATCCTGTATTGGATCGGGCAGTGGCACACCGGCACCACGATATCGGACATGGTGATATGGGAAGACGAGGACCTCTCCTCCCGGTTCACCTACCCGGTGTGGCGCCTGGAGTACCTCACCGGCGAGAACGAGGACACCGACGTGAATTTCGGCGTCTACATCCAGACCGACACCGGCGACCACTTCTTCCACGCCGCCATGGACATAGACACCTACTACGGCTTCACCGACGACAGCTACGACTATGCCGCAGAAATCGAGCGCTGCATCCAGACCCTGGCATTCACGGAGGAATAAACCGGCAGCTTAGCCGGGGTACGCTTGATGGCCTCGCCGGGGAAGATCAGTCACCTTCCCCGGCGAAGCCATCGTTTGGCTATTCCTACAGAAAAGACATATTCACTTTTTTGTTTCATGTTGCTGTCTTTTCGCATTTTGTTCAATGACATTAATGCATGATTGTTAATCGCCGGACCTATCCCGGGGTTATTCACCCCCGTGTTCTTGGAACCGCTCTTTCAGCGCTTTCTCCACCGCCGCCACCATGAGAAGCACCACTGCGACCTGGGCGAACACCAGCGCCTCACCGAACGGTGCCACGGTGCCGCCCAGCTGGCGCAACCGACCAAAAGCACCGCCTCCGATGCCCCAAGCAAACCATGCTTGCTTCAAAGCACGCAATGTATGCGTAGCATATTGACTCCAAACGGAAAAGTGGTGTATACTTTCATATCAGTATAACATAAACCAGCGGCTTAAAGCAACCGCATTATGGTATTGCTCCACCAACTAAACATGCCCTGTAAAAATGGCACGCATTTTGGCGGGGTGTGAATTGTAACAATGCGCATGCGACTTTGGCCTCAACTCTGCGCAATGTTTAGCCGGCAAAGCAATGGGAAAGCACTTGGGAATCGAGGTAGAGTTATGAACCGATTTGATCGCATATTCGTGGTGGTGGTGGACTCCCTGGGGATCGGGGCTATGCCCGATGCCCCGGCCTACGGGGATGCGGGGGCAGACACACTGGGGCATATAGACCAAACTGTCCCACACCTGCATCTGCCAAACCTGGCAAAGCTGGGGCTGGGGGACCTTGGCACCTACATCCATATCCCACCGGCGGGTTGTACGCCCCACTCAACCGATGCCGTTTCAGCGGACCTGGGCGCCTACATCCACATCCCGCAAACGAAGGCTTCCAACAGCCAACCCGCAGATGCCAAACCCGCCGCACATATCGCTCCAGGCGACGCTTGCGCCTCCGGACCCGACGTGCACGCCACCACGTCGATCGGCCCGGCCGCCTACGTTGCCAGGCTTCACGAGGCCAGCCTCGGCAAAGACACCATGACAGGCCATTGGGAAATGATGGGCCTCTACATCACCAAGCCTTTCATCACATTCACCGACACCGGCTTCCCGCAGGAGCTCCTTGATGAACTCTCCCGGCGCACCGGCCACGGCATCGTGGGCAACCGCGCGGAAAGCGGCACCGTCATCATGGAGGAGCTCGGGGAGCACCACATCGCCACCGGCGACATGATCGTGTACACCTCTGCGGACTCCGTGCTGCAGATCTGCGCCAATGAAGACACATTCGGGCTGGATGAACTCTACCGCTGCTGCGAGATCGCCCGGGAGCTGACCATGAAAGACGAATGGAAAGTGGGGCGCATCATCGCCAGGCCTTTCGTGGGCCTGAAAAAGGGCGAGTTCCGCCGCACATCCAATCGCAGGGACTATGCGCTGAAACCATTCGGCGTCACCGCGCTGGACTTGCTCAAAGAAAACGCCCTGGACGTCATCGCCGTGGGCAAGATCCACGACATATTCGACGGCCAGGGCATCACCGTGTCATACCACTCGGACAGCAGCGTCCACGGGATGGAGCAGACCATAGAGATCGCAAAGACAGGACACAGCGCCCACCCTATCGCCGACGCCGCGTCGCCCGAAACCGTACCTGCTGCAGGAAGTGCGGCCCCAGTCGGAAACGACACACGCCCGGTCGAATCCCCCCTCCCCGTACCAGCATCTGTTGCAGGAAGTGCGACCACAGTCGGAAACGGGCAAAGCATCGACATGGAATCCCCATCAGACGGTATGCACGCAACCACATTCCGCGGCCTGTGTTTCACGAACCTGGTGGATTTCGATGCGCTCTGGGGCCATCGGCGCAACCCCGTCGGCTACGGCGAGGAGCTGGAACGCTTCGACGTGAAGCTGGGGGAACTCCTGCCGCTCCTCGGCGTGAATGACCTCCTCATCATCACAGCCGACCATGGCAACGACCCCACGTTCCATGGCACTGACCACACCCGGGAGATGGTGCCTTTCCTGGCATATTCCCCGTCATTTGGCCACCCGGTGAAACTCCCCGACCAAGGAACATTCGCCGTCGTGGGCCAGACGATACTGGAAAACTTCGGGATCGCCCCCGCCCCAGGGATGATCGGGCAACCGCTGCAGCCGGCATTTGCCCCGTGATATCGGGCGGTTACATCTGTCTCATGCATCATCAATCGACCGTTCCATATATCCAGGGTCAAATGCCTTCCTTGTGCTTCCGGTATTCAGTTTGCCTGGCATTTGCCCCGTGATATCGGGCGGTTACATCTGTCTCATGCATCATCAATCGACCGCCCGATATCATCCCTTTGGTACTTTCCTTTGAAGTCTATCCACTGGGTGGCGGCGTAGGCGTTTTGGCGTGCTTCTTGCAGTGTGTCGCCCATGGCGGTGACGCCCAGCACACGTCCGCCGTTAGTGACGATGCGGCCATCCTTGTCAAATGCAGTCCCTGCGTGAAAGACGTAGCAATCCCCTTCCCCGAAGTTATCCAGCCCGCTGATGGGGAACCCTTTCTCATAGTGCCCCGGGTAGCCGCCGCTGGCCAGCACCACGCACACCGCGCTGCGCCGGTCAAATCCCAGCTCCACGCTGTCCAGTTTCCCGTCAATGCACGCCTCCAGCACGTCCACCAAGTCGTTTTGGAGCCTGGGCAGCACCACCTGGGTCTCCGGGTCGCCGAAACGCGCATTGTACTCCAGCACTTTCGGGAGGATGCGAATATGCCGCGCCGCCCCGTCCGATGCCGGGCTGGCTCCGCCACGGCCCGCAGCCGCAACCGGAACGACCACGCCCGCTTCCGCCCCGCCCCTCGGCGTCGGCGAGGCGATACCCTGCATCTCCATGGCGTCGTGGGGCTCTTGCGTCAGTATGAGGCCGAAGAAAATGATCCCGGTAAATGGCCGCCCTTCTTTCGCCATGGCGTCCACGGTGGGCTGGAAAATGTATTTCTGGCAATATGCGTCGATCTCCGGCGTGTAAAACGGGCTGGGGGAGAATGTGCCCATCCCCCCGGTGTTCGGGCCGGTGTCCCCGTTGCCGATGCGTTTGTGATCCTGGGCGCTGGTCATGGTGCGCACCGTCTTGCCGTCCACGAATGCCAGCACCGACACCTCCCGGCCGGTGAGGAATTCCTCCACCACCAGCTTGTTCCCCGCCTCGCCGAACTCCTTGTCCTGCATGATGGCCTTCACGCCCTGCCTGGCTTCTTCCGGTGTCTGGCATATGAGTACGCCCTTGCCCAGCGCCAGCCCGTCCGCCTTGAGGACTATGGGGAGTTTCGGCGCGTTCACGCCCGCCCCCCCATCGGGCAATGCCCCCCCGGCAGCGTCCGTCGTGAGACATCGGGCCGATGCGTGGGCCCCATCCCCTGCGCCGGCATGGGCGACGCCGGGTCTGCCAGGCTGCGTGCCATCCATACACCCCAGATACGCCAGCGCTGCCTGGGCATCATCGAAAACCTCGTATGCCGCCGTGGGGATATGGTACTTCTTCATGAGGTCTTTGGAAAATGCCTTGGACGCTTCCAGGATCGCCGCATTTTTCCTGGGGCCGAACACCCGCAGCCCGGCGGCCTCGAACACGTCCACTATACCACCCGCCAAAGGGTCGTCAGGACCCACTACGGTCAGATCGATGCCCTCTTCCCGTGCGAAAGACGCCAGCCTGTCAAACTCCATCACGCCTATGGGCACGCAGCGGGCCACCGCAAAGATACCCGCATTGCCGGGAGCGCAGTAAACCGTTTCCACCCTGGGGCTTTGCGCCAACTTCGCGCACAATGCATGTTCCCGGCCGCCGCCACCCACCACCAAGACTTTCATGACCAACCTCCCGTTTCCATCATTTGGCCTGTCACCCCTTGCGACCGGCCGCACTGCCCGTGCATCACCGCCGACGGCTGGTTTCCATCATAAGGCCTATCACCTTTCGCAACCAAGGTGGCGATAGCCGCCGCCACGTACCCGCCCGCCATTTTCCATCATATGGCCTATCACCCCTCGTAACCTCTGGGGTTGGCGCTCTGCCAGCGGTAGCTGTCCCTGCACATGTCTTCCAATGTGTGCGTGGCCACCCACCCCAGCTCATCCCGGGCTTTCGTGGCGTCGGAATAGCACACCGGCACGTCCCCCGCGCGGCGGGGCTTGAACTCGTATGGGATCTTGATGTTGTTGGCGGTTTCATAGGCATGTATCACATCCAGCACGCTGTAGCCTACGCCCGTGCCCAGGTTGTAGACCCAGACACCGCCAACCGCATCGCGGTCCGACGTTCCGATACCACCCTTGATGGAGTCGGCCACAGCGCCCGCTTTCGGCACGGCGCCCATCATCTTCCCCAGCGCCTTGACATGCCCCACTGCCAGGTCCACCACATGTATATAGTCCCGGATGCAGGTGCCGTCGGGCGTGGGGTAATCATGCCCGAATATGCCCAGCTTTTCCAGTTTGCCCACCGCCACCTGGGAGACGTATGGCACCAGGTTGTTGGGGATGCCTTTGGGGTCCTCGCCGATGCGCCCTGAAATGTGCGCCCCTATGGGGTTGAAATACCGCAGCAGCATGACTTGCCACCCCGGGTCTGCCGTGTGCAGGTCAGTGAGGATCTGTTCCAGCATGCCCTTGGTGCGTCCGTATGGGCTCATGATCTCGCCTTTCGGGCATCCCTCGGTGATAGGTATCTGCGCCGGGTCGCCGTAGACTGTGGCGGAGGAGGAAAACACGATGGACTTCACCCCGTGTGAGCGCATCACGTCGCACAGCGCCAACGTGCCGGTGATGTTGTTGTGGTAGTATTCCAGGGGTTTGTACACCGATTCGCCCACCGCCTTCAGCCCCGCGAAATGTATCACGGCGTCGATGGGGTGTTCATAAAACAGCGCATCCAATGCGGCGCGGTCCAGCAAGTCCGCCTTGACGAACGTCAGCCCTTTCCCCGTGATTTCCTGTACCCTGCGCAGGGACTCCTCATTGGAGTTCGCCAGGTTGTCAACCACCACCACCCGGTACCCTGCCCCCAGCAGTTCCACGCAGGTGTGGCTGCCGATGTAACCCGCACCGCCCGTAACCAAGATCCTCATAACATGCCCTCCCGTCCATCGCCCCGCACACCCTTGATGCTGCGCCCCTTGGCCTGCCCCCGCATTAGTGGTGGAACAGCCGCAACCCCGTGAACGCCATCGCTATGGCGTATTTGTCGCATGTCTCGATGACCTGGGCGTCACGCACGGAACCCCCCGGTTGGGCGATATACCCCACACCGCTTTTGTGCGCCCGCTCGATGTTGTCCCCGAACGGGAAAAATGCGTCCGAGCCCAGGGACACCCCCGACATACCCCGAAGCCACGCTTTCTTTTCTTCCCTGGCAAATGCCTCCGGGCGCCGGGCGAAAACCAGCTGCCATGCGCCGTCCGCCAACAGGTCCTCGGACTCGTCGCCGATGTACACGTCGATGGCATTGTCCCTGTCCGCCCGCTTTATCCCGTCCAGGAAAGGCAGCCCCAGCACCTGGGGGGACTGGCGCAGGTACCAGTTGTCCGCTTTCTGCCCCGCCAGCCTGGTGCAATGTATCCTCGACTGCTGCCCGGCCCCGATGCCGATGGCCTGGCCGCCTTTCACGTAGCACACGGAATTGGACTGGGTGTATTTGAGCGTGATGAGGGAGATGAGCAGGTCGAGGACGGCGGGCTCCGGCAGTTCCTTGGCCCTCGTCACCACATTGGACAGCAGCGACCTGTCTATCTTCATGTCGTTCCGGCCCTGTTCGAAGACCACCCCGAAAACCTGCTTGCGTTCCAGCTGCTCGGGCACGTAATATGGGTCGATCTCCACCACGTTGTAGTTGCCGTTTTTCTTTTCCCTTAAGATGGCCAATGCCTCCGGCGCGTACCCCGGTGCGATGACCCCGTCGGAGACCTCCCAGCGCAGCAGCTTCGCGGTGTCCGCATCACACACGTCGGACAGTGCGACGAAATCGCCAAAAGACGACATCCTGTCCGCCCCCCTGGCCCTGGCATAGGCGCACGCTAGGGGGGACAAGCCACCCCCACTGTCAGCCCCATCCGCACTTGAGGCCGCCGGCCTACCCGCACCTTTCCCGGCGCCGCCGGGTGTGCCAAGGTCACCCCCACTGTCAGCCCCGTCCGCACTTGAGGCCGCCGGCCTACCCGCACCTTTCCCGGCGCCGCCGGGTGTGCCCCCCGCCGGTTCATCCACCCAATAAATCTTCTTCTCCATCTCGGTCAGCGCCGTACCCACCGCCGCGCCCGCGGGGGACACATGCTTGAACGACGCCGCCGCAGGCAGCTGCGCCACTTCCCGCAGCTCCCGCACCAGCTGCCACCCATTGAGCGCATCCAGGAGGTTGATGTAACCCGGCTTGCCGTTTAGCACCTTTATGGGCAGATCCCCGTCCTTCACGAACACCCTCGACGGCTTCTGGTTCGGGTTGCACCCGTACTTCAGGGACAGTTCATTCATGTCAACCTCCATTCCGCCGCTGACGCGGCAACTCACCCGTTTTTATTGAATATCCTGGTCTCCCACCCTCCGGTCTGTATATCGATGAACCGCACGAAGAGCGACACCTTGTTTTCGAAGTCCAGCGCATCCCACATCCCCGCCGCAAATGCGTCTATGGCGCCGTCGATCCCCACCCATTTGGGCTCGCCGGCAAAACTGGGCAAAGGGTCGCCGTCCCCGGCGTATGTATGTATGAAATGCCCCTCCCCCGGAAATGGCGCATCGTAGGCGAAGCTGAAACGCCTGCACCCCTCCGGCCTGCCCTCCGCGCTCTTTAATATGGACAATGCATACCGCATACCACCCGGAACCAGGTGCAGCACCCCGGAAACCCTGGGCGTGTGGTTGGGCGCATCCGGCTCGAAAGTGCGGCCCCGCAGGGACTGCTCGAAAGTGAGCTGGCTGTCCAGGCCCTGGTAGATCGTGTCCGTCTGGTCACCATTGGTCACGATGGTCTTGTTCCCCAGCACCCTCACCGGCGCATAGATGATGAGGCTGGGGTCGGTGAGTTTCCCGGGGTCATATGCCTGGGTGCGTATCCCCGCGCCGTCCTCCACAAATACACGGTTGCGGCTGTTCTCGCTGCGCCCCATGATAAAATAGGCGACCACGCCATGGCCGCCGTCCCCGCTGCGGCCCAGCACGATCCCCCGCCCCGGGTAAGTGTTGCCCCGCAAATCCTTTTTAAGATCCATCAGTTTCATCTTTTGCCTCCGGTCCGTTCCGTACACATCGCCTCATTAATACACGAGTATAACCCAAAATCATCGTCAGGGCAATGGCAGAGTTCACCAATCCGTGCGGTGCATATCGGAGCATTGTTGTTCATGCTGCGGTGGGTGCGGGGCACTCATCCGTTGCGTATCGCCACCAGCCATCACTCGTTGCGTATCGCCGCCGAGGGTGCATGCCGGACGACCTTGGCCGTCGGATCGCTGCAGGCCATCACTCGTTGCGTATCGCCGCCAGGGGGCTTAGGCGCATGGCGCGCAGCGACGGGAAGAACCCCGCCGCCATGCCGATGAAAACCGCAAACGCCAGGGAAAACCCCGCCAGCCACAGGGGGATCCGGGACAGGTCGCCCGACACGCCCATGGCCTGGGAGAGGGGCGCCACCTTGTTCATCAGCATGGAAATGCCCTCGCTTAAGCCCAGCCCCACCAGCCCGCCGAAAAACCCGATGAACCCGGACTCCATCAGGAACATGTTGCGGATGGCGCCCATGTCGCAGCCCAGCACCTTGATGATGCCGATCTCCTTGGTGCGCTCGTATATGGACATCATCATGGTGTTGGCGATGCCGATGGCGGCCACGAAGAGGCTCACCGCGCCGATGCCCCCCAGCACCGCCTGGACCATGTTCGACTGCTCCTTGGACTGCTCCAGCCATTCCACGTTGGAGCTGGCCTCGAACCCCATGTCCCGGATCTGCTGCTGCACGTCCATCACATTGGCCATGTCGTCCACCATCACCGTTGCGGAGTTGTAGATGAAGTAGCTGTACGCCTTGCCCTTTTTCGTGGTAGGCTGGCCGGGTATGGGGGTCTTGCGGTAGATCTTCTTGAGCATGGACTTCAGCGCCTCGATCTCCACGTACACGCCGTAGGTGTAGCGGTTGTAGTCATTGACGCCCCCCTCCACCATCCCCGCGGTTTCCACCATGTATTTTTTAGTGGTCGTGGTCCCATCATCCGAGTATCCGGTTTCAAATGTGATGAACATGGGCTTGCCCATGAAGTCCACGTCCGCCGGCTCCCCCGTTTCCCAGTACCCCCTTCCCGTCTTCACGTCGGTGAACCACAGGGGGACCGCATTGCCCACCACCAGCTTCAGGTTCGGCTCGCCCTCGTCGGGGAGGCTCCCCTCGCCCAGGGGGATGTCTTCCATGTACTCCCTGGAAACGCCCTGGAGGGACACCCACGCCTGGTAGTTCCCCTGGCGCATCTGCACGCCCACATCCAGCAGCGGGGATGCGAACGTCACATGGGGCAATGCCATGAACTGCGCGATGGTCTCGTCCGTCATGTATGTGGGCTCCGATTTGCTGTCGGAGGCATCCCACATGCCGTAGTTGTACACGGCGATGCTGGTGAGGCTCCCGTAAGAGGCGATCTGCTCCACCGTCAGCTCATTGAGGCCGATCCCCAGGGACACCATCACCACGATGGAGGCGGTGCCGATCACCACCCCCAGCACCGTCAGCACGGTCCGCAGCTTGCGCCGCCTTAGGTTTTGCAGGCTCATGGCGAGCATGTCCACAAATCTCATGGCAAATCCTCTTCCAGCTCCGCCTGGGCCTTCTTTTTCCTGCGGCTGCCCCGCACCGCGCCGACGACGATGCCTATGATGGCCAGCAAGGCCGCGCCGCCCGCGATATATGCCCAGGTGGGCAGTCCCCCCGGCGTAGCGCCGGCGCCCTGGCCGCCCATCCCGTCGCCGCCCATCCCATCGCCATACCCATCGCCATACCCGTCCATCCCGCCAAACCCGTAGATTTCATCCGGGGGCGTGTCGTCATTGACATAAAGTATGAGCTCTTTGTCCACGGAGGTGGTGTCCCCGTTCTCGTTCTCATAAGAGATGGTGGCGATGATCCTGCCGTCGTCCTGGGTGGCGGCCACCCCCGTGAGCATCACGTCCACGTTCCCCGTCTTGCCGCTTTCCAGGTTGCCCACATAAGCGTCCGACGTGCGTATGGAGTCCCCATGGAACTGGACCATGACATTGTACAGCGTCACCCTGCCCAGGTTGTTCACCGAGAACATCACGTTGCACTCGCCGCCCACCGTGATGGTCTCGGGAATCACCTCGATGTTGCCCACGTTCATCCGGGGCGTCTGGGTGACGGGGATGTCTATCTCCACTTTTTCCTCGGCGTTTTTGTATTCCGGGCTGTCATATTTCTGGACGATGGTGAGGGAATAAGGCCGCTGGTCCACCGCCGCCTTGGACTGCATCTCGTAGACCAGCTCCGTCACCTCCCCGGGCGGGAGGGAATTCACCACGATGGATGACGACCCCGACTGGGTGGCGAAGACCGCGCCGTCGGTCACTTTCTCCGATTCCAGGGAAAACAGGATGTTGCTGGCGGACACGTCCGCCGATGCATTTTTCATGCGGATGGTGAGCGTGAAAGGCTGCCCCGCCACGATGGTTTCCGGGTCGGTGCTGTAGCCGTCCACGATGATCCTGGCCTTGGTGCGGTCGTTTTGGTTGAACTCCCCCAGCTGCTCGTCCTCGTCTTTGTTTTTGATGCGGACGTAGAATGTCTTGTCCACCTTTTCGTACTCCCCCGCGGAGCTCTCTTTCCAGGTGATGGTGAATGTCAGGGGGTAATACCCGCTGTAGGTCTCCTGGCGCACCGCCATGCTGTATGGCACCTCCACCGATTCGCCGGAGCCTATGCGCTCGTAGCGGCGGTCGTAGTTGCCGTCATTGATGTCAAAGGGGAACTCGGCGGCGCTCTTGCTTAGGTTCATGGACACGTTCACGTCCTGGGCGGTCACGTCGCCGGCGTTGCGCAGGTTGATGGAGAAATTCAGCACATGCGGGTAGACGCCGTATGGGGTGGGCTGGTTCTCCCCCATGATGAACTGCACGCCCGAGGGCTCCTCCTCCTCGGTGCCCGAGGTGGTGCTTTTGGTGATCCAGATGTTGATGTACTCGTCGTTGGTGTCCGCGAACCCGCCGTCCGCCGCCACCGCGAACTGCACGGAATAGTACCCCTCCGCCACGTCCCGGCGCACCCGCAGCGTGAAGGACACGTCCTTTTTGGCCCCGGCTTTCACGTTGCCGATGTTTTTCGGGTCAAATGTGCCCGTGGTCTTTTCGAATGGGAATGCGTAGCCGTACTTCACCGCATCCTCGTCGTCCACATAGTCGCCGGTGTCCACCAGCCGCACCAGCACGTTTTCCAGGTCCCGGTTGGTTTTGTTATGGAATGTGAAGGAAACCGTCATGTTCTTCCCGGTCTTCCCCGTGGGGGTGCTTTTGGGCTCCAGGAAGTCATTGTCTCCGGGGTCCTGCAAGGCATAAGACTGCATGGGGAAAGCGCCAAAGGACGCCAGGATGACAGCTGCGGCCAGGCAAAAGGCCACACCAGACGCCACCGCCCTACGACATATCTTCGACCATGTTCTCACCAAACGAATCATCCTGCGCCTCCCCCCTCCCTGCCGATTTTGTGTCATCCATCCCGCTCCCTGCTTGAACTACGGATTTCGCGTCTACTGCAGCGTTTCCGCCCAAATCACCCCACTTGGTGCTACCTGCGTCCGCACTCCACACGGCATCATCGGTCTGCACCGGGTCATCGTCAGGCCTGGGTTTGTCGGACTCGCCCCCTTGCTGCACATCCACTGCCGCACCCTCGTCCGCTGCAGCGCTTTCGTTCACTACCGCACAGTCACCTTGGCTCCTACGACCCTCTGTATCAAACTCGTCTACTGCCGCACCCTCGTCCGCCGCCGCACCCTCGTCCACCCGCACGATCTTCCCGTCCACGATGTGGAACCGGCGGTCTGCGTGGGCGGCGATGTTCGGGTCGTGGGTCACCATCACCAATGTCTGCTTGGTGTCGCGCACGATCCGTCGCATGAGGTGCAGCACTTCCAGGGTGGTCTTGCTGTCCAGGTTCCCCGTGGGCTCGTCAGCGAAGATGATCTGCGGCGACATGGCCAGCGCCCTGGCGATCCCCACCCGCTGCTGCTGCCCGCCGGAAAGCTCCGTGCTTGGCTGCTTCATCTGTTTTTCCAGCCCCACCAGCTTCAGGTATTTCGAGGCCGCTGCATTTCGCTTCTTCCTCCCCATCCCCCGAAACACCAAGGGCAAGGCTGCATTTTCCAATGCGTTCATCGTGGGCAGCAGATTATATGACTGGAAGATGAACCCCACGTGCTCCCGCCTGAAAGCCACCAGTTCATTTTCCGATTTGTTTTCCAGATGTGTTTTGCCGATGATGATCTCGCCTTTGGTAGGTTTTTCCAATCCCGCCAGCATGTTCAGCAGCGTGGACTTCCCCGATCCCGACGGCCCCACGATGGCGCAAAACTCCCCCCTGTAGATGACGAAATCAACCCCATTTAGCGCATAGACTTTGTTTTGCCCCGAACGGTACACCTTGTACAGGTTCCTCACCTGGATGATGGGCGACATTTTAGTCTGCGCCGCCCCTGACTGTGTCGTTATCGCATGTTTCGAGTTTGATTCCATATTAGTGTACTACCCTGGGACAATACCCCTCGACTCACCATGTTCCAGCCCTGTCCATCACGGGCAATCTATTGTCAATTATATAGTATCGCCGTCGATAAATCCACACAAATCACCGAAGATTAAAAAAATCGCAAGAATCACGCATCCCGCTCGCGCACATTGAACCAGGCGCCGGCCCCCAGGCCGAAGACCAGGCCGGACATGTGCCCCACCACGCTGATGCCGGGCACCAGGAAAGTCATGGCCACGATGAATACCGCATTGCCGATGATGCCCCGCTTGTTCAGCCGCCTGGCCGCCCAGGTCTTCCCCAGGCACACCGCCACCAAAAAACCGATGAGGGCGCAGATGGCGCCCGATGCCCCCGCGGAGTAGTGCCGGTTCAGCAAATCGCCGATTTGCACGCACACCCCGGTGAAAAGGCTCGCCCCGAACAGGAACCCCAGCACGTACCTCATGTTGCACACCCTCGCAGGGAACACCGCCGCAAACGCCTGCCCCAGGGAGAATGTGGACCCCATGTTCATCAGCAGGTGCCAAAACCCGAAATGCAAAAACGACCTCTCCAATGCGAACAGGAAAAACCGCAATGCTCCCCCGCCCCAGCTCACACCATACGGCAGGAGGTTTCGCGGGTTCCCCAGGCTTGCCGCGAAAAGCAGCACATTGACGCCGATATAGACAAGGAAAGGCCTAAGCCTCGGCGACCACCTTATATTCATGGACAATTCCTTCCGTGTTTCAACCGCATACTGCATCGCATTTCCCAAGTGCTATGGCAAACGACATATCGAAATGTGCTCGCTTGTCCGACAATCTGCGGTTGTATGCTCGTCGGGCGACATATTTCTTGTTTCCCAATGCCCACAGCATACAGCAAACCCCACACCTTGTCAAGTTATCGACACTTTTCAACCTGCACCCCCATCGCCATGCAAGCATTGACTCATCCTGCCCATCAGCCACATGCCACCTGCGCATCCTGCCCACCAGCCCCTCACGCCCATCCCGCCCTCAAGCCTATTCAACTCCTCACGCCTATCCAGCCCCTCACGCCTATCCAGCCCCCACGCCTATCCAGCCCCTCACGCCCATCCCGCCCTCAAGCCTATCCAGCTCCTCACGCCTATCCAGCCCCTCACGCCCAAGGCATCAAATATTCAAAATATATTCCCCATTAGTATAAATTTATCAAAAAATCATCCCATTTGCCCCCCATCGATAGACTTTAACAAAACACTGGATTTTTCGTAGCGGATACTATATAATGTACCAAATCGCATCTGTCACCGACGATGCACACCATCGGTTGTGCCGTTGCAAGCCTTCAGGTTGCCGTAGCGTTGGACGCAAATACTTACCGGCCGCATCCATGACACCGCGGCCAAGTTGCAAGCCATCAGGTGGCAGCCCCATTGGACACATGATGTGTGGCACGAGCACAGCCCGCACCGACCAAACGTTTCCCCCCAAAGAAAGGAGGCCTATGCTGCGACATCTGCTCAACCCACTGGACTTTTCGGTGGAGGAACTGGGGACGCTCCTGGACCTGGCGTTTGACATCAAGGCGCACCCCGAAAACTACCGGGAATCCTGCAAGGGCAAGAAGCTGGCCACATGTTTCTACGAGCCCAGCACCCGCACCAGGTTAAGCTTCGAGGCCGCCATGCTGAACCTGGGCGGCATGGTACTGGGCTTTTCCTCCGCCGACTCCAGCTCCGCGGCCAAGGGCGAGAGCGTGGCCGACACCATCCGTGTGATCTCCTGCTACGCCGACATCTGTGCCATGCGCCACCCCAAGGAAGGCGCGCCCCTGGTCGCCTCCCAGTTTTCATCGATCCCCGTGATCAATGCCGGCGACGGCGGCCACCAGCACCCCACCCAGACCCTCACGGACCTCATGACCATCCGAGCGGAGCAAGGGCGGCTGGAAGACCTGGACATCGGCCTGTGCGGCGACCTGAAGTTCGGCCGGACGGTCCACTCCCTCATCAATGCCATGGTGCGCTACAAAGGCAACCGCTTCACCCTCATTTCCCCCGGCGAGCTGCGCGTCCCCGAGTACATCACACAGGACGTGCTGCGTTCCACCCATTCCCCCTATACAGAGACCACCGATCTTGACGGGGCGATGCCGCAACTGGATATCCTCTACATGACCCGCATCCAGAAGGAGCGGTTTTTTAATGAGGATGAATACGTGCGCCTGAAAGACAGCTACATCCTGGATGCGAAGAAGATGAAGGCCGCGAAGCCCGGCATGTCCGTCCTCCACCCCCTGCCCCGGGTCAACGAGATCTCCGTGGAGGTGGACGCCGACAGCCGCGCGGCGTATTTCCGCCAGGCGAACTACGGCGTATACGTGCGCATGGCATTGATCCTGACGCTGCTGGGGCTGGCGTGACAAACCATCTGCCGCCTGTCTGCCACGCAGCAGCAGTATGATGCCGCCTGCAACGGCGGAACATCTGCCACAAGCCGCAGCTGCCGCACCTATGTACCACTGCGCAGGGCGGTCAAGATCCCCCCATGCATCCGCCACATTCGCCAGTCACTTCAGGCGGCGTCCGGCGGCGTTATTGCTCCGCCGACTAAACCGTGCGCATAGTTGCGACCAAAGTCGAACGCCCATTGTTTCGTTGGCGGAGCAATACATTGCAACCGAGCAACCGATTTCACGGAGGTACCCTATGCTCAATATCAGCGGACTGGGGGAGGGCGTGGTGCTGGACCACATCAGCGCCGGCCAGAGTTTCCCCATCTACTACCAGCTGGGCCTGGACAAACTGGACTGCCAGGTCGCCATCATCAAGAACGCCCGCTCCAGCAAACTGGGGAAAAAGGACATCATCAAGATCGAGGCCCCTCTCCACGCCATCGACCTGGACGCCCTGGGCTACATCGACCACACCATCACGGTCAATGTCATCAAGGACAATGTGATCATCGAGAAGAAGACCCTGGACCTCCCCCAGACGATCACCAACGTGATCCACTGCAAGAACCCCCGCTGCATCACCTCCATCGAGCAGGAACTGCCCCACATCTTCTACCTGTCCGACGAGGGCAGCGAGACCTACCGCTGCAAATACTGCGAGGAGAAATACACCAAATAGGTACGGTCGCCGTCCGGTTCATCCGAACCCATGGCGCACCAAAAAGCCCGCAGACCCCGTATCAACGGTACCTGCGGGCTCCAACATCATGGGCATTCACCTGGGTTCGCCCGCCGTCACCGGCCGTCTTAGCTGCCTGCGCTATGACGGCAGATTTCCCACGTAACCACCCGGGTCCGCCCCGCCGTCACCGGCCATGGCTTTGCGTATGACTATCGACCGGCGCCAAGGCAGGGCTTACCCTACCTTCACCCGGCGCGGGCGACCGCCATACAAGGCAAAACACCATGCCGGACGCCAAGTCAGGGCTTACCCTACCTTCACCCGGCATGACTTCTCGTAGAATGCGACGCCGTACTTGATGATGTTCTGGTAGCCCAGCTCCTGCGCCTCGGTGATGTACCCCTTTCGGTCGATCTGGCGCAGGGCCTCCTCCGTCAATGCGTCCAGTTCCCGCAGCTCCTTGGTGTGCTTCACCTCGAATATGACCGCCGCGCCGCCCACATTGGCCGTGCGCAGGAAGATGTCGCCCCGTCCGGTGCCGCCCTCCCGGTTGGACTTCAGGTAGCAGTCCCTGATATGCCCCAGCAGCCCCAAAAGGAGCGCATGGTAGAAGTCTTCCTTGTAGTCGTGGTAGCTGATGGTGTGCAACAGGAATCTGTCCAGCTCCGCCTGGATGGCCGGTGCATCCTTTGCAAACACCGCCTTTTCCAGTTTCCCGGCGTCAAACGCCTGCACCCGGTGCTCGAACCACTCCGAAACGTGGCTGACGAATACATAGAGGACTTCCTTGTTCGGGATGGTGAAGGTAACGGTTTTCCCCCCCCACGAGGACAGGCGCTCATCCACCAAGCGCAGGTACCCGGTCAAATACAGGAAGCTCCACATGTTGTCCGCCCGGTTGTAGATTTCATTGTACACGACGTCTTCCCAGAGCTGCTTTTCGATGGTGCCGCCGTCCATGAGCGTTTCCAGATCGGCTTTGTCCGCCGCGCTGTCGCCGCCCCGTTCCACGATGGAACGCACGATGGAATTGGAGCTGGTCTGCGCCCAGTAGGGGGAGGGCAGTGCGGCCGGTTTCTTGATGGCAGCCCTGACGTAGTTCAGGATGCTCCAAGGGTTGTAGATCTGCGTGTCACCAAACAGGTAGCCGTCATACCACTCCTTCACGGTGGGGAAGAGGCCGGACAGTTCGTAGTATCCCAGCATGTCGATGACTTCCGGCTCCGCAAACCCGAAATAGGGCGCGAACCAGTCGTCCGTGATGGCTGCGATGGTCAGGTTGTTCAGCCCCGTGAAAATGCTCTCTTTCGATACCCGCAGGCACCCTGTGACCACCGCAAATGCCAGGGAGCTGTTCCCTTTCAGTGCGGAGCCGAAGAGCGTGCGGATGAATGTCACCATCTCGCCATAATATCCCCCGAAAAACGACGACTCCAGGGGCACATCGTACTCGTCGATGAGCAGCACCACCTTGGTGCCATGGTAGGCTTCCAGCCAGCTGCACAGCTGCGCGATGGATTCGGCAAATAAAGTTGCGATGCCGGCTGCAATCTTCGCCTTATCCACTTCCTCGACTATGATCGTGGGTTTCCATGAAGCGATTTCACGGAATTTCTCCGCATAACCTGACATCCTCGCATCTGCGAAAATATCCCCATGCCGTTGATATTCCCTGGAGATCTCCGACGCAAGGCGGTTCAGCGAAGACAGGAAGTCATTCTGCTTGGCTTCCTTGAACGTCAATGTGACCACCGGGTATCTCCCCCGGTGGCGCATGTACCTCTCCCCCGCCCCGGCGATGTCTAGCCCGTCAAAGAGTTTTTTATCCTGCCCCACCTCGAAGAAATACCGGAGCATGCTCATGTTCAGGCTCTTCCCGAACCGCCTGGGCCGGGTGATCAGCGTGACCTTGGAATCCAAATCCAACAAATCGCGGATCATCAAAGTCTTGTCCGCATAATAGTACCC
>JAISUG010000015.1 GCA_031272185.1 Lachnospiraceae bacterium
TGTGCATGCAGCCGCCTCACCCAAACAAACTCCATATGTCGTGGAACAGCACCACCACCATGAGTATCATCAGGGCCACCATCCCCGCAAGGTGTACCAGCCCCTCTTTTTCCTTGTCAATGGGCTTGCGCCTTATCGCCTCGATGAAGAGGAAAAGCAGGCGCCCGCCGTCCAGCGCCGGTATGGGCAGCAGGTTCATCACACCCAGGTTCGCGGAGAGCAGCAGCATCATGTTGGCAAGGGACAGCATCACCCACCCCAGCCCATAGGGCGTGGCCTCCTCCACCGTGTCGCCGATGATGGAGACGATGCGCACCGGGCCTGCGATGTCGTCGGCCCCCACCTGGCCGCGGAACATCATCCCCAGGCTCTGGACCGTGGTGCGTATCCAGTATTCGATCTCGTAGAAACTGTACTGTACCAGCGCAAACACCGACCCCGGCATCGTGGATGACCCGCCGGAAACGATGCCGATGAGATATGAGCCCGTGTCCTGCGCATACTGCGGCGTGAGGGACACTGTGAACCTCTCCCGCCGGCCATCCCCCGAAACCGCGCCACCGACACCGCCGGTTCCCGAACCGTCAGGGGCGGCGCCTGAATCCCCCGGTAGGTTTCCGTCTGGGGCGTCACCGCCCGCCACGGCGCCGCCATCACTCCCGCCGGAAGCAGCCTGACCGACTTCGGGATGCTCCCCCTGCGCACCGCTGCCACCGGTTCCGGCAGGCACTGCGTATGCGCCGTCCGTATCAGCGACCCCGGCTGTCCGCTCCACCGTCACACGCAGGGTCTCCTGGGGATGCATCGCCAGCTGGGTCACGATCTCCCTATAGAAATGGATCGACGAACCATTGATCCTCACGATGCGGTCGCCGGGCTTTAGTCCCGCCTGGGCAGCCGGGAACCCCTCCCGCACCTGGGCAATCACCGGGGCGTCATAGCCCAGCCTGGCCACCAGCACCATCGCCAGCAAAAAAGCCAGCAGGAAATTGAAAAAAGGGCCCGCCGCAATCACCGAAATCCGCGCCCACACAGGTTTGCTGTTAAATGCCTTCGGGTCGGTGGCGTTTGCGTCCTCCCCAAGCATCATGCACGAACCACCGAAAGGCAGCAGCTTCAGCGAATACCTGGTTTCGCCTTTTTCCACGGAAACAAGCCTGGGCCCCATCCCCAGCGAAAACTCCACCACCCCTATGCCGTTTGCCTTGGCCAGGAGGAAGTGCCCCAGTTCGTGTATGAAAATGATCGCCCCGAACACCACGACCGCAGATAAAATGCTGAACAACCGCCCACCTCCGGAAAAGATCCCAAGCACAATCCATTGTGCAATTTCTGCATAGCCAGTACAGTATAGCACAAGATAGGCGATTATGGAAGAAGAAAATAAAACTGGCTCATCGGCTGGCTATGGGGTGACCTGTAACCCATCGGCTCACCGTCCGGTCGGGGAGTGACTTGCAACCAAAAACTCATATGTCTCCCGCTCGGCATTCAATATCGCATCCAGGTCAGGGTTTGCCGCCGCCCGGTGCGCACACATGGCCGCGCGGATGGTTTCCTCGATGCCCAGGAAGGGCAGTTCCCCCCGCAAAAACCCAGCCACCGCCCATTCGTTGGCGGCATTGTACACGGTGGGCATGGTGCCGCCCATGCGCCCCGCCTCGTATGCCAGGGCCAGGCCGCCGAATGTGCCCATGTCCGGCTCCTCGAAGGTCAGCGACCCTATCCCGGCAAAATCCAGCCTCTCCCCGGCCATGGGCCTGCGCCCGGGATATGTCAGCGCATACTGGATGGGCAGTTTCATGTCAGGCGCCCCCAGCTGCGCCAGCACTGCGCCGTCCGCGAACTCCACCATGGAGTGGATCACGCTTTGGGGGTGGACCACCACCTGTATCCTGTCGAAATCCACACCGAACAGCCACCGGGCCTCCATCACTTCCAGCCCTTTGTTCACCATGGTGGCGGAATCGACGGTGATCTTGCGCCCCATGGACCAGTTGGGGTGTTTGAGGGCGTCCGCTACCGTCACGTCACGCAGCCCCTCCCGCTTCCTCCCCCGGAAAGGCCCCCCGGATGCGGTGAGGATGATCCGGGTAAGGGGGGCGCTACCACCCTGCTGTTTGGCCTTAGCATCGGCGCATCCCGACCCTGCATGAGCAAGTTCGCTGCAGATATCCCGCCCGCAGCCGTCTTGCATCGAGTGCCCATCGCCTCCGGCCACCCCTCGCCCCGCATACTCCTGCCCCTGCAGGCACTGGAAGATCGCGCTGTGCTCCGAGTCCACCGGCAGGATGCGAACGCCTTTCTCCCGGGCCTTCCCCATGACGAGATGTCCCGCGGTGACCAAGGTCTCCTTGTTCGCCAGGGCGATGTCTTTGCCCGCCTCGATGGCAGAGAGCGTGGGGCGTATGCCGATCATGCCCACAATGGCCGTGACCACCGTCTCCACGCCGGAAAGCTGCGCCGCCTCGCAAAGCCCCCCCATGCCGGAAACCGCCCGTGTCTGCGTGTCCCCCAGGGCGATTTGCAGCTCCCTGGCCCGCGCCTCGTCCCACACCGCCACAAGCGCCGGGCGAAACTCCCGCGCCTGCGCTTCCAGAAGCGAGACATTCGACCCGGCCGCCAGAGCCGCCACCTTAAGATCCCGCTGGCCGCGCACCACCTCCAGCGTCTGCGTCCCGATCGACCCCGTGGAACCCAAGACCGCAATCGACTTCATGCCACCACCCCCCGCTAACCACCATGCAGCCCCAAACCCTTAATAGATATGATATTGCCCCACCAACTAAACTATAATAGGTCAGTATACTCCGTTCCTCTACTTTTTCAGGCATTCGAAAATCAGAGCCGAAAGCTCGTCAGCATTGCCGTTAATTGTGCCGTCCATGTATCGCTCATATATCTCTCTGTTATCAGGCGGGTTCAGGTTCAGCGACCAACCTTTTTCCTTTGCGAGCAGTCTTATGAACTCGCGCTGTGTACATCCGTTCCCTTCGCGGAATGGATGCAGGAAATTCACGTTGTCCAGGATTTCAGCGAGTTTCTTCGCTGTACCGCTTTGTCACTCTTTTCAATGCCCAGGTATTCTGAAATCAGATTGTCGATATAGCGGAGCGCGTTGTCAAAATGCGATATCGGGAAAAACTGCTTGCCGCCCTTGCTGATTTCCACCGTTCTCCGTTTTCCCGCCCAACCGTAGATGTCCTGAAAAAGATGGTGATGTATCGCAAACAGCGCATCTGAGCTTCTTACAGGGATAGGCTTCGCTTTCAGTTCGCCAGCCCGTTTGGTCGTGGCGGCGGTTTCGGCAAAAGTCAAAGCGTCCTTGTCGGCGATGCCGCCAAGATTCCGCAGTGTGCCCGTCTGCGGGTCAGTATAGGTATAAGCCGGGTCGATATACTCATAATCATTCCGCATAGAGCTTCTCCTTGGCGGCAGCTGCAAGCTGGGCGAAAGACAGCTTCCCCAAACAATAGTCGCGGATTATCTCGATGCCTTTCTTTGTGGGCTGAAACCCCTCGAACATATTGGAACCGATAGCCTCCGCCGTGCTTTCAAGCGTTTCCATGTCAGGAAACGGAACGCCCATAATCGTCAGCGCACTGCGGTTGATTGTGATTGGTGCATATGCCATGTTAAATGCCTCCTCTACGCGTCTGCTTCTTCAGTGATGTGAAGCGTCATGGCGATGTGCTCTGCGGGGTTGAATCCACTATGTGCGTTATGTGCGTTATGTGCGTTTTGTCCGTCGGCTCACGGCAGGAACGTCATCGCGAAGTACACCGCGGGTGCGGTGAAGAGGATGCTGTCGAACCGGTCCAGCACGCCGCCGTGGCCGGGGATCAGGTCGCCGTAGTCCTTCACGTCGTGGTTGCGCTTGATGGCGGAGGCGGCCAGGTCGCCCACCTGGGAGATCAGAGCCCCCACCCCGCAGGCCACCGCGCAGTCCAAGGCGGGTTTGATGATCGCTTCCATCCTCCCGCCCAGGACCGTCCCGTAGAGATACCCCAGGGCCGCCGCCCCCAGGATCCCCCCGATGGCGCCCTCCACGGATTTTTTGGGGCTCAGCTGCGGCGTCAGCGGGTGCCTCCCGATGAGCATCCCCACGCAGTAGGCACAGGTGTCGCACCCCCAGGCGCTCAGGATGATCAGCCACACCATGTACTGGCCGTCGGGCATGGCGCGCACCTGGTACACGAAGGACATGAGGACCGCCACGTAGAACACGCCGAAAAACGCCAGGGCCACCTCTTCGGTGGCATACCTGGGGAACGTGACCACATAAAGCGTCATCATCACCATGAGCATCCCGATGATGATCAGCAGCAGGTGCTGCTGGCCGTCGAACCACAGCAGCCCGAAGTACGCCGCGGCTGTCAGGTACCCCACCAGCCCCAGGGGGTGCCTCTCGATCTTCATGACCCGGTACAGTTCGAAAAGCCCCACGAACGACAGCGCCACCGTGAATGCGAAAAGCAGCCACCCGCCCCGGCTGACCACGAGCACGGCGACGAGGAGCAGCACGATCCCGCTGGCCAGTCGTTTTGTGAACATATCATCCCTCCCGGACGCCGCCGCAAAGCGGCCGCTTCCGCATATACCTGCGTCTATCAACGGCCACCGAACCTGCGCCTGTGCTCTCGAACTCCTGTGCGCCGCAGCGGTAGCCATGCCTTTGCTTTCCGTCCAGGGCACAGGGCCTTCGCCATGTTGTCTGCGCCCGACATGGTAGCGGCGGCCATGCCCTTACTTCCCGTCCGCGACCCCCCCGAACCTGCGCTCCCGCTTTTCGTAGGCCTCCACCGCCTTTTTTAGCTCCGCCTCGTCAAAGTCCGGCCACAGGCAGTCCGTCACGTAGATCTCGGTGTATGCCAGCTGCCACAGCAGGTAGTTGGACAGCCGCAGCTCGCCGCTGGTGCGTATGAGCAGGTCCGGGTCAGGCATGCCCGCGGTGTCCAGGTACCCCTCAAACATCCCGTCGTCGATGTCCGCCGGGTCGATCTTCCCGTCCCGGCAGTCCGCCGCCACGCGCCGCAGCGCGCGCACGATCTCGTCGCGCCCGCCGTAGTTCACAGCGATGACGAAAGTGAGCCCCCGGTTGTCCTTGGTTTCTTCCACCAGCCTATCGATGCCGGCGATGATGTCCCCGTCGAAGCGGGTCTTGTCACCGATCATCTTCACCCGGACGTCATTTTCCTTGGCGATCTTCAGGAGCCGGACCATGTAGTAGCGGAACAGCTGCATCAGCGCCCCCACCTCATCGGCGGAGCGTTTCCAGTTTTCCGTGGAAAACCCATACACTGTCAGGTAGCGTATGCCCATCCGGGCTGCGATTTCCACGGTCTTTTCCACCGTGACGCACCCCTCCTTGTGCCCCAGGGATCGGGGCAGCCCCCGTTTTTTCGCCCACCGCCCGTTCCCGTCCAGGATTATGGCCACATGCTGCGGCACCGCCATATGCTGTCCCCTCATCTCATCTGCCCAAAACCACAGGCGTTGTCCATTAAAAAACAATCGCCGGGTTCTTGTGTAGGCCAAACCATGCCTGAAACCATGGCATCCTCTCATTACGCCTTGCGCTCCATCATGGGCGTCTGGCGCAGTCGCCGGCGGCCGCTTGCCGTCCGTCACACCGTCATGATTTCCTTGGTCTTCGCTTCCACCGCCTTGTCGATCTTCTCGGCGTATTTGTCCGTCATCTTCTGGATCTTCTCCTCGGCGTCTTCCAGGTCATCCTCGGAGATCTCGGATGCTTTCTCCATCTTTTTGAACACTTCATTTGCGTCCCGGCGCAGGTTGCGGATGGCCACTTTGGCGGCCTCGCCCTTTTTCTTGATGTCCTTGGCCAGGTCTTTGCGGCGTTCTTCCGTGAGCTCCGGGAACACCAGCCGGATCACCGTCCCGTCGTTGGTGGGGTTGAGCCCCAGGTCGGACGTCAGGATGGTTTTTTCGATGCTTTTAAGCAAACTCTTCTCCCACGGCGCGATGACGATCATGCGCGCCTCGGGCACGGTGATGTTCCCCACCTGCTGCAGCGGGGTGGGCGTCCCGTAGTAGTCCACACGCAGCTTGTCCAGGACGTGCGGGTTGGCGCGCCCCGCGCGGATCGAAGAGAACTCCGACTCCAGCACTTCCAGCGACTTTTCCATCTTTTCTTCGTAGAGTTTCAGTTTTTCTTCCATAATGCCCTCCGGTTCCCCCTCCATGAATCCCACAGCTTTCCTAACACCATGAATCCCACAGCTTTCCTAACACTATAATGCAACCAATTCGCAATCATCACGCCAGATCCAACCCCTTTGCCGCCGCCAAGGTATCGCTACCCGTTTCACGGTTTCCGTCGGTTCGTTTGTCACCGTATCCATGTCAACCTTGCTACGGGACACTCCTCGCATTCTTCCCCATGGCGGGTGGCATGGCGCCCATACGGGATGGATCCCTCAGCGGATTCCCTTCCGAACTTTTACTCTTTCATGCGGCGGGTGGTTTGTCATCCTTTCCCTTGCGTGCGGCCACATGTCACGCCGTCACGATGGTGCCATTTATATCCCCTGCAAGCGCCCGGGCTATGCCCTCCGGCTCGTTCAAGTCAAACACCGCCATGGGCATCCCGTTTTCCATGCACATCACCGCCGCCGTCAGGTCCACCACCCCCAGCCGCTTTTCGATCACCTCAGCCATAGATATGGTGCCGTAGCGCTTTGCGGTGGGGTCCGTCTTCGGGTCTTTGTCATAGACGCCGTCGATGGACTTGGCCAGCAGGATGCTCTCCGCTTCCATCTCCAATGCCCGCAGCACGATGGTGGTGTCCGTGGAAAAAAATGGGTGTCCCGTGCCACCTGCGAAAAACACCACCTTCCCGCCGGAAAATGCCCGGTTCGCCCCATCCTTGGAAAACACCTCCGTGATGCTCCCGCACGGGAACGGCGTGAAGATCTCCGTGTCCAACCCTTCGCCCCGGAAGATCTCCGACACATAGACGGCATTCATCACCGTGGCCAGCATGCCGATCTGGTCCGCCTTGCAACGGTCGATCTCCTGCCCGGTGCGCCCACGCCAGAAATTCCCCCCGCCGATGACCACGCCCAGTTCCACCCTGGCGACACCCGGTCCCGGAAATCCACCGCCGGTACCCGACGCCAAATCGCAGGGGGCTTGCGCCGCTTCAACTGAAACCGGATCCGGCGCGCCGGTGTCCGGGTACGCACATCCCAGCGCCCGCTTCACCTGTTTCGCCACGTCCCTGACGATTCCCTCGCAAAACCCGAAATGTTTCTCGCCGGCCAGCGCCTCGCCGGAAAGCTTCAAAAATACCCGTCTGTTTTTCACGTCTGTCCCTTTTCCAGGAGTGTGCGCAGTGCGCGGGAGCACAGCCTGCGTCCCATATACCTAGGCCCACACCGCACCATCCAATCCGTTTCCCCGCCCCCTGTATCCGCACCGTCCAAGCCGTCTCGTGGCCAAATGTGCCTAAACCAGCCAATGGCGCATCCACGAGCCAACGTACTGCATCGGGTGCGCCAACACGCAGCCTAGGCATTCGTGCAGGCTCACAATGGGCATTATATCACGAAATCCCATGTTTGAAAAGAGAAAGATGTGCCCCCGGCGTTTGGGCGGCATGGCCCGCCCCGGCGGCCAAGTGACCAGCAACTGCAACACATGATTCGCCTAGGGAAATTTGTGCGCAAAATCGGGCCCGCAACCATCGGCTGCAGGCCCTGTTTTTCCACAATGCTTTATTCGCAATCCCTGTAATCCGAATGCCACCCTGTGCATTTGCCAAGATCGGCAGCATGACGACTATTCGAAACACCTATGCTCAGAACGTCACCACCCTGGGGGGATCCGGGCTGAACTTGTAGAACTTGGCCGTGGCGTCCTTGAAATAGTAGGTCACGGCGTTGCCGTCGCCCGCCTTGTACATGCCCCGCAGGTCCGGATAAGCATCCAGCATGCTCTCAACCGCGCCCACGCTGTCGTCTTCCACCAACGTCCCCGACAGGCGGATCCACTCGCCGTCCGTAAAGGCACTGATCTCCGCTTTGGGGTTTTTCGCCAGCTGTTTGGAGACATCCTTTACTTTGCCGGTCTGGATATACAGTTTGCCGTCATACACATTCACGGTGCCAAATGGGCGCACCCGCGGCTGGTCGCCGTCCACCGTCGCCAGATAATACGTCCCTGCTTTCTTCAGAAAATCATTTACCGACTGCATAAAACCCTCCTTGCCGTGCATGCGTGCCGGTACACCCGGCCCAATCGCAACCACCATCTCCCGCGCGGCGGCACATCGGCACCGGCAAACCGCCGCTCGCGCCCTGCCAAATGCCCAAAGCGATGCGCCATGCGCTGTCAACCATACGCTCGTAACGATTCTAACATGGTTTTCATATCAAGTCAATATGGATTTGATGGGCAAATACTGCGAATTGTCCGAAAATATTGCTGTGGGGCGGGACGGGCCGCGTCGTCTTCCATCCGAAACACGTTGACTTTCCTGCGCCACTCGCATATAATTCAACATGGGTTCGCACATTGATTATTGCACCGCCGACCAGACCTCGCGCAAAGCAAAGACTGATGTCGAATGCGCATTGCAGCCCACAAATGCCATTTCATACGAGAGAGGTTCCATATGATAGTCATCATGAAACCGGGCGCCCCCCCGGAAGCTGTCCGCCAGGTGAGCGCGGCCATCGAGTCAAAAGGCCTGCAGGTCCACCTGTCGGAAGGCAAGGAAGTAACCATCGTCGGCGTGGTGGGGGACAAATCCCTCCTCTCCGGGTTCAACCTGGAACTCTTCGACGGCGTGGACAAAATCCTCGCCGTGACGGAGAGCTACAAGCTGGTCAACCGCAAATTCCACCCCCAGCCATCCACGGTCATGGTGGGCGACGTGGCCATAGGGCCCGGTTCCCTTACCGTGATGGCGGGGCCCTGCGCCGTTGAGAGCAGGGAGCAGTTGCTGGAAACCGCCCGCGCCGTGAAAAAGGCGGGGGCGACCATCCTGCGGGGCGGCGCATACAAACCCCGCACATCCCCCTATTCTTTCCAAGGGCTGGAAGAGATCGGGCTGGGCTACATGAAAGAGGCCAGAGAGGAGACCGGGCTGCGTGTCGTCTGCGAGGTCACCAGCGAGCGCGCCATCGAGACCGCATCCCGCTACGTGGACATGCTCCAGATCGGCGCCCGGAACATGCAGAACTTCGAGCTCCTGAAAGAAGCGGGCAAGTCCGGCATACCGGTGCTGCTCAAAAGGGGCCTTGCCGCCACCATCGATGAATGGTTGAATGCCGCCGAGTACATCATCTCCGAGGGGAACCCCCACATAGTGCTGTGCGAACGGGGCATCCGCACCTTCGAGACATCCACCCGCAACACATTGGATTTGAGCGCCATACCCGTCATCAAGGTCAAGAGCCACCTGCCCATCATCGCAGACCCCAGCCACGCCACCGGGGTCCGGGACTACGTGGCGCCATTGTCCAAGGCCGCAGTGGCGGCTGGCGCGGACGGGCTGATGGTGGAGGTGCACCCGGACCCCTCCAAGGCATTGTCCGACGGGCCCCAGTCCCTCACATTCCCCGCATTCGAGGGGCTCATGGGGGAACTGGGGGACTATGCGGCGCTGGCAGGGCGGGAAATCCAGGCGAAGCGCCCCTGACCCCGAACCACGGCCATCGCCCAGCGCAGCTATGCCCTGCGTAGCCCATGCCAAGGGCAGCTATGCCCAGGGCGGTTTTGCCCAGGGCGGCTATGCCCAGGGCGGTTTTGACCGGCGCAGCTATGCCCAGGGCAGCTATGCCCAGGGCGGCGACAACCGCTGCCAGGCGACAGCCGCAACCCGGCAGACGCACTGTCCGGCGCCGCCATACTTATGGCGACCGTCACATACGAAAGGGTTCTTCCATGGAAAACACCATCGGATTCATCGGTTTCGGCCTCATCGGCGGATCCATCGCCAAGGGCATCCGGCGCGCCCACCCGGAGGTGCGGCTATTGGCATACATGCGCGACCGCGAGAAACTGGGGCAGGCCCTCCGGGACGGCTTGGTGGACGAAGCGCTCGACCCTTTCGGGCCCGGCCTTTCCGATTGCGGCATGGTCTTCCTGTGCGCCCCCGTGGAGCACAACTCTTCCTTCCTTGGGCAGATCCGCCCTTTCCTGCATGGGGACGCCATCGTCACTGACGTGGGCAGCACGAAAACCGGCATACACCGGGAAGTTTCCCGGCTGGGCATGGAAGACGTCTTCATCGGCGGCCACCCCATGGCAGGCTCCGAGAAAACCGGCTTCGAGCACTCATCCGAAACCATGTTGGAAAATGCCTACTACCTCCTGACGCCTACCCCCCGGACCACCCAAGGCCGACTGGCGCGCCTGCGGGAAGTGGTGGAGGCCACCAAAGCCATCCCCCTCACCCTATCCAGCGAGGAACACGACGAGATCGTGGCCGCTGTGAGCCACCTGCCCCACCTGGTGGCGTCGACCCTGGTAAATACTGTCAAAGACCATGACGGACCCCGGCAGCTCATGAAACAGCTGGCGGCGGGTGGTTTCAAGGACATCACCCGCATCGCCTCCTCGTCGCCGGAGATGTGGGAACAGATTTGCCTGGCCAATGCCGCCCCCATCCGTGCGGTGCTTTCCACTTATATCGATGCCCTGCGGGAGACCCTGGCCCAGCTGGAGGCGGGCAACCGCACCTACCTCAAAGGTATGTTTGAGGAATCCCGCACCTACCGGGACTCCATCACCGACCGGGCGAAAGGCTCCATCCTCCCGGACTACTCTTTCTCCGTGAACATCGCCGACGAAGTGGGCGCCATCTCCACATTGTCCGTGATACTGGCGGCCAAAGGTATCAGCATCCGCAACATCGGCATCAACAACAACCGTGAATCGGGCGAGGGCACCCTGCTGATCTCATTCTACGACAGGGAAGCCATGGACAAAGCCTGGACGGTGCTGGAACAGTACAGATATGAGCTGTTCGGACAATGAAAGGGACCCCACATGATATTCCACAAAGTATCCGGCCTGCGGGGCAAGGTGCGTATCCCCGGCGACAAATCCATCTCCCACCGCGCGGTGATGTTCGGCTCCATCGCCCGGGGCGACACCCACATCACCGGTTTTTTGACGGGCGCTGACTGCCTCTCCACCATCGGGTGCTTTCACGCCATGGGCGTGGGCATCGAGCAGGACGGGGGCAATGTGGTCGTCCATGGTCGCGGGATGCATGGCCTCCATGAACCCGCCGCGGACCTGGACTGCGGCAACAGCGGCACCACCATGCGCCTGATTTCCGGCATCCTGGCCCCGCAGCCCTTCGACTGCATCCTCACCGGCGACGCCTCCATCCAAAAACGCCCCATGAAGCGCATCATGGAGCCCCTGGGCATGATGGGCGCAAGTATCGAAAGCATCCGGGGAGATGGCTGCGCGCCCCTGCGCATCTTGGGTGCGGCCCGCCAAGGCGCAGACGGCCCCACAGTCAACGCCCTCCCGGCTTCCCAGGGCATCGACTGTCACGGAAAGGCAGGAGACCATCCCGGCGGCCCGGGCATCGCCCATCACGGAAAGGCAGGCGACCATCCCGGCCCCATGGATAGCCTGGCACCTTATACATTGGCGCCCATGCTCCATGGCATCCACTACATCTCCCCCGTGGCCTCCGCACAGGTGAAGTCCTGCGTCCTGCTTGCGGGGCTGTATGCGGATTCCCCCACATCGGTGACGGAGCCTTCCCTCTCCCGCAACCACACCGAGCTTATGCTCGCCGCATTTGGTGCACGCCTCGAATCCGGCGCATCCACTGCCACCATCTACCCCGCCGACGAACTCTATGCCACCCATATCGACGTACCCGGGGACATTTCATCCGCGGCTTTTTTCCTGGGCGCAGGGCTCATCGTGCCCGGTTCCGAGATCCTGCTGGAAAATGTGGGCGTCAACCCCACACGGGACGGCGTGCTGCGGGTATTCCTCGCCATGGGCGCCGACATAGAGGTCATACCGAGGCAGGGGTCGCACCCTTCCTTTGCCGGCGGCGGCCCCCATGCCAAGATCCCCGGCACGAAACCAGGGGATTCCCCGATGGCCGGGCCCGCTGTCACGGATGCCGGCGCAGCTCGTATCGGTGACGGCGCAGCCGGTATTTATGGCGGCGCAGCCGACACTTCCGGCGGCCCATCGCCCGGTGAATCCGCAGGATGCGCCGCCGTGGGCGGATCCGGCGTGGGCGGACCCGGCGAGGGCATACCCGCCCTCGAACCCTCCGCCGACATCCTGGTGCGCCACAGCGAACTCCGCGGCGTGGTCATCGAGGGCGGCATCATCCCCACGCTCATCGACGAGCTGCCCCTCATCGCAGGGGTGGCATGTTTCGCAGAGGGCACCACTATCATCCGGGATGCGGCAGAGCTCAAAGTCAAGGAATCCAACCGCATCGCGGTGATGGTGGAAGGCCTGCGCGCCATGGGCGCAGACGTACTCGAAACCGACGACGGCATGGTGATCCATGGGCGTGGGCGGGCTTCCCGCACCACCGCCGGAACATGTGCCCCTGCAGCGGCACAAACGCTGGCCGGCGCCGCCGCAACACATACGAGCGCCCCCATCGAGCCAGGATGCGTCCACCACGAACACGCCCCGGCTGTAGCGATTTCCGGCGGCCATACCCCCGCCCCCATCATGCCCGAACGCGTTCACCCCCTCCATGGCGCGACCGTCCACAGCCTCGGGGACCACCGCATCGCCATGACGTTTGCGGTGCTGGGCCTGGCCGCAGAGGGCGAAACCCATGTGCTGGGCGCCGAGTGCGTGGACATCTCCTATCCGGGGTTTTTCGAAGACCTGAAAAGCCTGCTCCCCTGACCCAACACGGTGCCCGGGCCAACTGCCGCACGTGAAGCAGGGCGGAGTCCAACCACGAACATCCCGCCCACATGCCCTGTCGTGCCCGGGCCAACTGCCGCACGTGAAGCAGGGCGGGGTCCAACCACGGACTTCCCGCCCACATACCCTGTCGTGCCCGGGCCAGCTGCCACACATGAAACAGGCCGGGGTCCAACCACCTGCGCTCACCACCCCAGGGCCGCCGCCCGAAACCGCCTGTATTCCTCCTCTTTTGCCAGATAACGCTGCCTCTGCCCGGCGTCGGGCAGGAACACTTCGCCAGGCGGCACCATGTGGTCCGCGGCCTCCTTGTACCCCCCATAGCAGCCGACGGCGCACCCGGCGATGATCGCCGCGCCCACGGATGCGGCCTGGGCATGTGCCGCTTTCACGATAGGTTTGCCGAACACACTGGCACGCAGCCTAAGCCAGGAGTCCGTCCTGGACGCGCCCCCGGAAGCCCGTATGGCCTCGATGCCACGCCCCTGCTCCCGCCCCATCGCCTCGTCCATGAGCCGCACCGCATCCGCGCACTCGAAAGTGACACCCTCGACCAAGGCACAGAAGATGTCGCCCATGCCCCGGGTCAATGACAGCCCTTTGACCGCCACCCGTTCTTCCATGAAAAGCGGCGCCATCATCACAGGGCAGCCTGCGTCAAACCGGCAGGCATCCAGCATCCGGGAAAATGTGCCCCCGTCGTTTTTAAGGGAGAACTCTTTCGCAAACCATTCCAGGGACGAACCCAGTGACGGGTACCCGCTGAGTATGGGTTTGTATTCCCCCAGCCGCCCCCGCAGCGTCACATCCGACGCGCCGCTGCCGTTTGCGTAAAATGCATGCAAATCAAATGTCCCCATCACGTTGCACAGCACCCCCGGCTGTTCGGGCAATGCACCCAGCCCCATGATGCCGCAGTCAGTGTCGTGGGCACCGGGCAGCACAGGCACCGGGTACGGCAGCGCCACTTCGC
>JAISUG010000025.1 GCA_031272185.1 Lachnospiraceae bacterium
GTGTAAGCCAAGCCGCAGTGTAAGCCAAGCCGCAGTGTAGGCCAAGCCGCAGTGTAGGCCAAGCCGCAGTGTAGGCCAAGCCGCAGTGTAGGCCAAGCCGCAGTGTAGGCCAAGCCGCAGTATAGGCCAAGCCGCAGGACGCCCTGGGGCTGTGTTGTTTGAAATGAAAAAAGGAGTATCCTGCAGTTGAAAACCCGACACCTGACAGGAGACTGCCAGGTGTTTTTCCGTATTTTGCTTTTAACGCACCGTCACCTGGTACGTCACGGTGTCCGCACCTTTATAGGTGTCCGGGTCCCAGCTGCGCACGTATCGGAACGTGACGGTGGCGGAACCGGCCCCGAAGCATGAGAACGTGAATGTGTGCAAGCCCCCCGCTCCCACTATACTGGGCGACTGTGACAGCGCCCCTGGGGTGGCACCGGCCTCTGGGGCATCCCCAGACCCGGCGGCGCCTTGCGCATATGAGTCTTCCTGCAACCCGCCGGCACCGTCGCCACCCCCTGCATGATTCCCACCGGCGGCGCTTTGCGCATATGTGTCTTCCTGCAACCCCACCACCGATTCATCGCTGATCTCGTATTCCCAGCGGTATCCCGTGGTGGGGTTTTCGTCCAGTTGGATGCGGAACGAACCGCCTGCTTGTGCCGTGATCTCGCTGTCACCGGAACCGTATGTCCTCACCTCCGCATCCTGGCCGACTTCACCGGATGGCGTGCCGGCGGTGGTTCCGGCGTCGCTGGTTTTGCAGGCCGCCGCCAGGACAAGCACCGCGGCCAGGGCCACAACTACACTGGATATCGCAACGTTTCTCTGCATTCTAGGATCATTCTCCTTTTCCGTCACACGCAAAACGGTCGACACAGTCAACCGATACCACTGGTTACGCCATCCCGAGTATATTCCAAAGTGCGCTACGTTCATGTAGTAAGATTGCCACGTCGCCGGAGCAATAGCAATGATATGCGAATGGTAACATCAGCCCCAGGGCAGCCCTGCGCTTTCGATGGTGGGGTCGCGCATCATCAGCTCCGCTACCGCCGCCCGGGGATCCTTGCCATCGAAAAGCACCCCATTCACCTGCTCGATGATGGGCAGGCAAACGTCGTATTTGCGCCCCAGAGCCAATGCGGCTTTTGCGCTGTACACGCCCTCCACCACCATGTTCACTTCTTTCATGGCTTCTTCATATGAATGCCCCTGGCCGATGAGGATCCCTGCCCGTCGGTTGCGGCTGTGCATGCTGGCGCAGGTGACGATCAGGTCGCCGATGCCGGACAGCCCGCACACCGTCTGGAAATGCGCCCCCATCTTTACCGCGAGTTTGCCGATCTCCGCGATGCCCCGTGTGATCAGCGCCGCCTTGGTGTTGTCGCCATACCCCAGGCCGTCCGCGATCCCCGCCGCCAGCGCGATTACATTTTTCAGCGCCGCGCCCAGCTCCACCCCCAGCACGTCGGGGCTGGTGTAGACCCGGAACACGGGCCCCATGAAGGCGGCCTGTATGGTTTGGGCCACTTCTTTCGTCCGCGCCGCCGCGACGCAAGTGGTGGGCAGTCCTTTCGCCACTTCCTCCGCATGGGACGGGCCCGAGAGCGCCGCCGCAACCGCACCGGGGATCTCGTCCTCGATGACCTCCACCAGGGTTTTGAGCGTGGCATCCTCGATGCCCTTCGCCACGCTGACGATGATGGAGCCATTATAGAAATCCCGCATCTTCCGCGCGGTTTCCCTGGTGTAGATGGAAGGGACTGCCAGCACCAGCATCTTTTTGCCGGCCATGGCCTCTTCCAGGGATTTGGTGAAGGACACGCCCTCCGGGAACTCAAACCCCGGCAGGTTCCCATGGGTCCGGGTCGCCACCATGGCGTCGACCTCTGCCGGAATCGCCGACCATAGCTCCACCTCGTGCCCTGCGTTTGCCAGGAGCGCCGAGAGCGCAGCCCCCCATGTCCCCGCCCCGATCACGCCAATATGCGCCATAAATCCGCCTTTCCATCCTATGGCAAACGATATATCGGAATGTGCTTGCATGTCCGATGTCCGACAAGCGGCGATGGAATGCCCGCCGGGCGACATTAAAGCACAAAAGCATATGCCGTTGACTCATAGAATTCAAATATGCACCAAGCTCGGCAGTTGTCACCGCCGGTATATCCCGCAACCAACCGGTCGTATTTGGCGCTGCTGTACGCTAAGGCAGCCGCGTCGTTTACGCCGCGCCATTTTCCGTGGGTTTCTTCGCCCCTATCTTGTTTTCCGTGTGTGTCAGGAGCCGGTGGATGTTGGAACGGTGGCGCCAGATGCCCAGGGCCGCCACCACCACCGCCAGGGCGCAAAACTCCGGGCGGTACACCGCCCACAGCCCATATCCCCCATGTAGCGCGAACCATATCAGCCCGGCCATGTAGATCAGCAGCACCGCGATGGAACCCAGGGAAACATACCGTGTGGCTGCCACCAGCACCACGAACACCACCAGGCACACCGCCGCGATGCGCAGGTCGGTGCTCAGCACCAGCCCCGCAGTGGAGGCGATCCCCTTGCCGCCCCGGAAATGCAGGTAGAATGGGTAGTTGTGCCCCAGGATCACCCCGATGCCGGTGTAGAGCAGGTAGAGGTAGAGGGCGCCCGGCGCACCGAAGGTCAGCATCGACCGCAATGCGCCGCCTGCCACGGCGGCATTCCCCATGGGAAATGCTATGGCAGAAAGACCCATGGCGCCGGCGCCGGCGGCTGCGTCCCCCAAGAGGGACCCGCCTGTCACGGCGCTGTAGACGATCCGCACGATGAGCAGCGGCACCATGGTTTTGAGCACGTCCATGAGGAACACCGCCGCTCCTGCCCTCACCCCCATGGAGCGCAGCACGTTGGTGCTGCCTGGGTTGCCGCTGCCCACGCTGTAGATGTCCACATGGTGCATCTTCGCAAACAGGTACCCCGACTGAATCAGCCCAAAGGCATACCCAAACACCAGACAAAGAATCCTGATCATACATGATCTCCCTTGTGAATCGCGCCAACTATCCTTTCGCATCTCTTTGCGTCTGCCGTTTCCAATGCGTGCCACACGCCACGAGTCACGGCTGGCGCAAATCAGATTCTTGTTTTGGCCATGTTCGGACGAATGATACTCGTCTGCAGCCACCGGATCATGGCCAAACACATTCCCTCGATGCACCAACAGTATACCACAAATTGCCCATTGCGCAAATGAAAATCTGTAACTCCCTGCGGCAAGCGAAAAAAGTCTTGCCAATGGATGATTGACATACGTAGGCAGATGCATTATACTAAAATGCATAACGCTAATTTGCATAATTTGATTGGGGGGACATATGAACCCATTTGTTTACGGAAGGGTGGCAAAAGGCGAGTGTTTCTTTGACAGGGCAGACGAAACCAGGCGGATCGTTCAGACGCTTTCGGGCGGGAACAACATTGCCGGGGCGTTTTACAATGCAGCCATGCGCATGTCATTGCCCCCGCTCCCCAGGAAGGATACGGTCGATTTCATCATGGGGAAAATGGCAGCGGATGGGATCGATATATCCGAAGATGCAGCCGGCCACCTGATCGATGTAGCGGGGATGATACCGCACTATATCCAAATGCTGGCTTCGGAAGTCTGGCAGTATGTGGTCAATAATCACGATGGCGGGAAGCAGGTCACGAAGCATACAGTCGATTCTTGCGTAAAACAGGTCATTGCCGTTGGGGCGGACTACTATGCCGAGCTATATGGTAAACAGTCGAAGAGCCGGAAAAACCTGATCTGCGCCCTTTGCAAAGACGGTAACCAGATCTTCTCCGGCGCATATATCAGCAAGAACGGGTTAGGGAGCGCTTCGACGGTTCAAAGGTCGATCAACCAGCTCATCAATGCGGGTATCGTGGAAAAGACAGAAACCGGGCATATACTCGCGGACCCATTCTTTCAACGCTATGTGGAAATCGTTTCCGAGGGCGCGCAGGAACGATATCTGTCTGGTTGAATCAACATGGGGCCTACGTCTTCGGCCCGTCCTCGCGCCCGCGCTCCCGCACGTGGAACTTAAGCGGGGTGCCGGAAAAACCGAAGGCCTCGCGGATCTTGTTTTCCAGGTAGCGCAGGTAGGAAAAGTGCATGAGCTGCTTTTCGTTGACGAACACCACGAAAGTGGGGGGCTTCACCGCCACCTGGGTGGTATAGAACACTTTCAGGCGCTTGCCCTTGTCCGAGGGGGGCTGCTGCAAAGCCACCGCCTCCGTCACGATTTCATTGAGCACGCCGGTGGCGATGCGCAGGGTCTGGTTCTCCCGCACCACGTCGATGAGCTCAAAGAGCTTCCCAAGCCGCTGCCCGGTCACCGCCGAGATGAAGATCATCTCCGCATAGGGCACGAAAGACAATGTCTCCTTGATGCGCCGGGTGTACTCGTAGATGGTCTTGTCATTTTTTTCCACCGCATCCCATTTGTTCACCGCCACGATGAGCCCCTTGCCCCGCTCGTGGGCGATGCCGGCGATCTTCGCATCCTGCTCCGTCACGCCCTCCAGGGCATCGATGACCAGGATCACCACGTCGGAGCGGCCCACCGCAGCCACCGCGCGGATGACGCTGTAGCGCTCCAGCTCCTCTTTCACCTTGTTTTTGCGGCGCAGCCCTGCGGTGTCGATGAGCACGTACTCCGTGCCGTTTCGCACTATGGGCGTGTCCACCGCGTCACGGGTGGTGCCCGCCACGTCGCTGACCAGCACACGGTCCTCCCCCACCAGGCGGTTCACCAGGGAGGATTTGCCCACGTTTGGCTTGCCGATGATGGCGATGCGGGGCCGGTCGTCTTCCTCCCCGCCGACGACGCCCTGGGGGGAGAGGCGCTTCACCTCGTCCAGCAGGTCCCCCAGGCCCAGGCGGGATGCGGAAGAGATGGCGAAAGGCTCACCCATCCCCAAACTGTAGAACTCATACACGTCGTTTTTGAATTTCTCGAAGTCGTCCACCTTGTTCACGGCCAGCACCACGGGTTTGTGCGCCTTGCGCAGCATGTCCGCCACGCCGGTGTCCGCATCCTGCAGGCCCTGGCGCACGTCCGTGAGGAAGATGATCACGTCCGCGGTGGCAATGGCGATCTCCGCCTGGTCGCGCATGAGCGTCATCATCTCGTCGGTGGTGTCCGGCTCTATCCCACCCGTGTCCACCAAGGTGAACGCAAAATCCAGCCAGGTACAGTCCGCATAGATCCTGTCCCTGGTCACCCCCGGCGTATCCTGGACGATGGAAATCCGGTTCCCCGCGATCACATTGAACAATGTGGACTTGCCCACGTTGGGCCTGCCAACAATGGCGACGATAGCCTTACTCATGACGATTTCTCCTTTCGCCTTTGTTGGCATACCAACGTAATGGCGACGATAGCCTTACTCATGACGATTTCTCCTTTCGCCATTGTTGGCATACCAACATAATGGCGACGATAGCCTTACTCATGACGATTCCAAAGCATAAAAACCATCGTCGTTGACTATAACACGGGCCGGCCGGGGTTGTCAATGAGAACGCACCAGCGCCCGCACCAGCGCGTCCCCGCTGGGCCCGACGATTTCCACGGGCACGCCCAGCGCATTTTCCAAATCCCCCCTGGTCATGTCGTCCAGCAGCGTCTCTTCCCCGCTGCGGAACATGTGGGAGGAAAGCAGCAGCCTGGCGCCAAGGGGTTTCCCTTTCAGCTGCGCCGCCAGGTCCTGCCCGGTGAGCAGCCCGGTCACGGTGATGGACTCACCGAAGAAGTCGTTGCGGATGGGGTAGATGTGCAGGCGGGTGGACGCATTTTCGATCACATGGTGTTCATGCATGGTCGTCTTATCGGCGGGTGCGTCCGTGTTCGCACAGTCCAAGCACCGCACCGGCGCAGCGGCGCATGGGGCAAAGGCCCCCTGGTTCAAAATCTGCCCTGCAAGCCTGCAAATGGTTTCAAATATCGAGTATCCCACGGCCATGGATAACTCTGTGCGTGATACGGTATCGGGGGGCTGCACTCCCATCTCGCCCAGCGCCTCCTCCACCTCGTCTGTCAGCAGGCGCACCATCCCCACGCCGTTTTCCAGCTGGGGGTAGCCGTCGTAGTTGTCCGCCGCAGGCATATCCCGCCCGGCCAGCAGGTAGAACTCGTCGCTGGCGTGGACGAAATGGGTGCCGTGGGCTTCCATGAACGCCCCCTGGAACCGCTCCACCACCTCGATCACCGCCGCCGCATCCGCCCCGGCGAATGGCTCCAGCGCCGCCAGCCCTTCCCTAAACCGGGTCAGCCCCACGGGCACCACGGAAAGGCTCCCCATCACGGGGATGTAGCGCCCCAGGTCTGCCACCGTCCGTTCCAGTTCCGCGCCGTCGTTGATCCCTTTGCACAGCACGATCTGCCCGTTCATGGGGATCCCCGCGCCGTAGAGCGCATCCATCATCTCCAGGGACTTCCCGGCGAACCGGTTCCCCAGCATACGGCAGCGCAGCTGTGGGTTGGTGGTGTGGACGGATATGTTGATGGGCGATGGGCGGAAGAGCAGCACCCGCTCCAGGTCACGCTTCTTCCAGTTGGTCAGCGTGACGTAGTTCCCTTGGAGGAATGACAGGCGCGCGTCGTCGTCCTTGAAATACAGGGTTTCACGCATGCCTTTGGGCAGCTGGTCGATGAAACAGAAAATGCAGCGGTTCGCGCAGGGACGGTACTCGCTCATGAGACCATTGTCGAAAATCAGCCCCAGGTCATCACCGCCGTGCTCGATGTCCAGCTCCCAGAGCTCGCCGTCGGCCTTTTCCACTTCCACCAGCGCCGTCTCAGCGCCCAGGAGGTATTGGTAGTCGAACACGTCCTCCACCGGCTGGCCGTCGATGGAAAGCAGACGGTCCCCCGCTTCCAGCCCCAGCTCTTCCCCGATGGAACCCGCCGCCACCTCACGAATCAGATGCCCTTCCTGACGATTCCTTGCCATAGGCCGTCGTTTCCCTATCCTGTACCCCGGTGCCTGTCGCGAAACCCCGGCAAATCCGGGATGCCATGCGGCGCAGTTTCCATCACGGTTTCCTTGCCACAATGCGGTGCCTGTCGTAAAACCCCGGCAAATCCGGGATGCCATGCGTCGCCATAACATGCACATTATACCCGAAAAACACGCAACCGGTCAACGGTTTTCGATTTTTGTCTTCTCTCCCTTGACGTGGGTGGCGGATGAGTGTATAAATATAATTATGATGCGGCCCCAACACGACAAGCCAGCCCCCGGAACGGAGAAATGATATGTCAAACCCAAATGAGAAATCACCCCACTATGCCATAAAGGACGCACTCCCCATCGCCCCGGTAAAGCTCGCCGCCCTGGAGGGGTGCCGCGACTTCGCCCAAATGGTGGATGCTCATTTGGTGGCTTTCCGCCGGCAGGATGCCGAGGAATTGGATATGCGCCGGGACGACCGGAACTACCGCAACTACGTGAAGGACTCCTTCCTGCTGAAGTTCTCCTGCATCCGTTTCGGATCCGGCGAGGGCAAATGCGTGGTGGAGGAATCCGTCCGCGGCTGCGACATATTCGCCCTGGTGGACGTGACCAACTACACCATCACCTACAAAGTCAACGGCAACCTCAACCACATGTCGCCGGACAACCATTTCCAGGATCTGAAGCGCCTCATCGCCGCCACCACCGCGGGCGCACACCGGGTCAACGTGATCATGCCGTTCCTCTACGAGGGGCGCCAGCACAAGCGCAACAAGCGGGAATCCCTGGACTGCGCCATCGCGTTGCAGGAGCTGGCGAAGATGGGCGTGGCGAACATTATAACTTTCGACGCCCACGACCCACGGGTGCAAAACTCCATTCCCCTGAGCGGTTTCGACAACTTCCTGCCCACGTACCAGCTGATGAAGACCCTGCTGGCCCACGACC
>JAISUG010000045.1 GCA_031272185.1 Lachnospiraceae bacterium
GCCATCGGCGTGAAGCTCCTGGTGCTGGCGCTGGCCGCCGTGGGCCTGGCGTCCATGTGGGCGGCGGTCTTTGCGGACGTGGGCGTGGCGATGCTGGCCATCCTGAATGCGATACGGGCGCTGGGGGTTCCCGGAAAACAGGGCTAGGACAGTTACGTGAACACACTTGCATGAGGCGAAGCTTTTTGATATGAAATTGTCGCATGCTATCCTCGACCCGTCGCGCATGACGGCGTGCAGCACGTGGCACAACACCCTCTCGAAGCTGGAATCCTTGGGGAAAACGCACCGCAGGACACCCATGAGGCCGGACTTTTCCAGGAATTTCAGGAGGAGGTATGCGTCGCCGAACACGGTGTGGACGTCGGTGTCCGGGAAGACACCTTGGCCATCGATCCGCGCGTCGCCCCGGTCGACGGCGTTGAATGCGTCCGAACCGGCGTCGTACTCCACCAGCCCGCGGGTTCTCGACAGGAAAATGCCTGACCTGTTGTCGGCGGCGAGCCAAATGACCCTGCCCAGGCTCTCCCGTGTCTTCTGGGAGGAGTGGTATTTCCCGCCTTTTTTGTATTCTGATTCGCAGATGGACGCCGTAACCCGCATCACGGCGCCTTTTTCGTCGCATACCATATCAACCTCCATTCCGCCGCTGACGCCGCGGCACAAATAGTGATGAAAACGCTGGTGTTTTCACACGAACGACTTTGGGAGTAGAGCCAAAAATTTCTTGTTGACAAGGATCTCGAAATCAAAAGCTACCATCCGTGCCTGATGTTGGTGTCGGCACGTAAAATTTCTTGTTGACAAGGGTGCGGGGATGTGGTATCTTATGTGTATTAATGATAATAATACAGTGGCGGCCAAAGGTGACGGGACTTAAGGAGAAAGGGAATGCAGGAAAGTCATCAAGGCGCTGAAAGCGGACGCGGGGCGGCCAAAGGTGACGGGACTTAAGGAGAAAGGGGTAGGGCATGGTGATCCTGGATTACAAGGACAGGCGTCCACTCTATGAGCAAGTGGTGGAAAAGCTCAAGGAGCTGATATACTGCGGGGTCCTGGAGGAGCACACCCAGCTGCCCACGGTGCGCAGCCTGGCCATGGAGCTCTCCATCAACCCCAACACCATCCAGAGGGCATACGCCCAGCTGGAGCGGGAGGGTGTGATTTATTCCATAAAGGGGAAAGGCAGTTTCGCGGCCCCTGCCGCCGGCGTGCGCCGCCTGCAGGAAAAGGAGTTTGCGGATGCGCTGGGGCAACTGGCAAACGACGCACAGAGGATGGGGATCACCAAGGAGCGGTTCGTGGAGCTGGCGGTGCAGGTGTATGAGGCAAGCCCGATGGATGGAGGAGACGCCGACGGGGCTGGCGGCGAATCCGACGGGGCGGGCGGCGAATCCGATGGGGCGGGCGGCGAATCCGACGGGGATGTGACTGCCGGTGGCGCAGCTGCCGATTGATCTGTGACGAATGAAGGAAGGAGCGCAGAGGAGTGATTGAAGCAATCAACCTGACGAAGCGTTTTGAGGATATCGTGGCTGTGGACAGCCTGTCCGCCACCATCAAGGATGGGGGGATCTTCGGGCTGGTGGGTACCAACGGCGCGGGCAAGAGCACTTTCCTGCGCATGGCGTGCGGGGTGCTGCGCCCGGACATAGGGGAGATCCTGGTGGACCAGGAGCCGGTGTATGAGTGCACGACCGCCAAGGCCAAACTATTCTACATTTCTGACGAGCAATACTTTTTTTCCAATGCCACCCCATTGGAAGTCATGGATTACTATGCGCTGGTCTACCCGGGGTTTCGCAAGGACCGCTTCCACCACCTGATGAAGAGTTTCGAGCTGGATGAGAGGCGGCGGATCAACACATTTTCCAAAGGCATGAAAAAACAGGTGTCGGTGATCTGCGGGTTGTGCGCGGACACGGGGTACCTGCTGTGCGACGAGACATTTGACGGGCTAGACCCGGTGATGCGCCAGACGGTGAAGAGCCTGCTGGCGTATGACATGGAGGAGCGGGGGCTCACCTGCATCGTAGCTTCCCACAACCTGCGGGAGCTGGAGGACATCTGCGACCACGTGGGGCTGCTCCATAAGGGGGGGATGATCCTCAGCAAGGAGCTGGACGAGATGAAGTCCGGCCTCCACCGGGTGCAGTGCGTGCTGAAAGAGGGCGACACGGTGGAGGTGGTGCTGGGCGCTGGGGCGGCGGCGTACCCCATCACGGTGGTAAAGTCCGAGCAGCGGGGCAGGCTCACCACGCTGACGCTGCGGGGCCGCAGAGAGGACATCGAGAGGGCATTCGCGGCGGCGGAGCCATTGTTCTACGAACTGATCCCATTGTCCTTGGAAGAGATCTTCATCAGCGAAATGGAGGTGGTGGGCTATGACATCCACAAATTCCTATTTTGAGAATGATGGTGCGACCGGCGGCGGCATCGGTATGACGGAAGGTGACGCCGGGAGAGGGGCCGGCGCTACTGCCGGAAGAGGGGCCGGCGCTACCGCCGGAAGCGGCGGAATCATCGGTGTGAAAAACGGGCGGGGCCCGGGGCTCATCCCCCTGGTGCGCGAGAGCGTGGTGCGGCAGCTGGGCGTGTTTGCGGTGTCCTGCCTGATATGGTTTTTCCGCTTCCCGGTGATGGCCCTGGTGTACCTGGGGACCAGCCGCCAGTACAACCCTGCCACGTCCTACTGGCGGAAGTTCTCTGACAGCATATGGACGATGCTGGCCTGGGACAACCCTGCCACCATCTTCTGGATGGTGGTGCTGTCGGTGGTATGCGCGCTGAGCGCGTTCTTTTTCCTCAACAGCCGGTCCAAGGTGGATTTCTACCACAGCATGCCCATACGGCGGCCAAGGCTGTTCGCGGTGCATTTCCTGTCCGGGATGTTCATCATCGTAGCGCCTTATGTGGTGTGTGCGGCCCTGTCGCTGGTGATCGGGCTGCTGGGGGGCGCTGCGGGCGCTGCGGCAGTGGCCTCGGGCGCTGCGGGCGCTGCGGGCGCTGTGGGCACGGCTGCCACAAGTGCGGCCGGCTCTGCCTTGGGCGGGGCGGGTGGCGTCGCGATCGCGGCAGGCTCTGTGGCGAGGGGGGTCCTCTCATTGGTGGCGCGATGGGCGCTGGGCATCGTGTTCCACCTGGTATACGCATGGCTGCTTTACGGCGTGGCTTCCTGCGCCGCGCTGCTCACCGGCAACGTGGTCATCGGGCTGTTCGGAGTGGGTGTGTTCTATGCGTATTTCCCGGCTTTTATTGCCATCATCAATGGGATGTTCAGCGAGTATTTCCGCACTTATTACTCATACGGGCCTACTTGGATGGATGCGGCCATGCGCAAGGTGTCGCCGCTGTCGGCGTATGTCCTGGCATCCACCCGCGCCGTGGCGGGGGAGATCGTCTTGGGGGGTGTGGTGGCCCTGGTCGCCGGGGCGGTTTTCACCGTGCTGGGGATGGCATTGTACGTGAAACGCCCGTCGGAGGGGGCGGGCAAAGCCCTGGTGTTCCCTATTTCCAAACCGCTCATACGCATCCCGCTGGTCGTACTGGCGGCGCTGAGCCTTTCTTCGGTGTTCCATGCCATCGCGGGGGAAGGGCTGGGCATGCCTGTATTCGGGCTGGCGCTGGGCGGGGTGCTGTCCCATGGGATCATCGAATCCATCTACAACTGGGACGTGCGCAGGGCGCTGCGCAACTGGCCGCAGCTGGCGGGTTGCCTGGTGGCGGTGCTGGCGGTGCTGGCGGTGTTTTACTTTGACATCTTCGGATATGACCGATACATCCCCCGCAAGGACGCACCGGTGTCGGCGGCGGTGTCGATAAGCGGGCTGGATGACTGGATGCAGTATAATGAAATCCTATATGCGCCGGGGACGGAGGGGGCATACCCCACCTGGGCCTACAGGTACCAGCTGGAAGTGGTATTTGACAAAATGGAAATCACGGACATGTCTTCGGTGCTGCCGCTGGTAAACGAATGCGTGCAGTTCGAGGGCGGGTTGCCTGCGGGCACGGCTTCCTGGGATCTCTATACCGCGGGTGATGACGGGGTGTCCGAGCCGACTTACCTGATGGGCCGGGGGGATTCGTACCTCCAGGTATATGTGCTCTACCGCATGGCGGGCGGGCGGCGGGTGACGCGCCACTACACCATCCCCATCAGCCGCGCAAAGGACGGCATCGAGGCGCTCTATGGGGACGAGGAGTATCTAACGGCCAGGTTCCCGTTCCTTGCAGCAAATGTGCAAGACTACGGCGCGGCGGGGTACCGGACCTACGGCACTGTGCTCCCCGAGGAGGGGCAGATGTACTTGGGGGGGCTGAGCGGCGAGGGCGTGTCCCAGCTGGCGGGGCAGACACGCACCTACCACCTGGACCTAAGCCGCGCCGAGCTGGAGGAGCTGATTTCCACATACCAGCGGGAGTTTCGCGCCATGACCGTGTGGCAGCGGGATACGGAGATGGATGAGGCGGCCGAGGAGAAAGCCTATTATGACGCCATGAATGTTTACCCAGATGACGAATACACGGAGGAATACGCCCCGTGGGCAGCAACGGCGCCAAGCAGCGGCAGGGCGCCCGGGGACGAATTGGTGATACATTTCCTGACGCAGGCGGAGCTGGGCGCCGTGAGGGAAATGGAAACTCAGGGGTTTGGGTACTACAATGTGTTTGGCCAGAACAACCTGCCGGTGTTTCGGGGGATGCCGGAAACCAGGGCGCTGCTGGGGCGCTATACCAAGGAAGGCAAGGCGGTGCACGTGGACCGCTACGTGACGCTGGGGGCGGAAATCCTCGGGCTCAATGACGGCGGCGGAAGCGGGGGCCCAGGGGCGGCGGGCCAGACCGGGGACGGGGCCGGCGGCGGAAGCGGGGGCCTAGGGGCGGCAGGCCAGACCGGGGACGGGGCCGGCGCCATAGCCGGGTTCTATGGTGGAAAGCCCTTGATCGAATGGACCGCCGAGGAAAGGCGCAAGGCGTTTGCGGAGCTGATGCAAGATGCAAAGACGTTGGCGCTGACACAGGAGCTATCGAAGGATTTCCCTGTCATAGACGGATCCACATCCACCCTGCCCCTGCACGAGGCGCTGAGGCGGGGTATATGTGGCGATGACGACACCGAAGTCACACACAGCAAGACCTACCAGGCATTTTATAACTTTGTCTACCAGGACTGGGGGGCGCGCCCCAAGGTGTGGAACCCCGGAGGGTCCGGGGGCGCAGGCGTGGGTGAAGATGTAGATAGGGTCGGGACGGCGGGCGAAAGCTCGGTGAGTGTGGGCACAGGATCGGGGAGCGTGGGCACAGGCCCGGATGCCGGTGTGCCGGGAGGCGCTGATGCGCTGACAGGCGGCGGGGACACGGGCGACGCGGGTGCGGATGTGGCCGGGACCGACGTGCTGCTGGGGGTGGCCTACACCGAGGCCGACCTCCAAGCGGCGTCCGACTACGGGCTGGACCTGGTGCAAGTCCCGGTGGCGCGGGAGGCGTTCGTGTTCCTGGTGAATGCGGACAACCCAGTGAATATCATCAGCCAGGATGACCTGCGCGGGATATACGCAGGGACCATAACTAACTGGAAAGAATTGGGAGGGGATGACTCTCCCATTTTGGCATATACGCGCAATGAAAGCAGCGGGTCCTATGCGGCCATGCAGGATTTCATGGGGGGAGTGGCTGTAGGGGCTTCCCAAAAGGCGATGTGGGTTTCGGAGATGGGCGAGCTGGTGGAGGCCATCGCGGCATTTGACGGAGGGGCAGGCGCCATCGGGTATTCGGTCTACAGTTTCGCATCCAAGATGTACGTGAATTCCGCCCGGGTGAAAATGGTGGCGGTGGACGGGGTGGAACCCACTGATGGGACCATTGGAGACGGGACCTACCCACTGAAGGCATACACCTACCTGTACTACAACCGGGCGGACGCACGCTCCAAAGCGATGGGACAGGCGATGGCGGACTGGCTGCTGACGGGCGCGGGGCAAATGGTGGTGGCAGAGGCGGGTTACGTGAACCTGGCTGGGGGGATGGTCGCCCCGGACGCCCAGATCCGGCTCTACGGGGCGAAGGGCGCAGGGCCGGCGGGGCGGACCGCCTTGGCGCAGTTGCCCGGATATGGGTATACATTGCCCATCGACAAAGCCAACATATGGTGGAGCTACCGGGATGAGCATGCTTTCGCGTTTGTTTTCGACCCCAGGCCGGTGCAGCCGGCGGGTACGGGGGCTTCCCAGGGCGGTGGCGCGGGTACTGCCGGTACGGGGGCTTCCCAGGGCGGCGGCGAGGACGCTGCCTGGCCCGACGTTTCAGGCCCAAGCGACAGCAGCGCAAGGGGGACATGGGCCGGCAATGGGGCCGGTTACTATGCGGCGGGGTGCGTCCCATACATACGCTTTTTGCGAGACGATGCCGTGCAGGGGCACATCAATGGCCACCTGGAAGAGATGGCGGGGCGACTGGAGGAAGAGCTGCCCGGGATGATGGCGAAACTCCTGCCCCAGGGGATGAAACCTTACGGGAACAGCGAGTACCTCATCTACCGGCTGCCGGACGGCAGTTACACATCTGACTGGGAAGTGGCGGAACTATACCGGACAGGGCCGGTGGAAAGCTCGGATACCGCTGCGTCAGGAGACGGCGCTGCGACGGGCGCCCAAGCCCCGGGTACCGGCGGCGGGTCGGATGGCGCAGAGGTATACGAATTCCATTCGCCCCTGTCCGCTGTTTTCGTGGTACGCAACGGCTATATGTCGGTTCTGATGGCGCTCAGGTATTACGACAGGGAATACAACACTTACCTCTATGATGCGGAGACGGCGGTCTTTGACTTGCGCAGCGGCGACATACTCACATTGCCCCAACTGTACGAGGCGGGCAGCGACTTCCTGCCGGGGCTGAACCGGGACATAGAGCGGGCCCTAGAGGCCATGTCGCAGGACGAGTCCGGGGAAGCGCTTTTGAAGAACCCCTGGGGCGGGCTGGAAGACGGGATGTTCGGGTTTACCCTGAACGAGGTGGTGCTGCCGGGGGATGGGGCGTATGTGCATGAAACAACCATCGTGCCTGTTTCCTTCGGGTACGAAAGGTATTTGCCTGCCATGCCGGACGACCTGGTGGGGGTCACTAAGGAGGGTTACGAGACTGTCCCGTTGTTCACCGAGGTCGCGGCGGACGTGACCCAGATGCCTGTGAGGCTGAGGGCGGATGGCAGCGCAAGCGAAAGCAAGGGGACGTCCAACCGGGGCGGGAGTGATGGGGAGACCGCCCCGTCGGAAGAGGGAAGCGGCACCGGTGAGGCAAGTGGCGGCGGTGGCTCGGGCAGCGTAGGCGGCGGGGTCGCGGCGACTGCCCCGTCTGGAGAGGGAAGCGGCGCAGGTGGGGCGGGCAGCGTAGGCGGCGGGGTCGCGGCGACTGCCCCGTCGGAAGAGGCAAGCGGCGCCGGTGAGGGAAGCGGCATCGGTGGGGCAAGTGGCGGCGGGGCAGACAGCGGAGCCGCTGCGGCGGGTTACATCACATATGCCCTGTTTTCTGAGAATTCCGCCTTGGACGAAGCGTCCCGAAGCCGCGTCAACGCCCTGGTGGAGGGGTGGGTAGGCGGCGGTTACTTCAGGTCGGCCCTGGAGCAGGCTGCGCTCTATGACGGGGACACGAAACTGGCTGCGTCCATACGCCAGGGCAGCCCGGACGTGTCCGTGCAGGTGACATATTATCCGGGGATGGCGCTGCTTTTCGAGTATAGGGTGGGCGACTACCTGATGACCGGGGATATCTGGGCCGACCCCGAAACCATAGGGCTTCTGACGGTGGAGAGGCTCATGGGCCCATCATTTGCGGACAGCCTGGAGTGGGTGTCGAAACCCGAGGGCAAGGAAATGGCGGACCTGGACTTTGGCGCCGCCAGCATCCTCGGGATAAACCTGGAGAACTGGCAGGACTACCCCTCGGGCACATTCGACATATGGGTTTCGTTTCCGGACGGGTACCGTGGGTTTTTCTATGCACCCAAGGGGAGCATACGGAGGAAATAGGGAATGGTTGCTGGCCTGGAGTGACTTGTAAAAGGAAATGGAGAACCGGGAACCGGGAAATAGGCTACAGGAAATAGGATACAGGAAATAGGATACAGGAAATAGGCTACAGGAAATAGATACAGGAGATAGGGAAAGGACTGTCGCAGATGGAAATCATTGACATCACCCAGGAGGTTTTCTCATGCCGGGTGTTCCCGGGGGACATGCCCCCGAAACGGCAGGTGGCGAAGGTCATCGACAAAGACGGGTACATGCTGACCAATGTGTCCATGTGCGTCCACAACGGCACCCACGTGGATGCGCCGCTGCATTTCCTGGCGGAGGGTGCGGCCATCGACGGGGTGGACCTGTCGGTGTTTTTCGGACCGTGCACTGTGGGGGAGGTGCGGTGCGCCGATGCGGGTGCCGGCGGCGGCTCCACAGTTCGGGAAATGCCAGTAAGCAGCCTTGCGGGTGGAACGCCTGGCGCCGGCGGGGGCAATGGTGAAGATGCAGCTGAGCTTGGCGGCGGCTCCACAGTTCGGGAAACGCCAATGGGCAGCCTTGCGGGTGGAACGCCTGGCGCCGGCGGGGGCAGCGGTGAAGATGCAGCTGAGCCTGGCGGCGCCTCTTGTGGAAACACATCTGATGCCGACAGTGAATGCGATGCGGGCGGTGGATGCGGTGCCGACGGTGCAGGCGATGAAGCCGGGACAGATATCGATGCGTGCCCTGTTGAGTCATGCACGCCGCTAGGGCGGGGGGATGTGGCCCCGCTGCTGGCGTCAAAGCCGAAACGCCTCCTGATAAAGGGGGAACACTGCCTGTCCCCTGAGGCGGCCGAGGCGGTGGCGGCGGCAGGGGTGCGCCTCATCGGCGTGGAAAGCCAGAGCGTGGGGGAACCCGATGCGCCCGCCGGAGCGCACCTGGCGCTGCTGGGGGCAGGGGTGGTCCCCCTGGAGGGCCTGGACTTAAAGAGGGTGGCGCCGGGGGAGTACACACTTTGCGCATTCCCGCTGAAACTGGGCGGCGCAGAAGGGTCGCCGGTGCGGGCGGTGCTGATGAAAGGGTAGAGGAAAGCCATGCCCACGGAGGTGTGCCGGATATATGGAATGGTGCGCGGCGGCAAAAAAATCCCTTGCGCAATAAGCAACTCTTGGGTATAATGCTATGGAAACCGCCGACTAAACATTGCGCAAAGCGAAACGCAGAACAAGCATTGATTAGTTGGTGGAGGAATAATAAGGGAGGATAGCGGCGATGGAGGGTTCCAGGCATTTTATCGAGGTGGAGATTGACAAGGATCTGGAGAATGGCGTGTATGACCACGTGTGCACGCGTTTCCCGCCGGAACCGAACGGCTACCTGCACGTGGGCCACGCCAAGTCCATCCTGCTGAACTACGGGCTGGCCGTGGAGTACGGAGGCAAGTTCAACATGCGTTTCGACGACACGAACCCCACCAAGGAAAAGACGGAGTTCGTGGAGTCCATCCTGGCCGACGTGCGCTGGCTGGGGGCGGATTTCGAGGACAGGCTGTATTTCGCTTCCGATTATTTCCAGAAGATGTATGAATGTGCCGTGTTCCTCATCAAGAAGGGCAAGGCGTATGTGTGCGACTTAAGCGCGCAGGAGATAAAGGAATACCGGGGCGACTACAACACCCCCGGGCGGGACAGCCCCTACAGGGACCGCCCCGTAGAGGAGAACCTGCGCCTGTTCCAGGAGATGAAAGACGGCAAATTCGCCGACGGGGAGCGGGTGCTGCGGGCGAAGATCGACATGCTAAGCGGCAACATCAACATGCGCGACCCCGTGATCTACAGGGTGGCGCACATGTCCCACCACAATACCGGGGACGCCTGGTGCATCTACCCCATGTATGATTTCGCCCACCCCATCGAGGATGCGGTGGAGGGGATCACCCACTCCATATGCACATTGGAGTTCGAGGACCACAGGCCCTTGTACGACTGGGTGGTGCGGGAGTGCGAGTTCGCCAGCCCGCCCCGCCAGATAGAGTTCGCCAAGCTGTACCTGACCAACGTGATCACCGGCAAACGCTACATCAAGAAACTGGTGGAGGACGCCGTCGTGGACGGCTGGGACGACCCCAGGCTGGCATCCATCGCCGCGCTGCGCAGGCGCGGATACACCCCGGAGTCCATCCGCAAATTCGTGGACATGGTGGGGGTGTCCAAGGCGAACTCCTCCGTGGACTACGGGATGCTGGAGTATTGCATCCGGGAAGACCTAAAGCTCAAAAGCCCCCGCATGATGGCGGTGCTCGACCCGGTGAAGCTGGTGATCGACAACTACCCCGAGGGGCAGACGGAGATGCTGGAGGCGCCCAACAACCTGGAAAACGCCGAGCTGGGCGTGCGGAGCATCCCATTCGGGCGCGAGCTATACATCGAGCGGGACGACTTCATGGAAGAGCCGCCTAAGAAGTATTTCCGGCTGTTCCCCGGCAACGAGGTTCGCCTGATGTACGCATATTTCGTCACCTGCACCGGCTGCGAGAAGGATGCCCAGGGCAATGTGACCGTGGTGCATGCCACCTATGACCCCGCCACCAAGAGCGGCAGCGGGTTTGAGGGGCGCAAGGTGAAGGGCACCATCCATTGGGTGGACGCAAAGCACGCAAAACAGGTGGAGTGCCGCCTCTATGAGAACATCGTGGACGAGTCCAAGGGGATACTGGACGAAGAGGGCGCATTGAACCTCAACCCGCGCTCCCTGACGGTGCTGAAAGACTGCCGGGTGGAGCCGGGGCTGGCAAACGCCCGGGCCTACGACCGGTTCCAGTTCGTGCGCAACGGGTATTTCTGCGCGGACTACAAGGATTCCAAGCCGGGGGCGCCGGTGTTTGGCAGGATAGTGGAGTTGAAGAGCTCGTATACGATACCGAAGGGGGAACTATGATTGCAGAGAAAATGAAGGGCCTTGTGGCGAACAATTCCGCCATCCGCACCATGTTCGAGGAGGGGAAGCTGCTGGCGGCACAGTTCGGCGAGGAAAATGTCTTTGATTTCAGCCTGGGCAACCCCAGCGTCCCGGCGCCGCCTGAGGTGAACCAGGCCATCATCGACGTGGTGAACCAGGAAGACCCCACATTCATCCATGGGTATATGAGCAATGCGGGGTATGACGATGTGCGCCAGGCGGTCGCAGAGTCACTTAACAGGCGGTTCGGCACGCATTTTTCGTCCCGGAACATCATCATGACCGCAGGTGCGGGCATGGCCATCAACATCCTCCTGTGCGCGCTGCTCAACCCCGGCGACGAGGTGATCGCATTCGCGCCGTATTTCATGGAGTACAATACCTACGTGGGCAACTATTACGGCAAAGTGGTCGCCGTGAAGCCGGACACGTCCACATTCATGCCGGACTTGGACGCTTTCGCCGCAGCCATCACGCCCAAGACCCGGGCTGTGATGGTGAACAGCCCCAACAACCCATCAGGGGTGGTCTACCCGGAATCGACACTGCGGGATATCGCCCGGATCCTGACGGAGAAATCCGCCATGTGCGCCCAGCCCATCGTCCTGATCGCCGACGAGCCCTACAGGGAGCTGGTATACGGGGGGGTGGAAGTGCCCTACGTGACGCATTTCTACCCACATACCGCAGTGTGCTATTCCTACAGCAAATCATTGTCCCTGCCGGGTGAGCGGGTGGGGTATCTGGTGGTGCCGGACGAGTTCCACGATTTTGCCAACGTGATAACGGCGGCCACCATCGCCAACAGGGTTTCCGGCTGCGTGAACGCGCCTTCCCTGATGCAGCGCGTCATCAAACGGTGCCTGGACCTCAAGTGCGACGTGGCCGCATATGAGCGCAACCGGGACCTGCTTTATGAGGGCCTCCGGGGACTCGGTTTCGAATGTATCAAGCCGGAGGGGGCATTTTACCTGTTCATCAAGTCCCCGGACCCGGATGACCTGGGATTCATCGCCGCATGCAAGAAACGGCGCATCCTTATCGTCAACGGCACCGCATTCGCCTGCCCGGGGTACGCCAGGATCGCATACTGCGTGCCCTATGAGCGCATCCAGAGGGCGCTTCCGGCTTTCCAAGAGGTGGCGCAGGAGTACGGGCTTGGGCAGCGCTGACCCAGCGGGGGGGCGGGGAGGCATTGGATATATGGCAAACTGGCGCGAACATGTCCGCAAGGTCACCCCGTATGTGCCGGGGTTCCAACCAAAGGAAGCGGGCGTCATCAAACTCAACACCAACGAGAACCCATACCCGCCTGCGCCGGGCGTGTGCGAAGCGCTGCGTGGGTTTGATGCGGGGGCGCTGCGCAAATACCCGGACCCGACGGCATCTGTTTTGGTGGACGCATTGGCCTCATACCATGGGCTCCCCCCGGACAGGGTATTCGTGGGGGTGGGGTCGGACGACGTTCTGGCCATGGCGTTCATGACGTTTTTTGACGGCGGCGCACCCATCCTTTTCCCGGACGTGACGTATTCTTTCTACCCGGTGTGGGCGGGGCTTTTCGGGATCCCATACAGGACGGTGCCGGTGGGGGAAGGGTTCGTGGTGAGGGCAGGCGACTATGTGGGCTCTGGAGCGGGGCCGGCCGATGGCAACTGCCGCGCATGCGGCGGAATCGTCCTCCCGAACCCCAACGCGCCCAGCGGTTTGGCGCTGCCTGCGTCAGACATCGAGAAGATCGCGGCGGGGAACCCGGGATGCGTGGTCATCATCGACGAGGCATACATTGATTTCGGAGGGGAGACCTGCCTGCCGCTTTTGGGGAAATATGACAATCTCCTGGTGGTGCGCACCTATTCCAAGAGCCGCAGCCTGGCGGGGCTGCGCATCGGTTATGCCTTGGGCTGCGCAGACCTGATCCGGGCGATGAACGACGTGAAGTTTTCTTACAATTCATACACACTGAACACCCCGACTATCCTGGCGGGGGCGAAGGCGCTGGAAGACGAGGCGTATTTTTGTTCCACGCTGCAAAAGATCGTGGAAACACGGGAGGCTGCGAAAAGGGAGCTGGCTGGGCTGGGGTTTTCTTTCCCGGACTCTGCGGCGAATTTCATATTTGCCACACATGACCGGGTGTCGGCGCCGGAGATCTACGCGCGGCTGCGCGACAGGGGGATTTACGTGCGGCATTTCACCTCGCCCGGCATCGACAACCACCTGCGCATCACTGTGGGCACCGACGGGGAGATGGCGGCGCTTTATGGGGCGCTGGAGGGTATATTGGGATGATGTATTGAGATACATTTGACGGAAACTATGACACCTGGCGTTTCGTGTTTTTCGGAGGGATATGCAAGGATTCAAGAAGTATGCGCGTCTTGCGCTGGGCATCCTCTTCCCATTGGCGGTGATCTGCGCGGTCTGTGTGCTGGGGCCCAGGTTGCTGCGTTTTTTCATGCCTTTCGTGGTGGGGTGGGTGCTGGCGCTGCTGGCGAACCCCCTGGTGCAGGTGATGGAGAAGCGGCTGAAGATCCTGCGCAAGCACGGGTCGGCCCTGGTGATCGCGCTGGCTTTGGGGCTGGTGATACTGGCCTTGTACCTGCTGATTTCCTGGACTGTGTCGCTGTCCCTGCGGCTGATGGGGGACCTGCCCCGGCTGTACGCGCTGGTGGCGGGGGAACTGGCGGCGGCGGTGGGCAGCCTGCAGAACCTGTTTGGCAGGATGCCCGCGGGTGTGCAAAATACGCTGATTGACGCGGTCCAGGCCTTCAGCTCGGATTTGTCCGGGTGGACGCCTTCCCTGCAGTCGGCGGGGCACATCGCCCGGGGGATACCCACCGCCCTGGTCTACACCATCGTCACCGTGCTGTCCGCATATTTTTTCATCGCGCAGAAAGAACAGCTCTCCCAGATGGCGAAGCGGTACCTGCCGGACGGGGTGAACCGCTACGTGACGTACCTCTCCACCGACGTGAAGAAGCTGCTTGGCGGGTATTTCCTGGCCCAGCTGCGGATCATGTCCGTGGTGCTGGTCATATTGGCGGTGGGGTTTTTCATCCTCAAAGTGCCATATTGGTTCCTGATAGCGCTCTTGGTGGCGCTGCTGGACTTCCTGCCGGTGTTTGGGACGGGCACGGTGCTGGTGCCCTGGGCCCTGGTGGAACTGGTCACGGGCAAATACGCCCTTGCCGCCGGGTTCGCCGTCCTCTATGTGCTCACGATGGTGTCCCGGCAGATCATCCAGCCCAAGATCGTGGGGGACTCCATGGGCATCCCGCCGCTGCTCACCCTGCTTCTGCTGTACGTGGGTTTCAAATGGCAGGGGATCTCGGGGATGATCCTGGCGGTGCCCATCGGCATCCTGGTGCTGAACCTGTACCGGTTCGGGGCATTTGACACCCTTTTCGGGAACTTGCGGACGCTCTGGGAGGACATCAGGGCATTTGCCAAAGGCAGTGGGGACGGGTGAGGTGTGGCAGGCCGGGGAGGCGGACCGGGGGCCGATCCGGGGGCCGATCCGCATGGTGGGCCAGTGAGACGATCCGAGAGGCGGGCGAGGTATCTGGTCTGGGGAGGCAGGCAAGGAGCTAGGCGAGTAGGACAGGCAAGGAAGAATGATGGCGAAAGCACTCTATATTGCGGAAAAGCCCAGCGTGGCCCAGGAATTTGCCAATGTGCTGGGGGTTTCCGGCAGGAAACAGAACGGCTACATTGAATCACAGGATGCGGTGGTGACATGGTGCGTGGGGCATCTTGTCACCATGAGCTACCCCGAAAAATACGATGGGAAATATAGGCGGTGGAGCCTGGACACGCTCCCGTTCCTGCCCAAAAAGTTCCGGTATGAAGTCATTGACTCGGTGGCGAAGCAGTTCGAGACCGTCAAGTCGCTGCTGAACCGCCCTGACGTGGACACCATCTACATCTGCACGGACTCCGGGCGGGAGGGGGAGTACATCTACCGCCTGGTGGATCAGATGGCGGGGGTGCGGGGCAAGGCGCGCAAGCGGGTGTGGATCGACTCCCAGACCCATGACGAGATCCGGCGGGGCATCCGCGAGGCGAAGGACTGGGCGGACTATGACAACCTGGCGGCGTCCGCATACCTGCGCGCCAAGGAAGACTACCTGATGGGCATCAATTTCTCCCGCCTGCTGACGCTCAAATACGGCCAGGCGATATCGGCGTTCCTGCGCCGTGACCGCACCGTGCTTTCCGTGGGCCGGGTCATGACCTGCGTCCTGGGGATGGTGGTGCGCCGGGAGAGGGAGGTCCGGGAGTTCGTCAAGACGCCGTTTTACAGGGTGTTGGGGGAGTTCGGGGTGGGGGGGCCTCCGGCGCATGCCGACAAATGCCGCCCCGGGCAAATCAGCCATGACGGGATGGCTGGCCCTGGCAGGGCAAACGCCAGCAATGCTATGGGCGGCGACCGGGTCAGTGGCGATGCCGACACCAAGACGAATGATGACGTCGGCGCCAAGGTAAGCCCTGACGCCGACACCAAGGCGAGCCCTGACGTCGGCGCCGACGGTGAAGGGAACGCCCTCACTGCGGAGTGGCGGGTGCAGGGCGCTTCCATGTTTGCCGGTTCCCCGCACCTGTACAGGGACAATGGGTTCAAGGACAGGGAGTCGGCGCAGGCGTTGATCGGGGCGATGGGCGGGCTGCGCATGGGCGATGGGATGGACGTGCTGCGCATGGGCGATCGCAGTGACCTCTCCGACAAGCCGGGTCGGGCCGGGACGGGTGCATCGGGCGGCGTCCATGGGCTGCAGGCTATGGGCACTGTGTCCCACATCGAGAAAAAGAAAGAGACGAAGAACGCACCCCTCCTTTACAACCTCGCGGAGCTGCAAAACGACTGCTCCCGCCTGTTCAAAATCAGCCCGGACGAAACACTGAAAGTGGTCCAGGAACTCTACGAAAAGAAGCTGGTGACCTACCCCCGGACCGACGCCCGTGTGCTCTCCACGGCTGTGTCAAAGGAGATCCGCAAAAACCTGGAGGGCCTTACCCATTTGGATGGGTTGGGGCGCTTCGCGGCCAAGGTGCTGGCAGGGGACACGTACAAAAAAATCGGGAAATCCAGGTACTGCAACGACGCCCAAATCACCGACCATTATGCCATTATCCCCACGGGGCAGGGGCTGGGTGCGGGCCGGGGTTTTGGCGGCGGGCCGGGGGCGGATGATAGCCGGGTGTCCGGCCCCGGGCCGGGATCATATGACGAGCGGGGGGGCGTTGACGTGCAGGGGCACGGCGCCTACCGGGGGCTGGGGCCGCTGCACAAAAAGGTGTACGAGCTGGTGGCCAGGCGGTTCCTGGCGATCTTCTACCCGCCCGCGGTTTACCAGAAATACACCGTGGAGCTGACGGTGGCGAGCCGGGGTGTGGATCCAGGCGGTTTTGCCGAAAACCGGGGTGCGACAATCGGCCCGAAGACGGCGCAAGACCAGGCGGCGCCCACATCGGCACCGGTGCAGGTGCAGGCAAAAGCGGCGAACGCTCCGGGGCCGGAAGACACGGTAGGATGGCACCAGGAACTCTTTGCAGCCACGTTTCGCTCCTTGCAAAGCGAGGGGTATCTGGCGGTGGCCCAGGTCAAAGGCGGCAAGGCGCCTGAAAAGGACAGTCAGGATGAAACTGCGGCCCCCGGCGGGCCAGATGCCAATGTGGCGCAGACCCTGGGCAAACTGAAAAAGGGCATGGTATTGCCTGTCAACAGTTTTTCCATCAAAGAGGGGGAGACCACTCCGCCGAAGCGATATAATTCCGGATCGCTGATACTGGCCATGGAAAATGCCGGGCAGCTCATCGAGGACGAGGAGCTGAGGGCGCAGATCAAGGGCGCAGGTATCGGCACCAGCGCAACCCGGGCCGAGATCCTGAAAAAACTGGTGACGATACAGTACCTGGCCCTAAGCAAAAAGACCCAGCTAATCACGCCCACGCTCCTGGGGGAGGCGGTGTTTGACGTGGTGGCGTCGTCCATCCACCACTTGTTGAACCCGGACCTCACCGCCAGCTGGGAGAAAGGGCTGGCGATGGTGTCCCAGGGCTCCATAACCGACGCGGAGTACATGGAAAAGCTGGAAGCGTTCATCGTCAACCGCACCAACGGCGTGCTGCGCCAGGACAACCGGGCACAGCTGCAGGAACGCTTCAGGGCGGCGGCGAAGTATTATTGAAATCATGTTGCTAAAACCATCAAATCATGTTAACATAGTCCCATGACAAATGATACTATGATCAAAGACCTCACAAAAGGGGGTGTCGCGAAGACGCTTTTGGCGTTTTCGTGGCCTTTCATCGTGGCGAGCCTGCTGCAGACGGCATATGGTATAGTCGATATGATCGTCGTGGGGCAGACCAACGGCCAGACGGGGCTGTCAGCCATTTCCAATGGCGCCGACCTGGTGTTTTTCGCCACCACGTTCGGCATGGCCATCGGCGGCGCGGGGCAGATCCTCATCGCCCAGTTCGCCGGGGCGAAGAACTGGCACAGCCTGCAAAAAACTATTGGCACACTGTTCACCTGGACCGCCATCATCGCCATCGTCCTGACTGCGGTGATGCTGGCTGTGTCGAGCACGGCATTGGGGTGGCTGCGGGTGCCGGGGGAGTCGTTTGGCCAGGCCGTGTCATACACGCATATCTGCTTTGCGGGGCTGTTGTTCATTTTCGGGTACAATGTGGTCGGCGCGGTGCTGCGGGGCATGGGCGACTCCATACGCCCGATGGTCTTCATCGCCATCGCCGCGGTGCTCAACCTGGTGCTGGACGTGGTGTTCGTGGTGTACTGCGGTTGGGGCGCGGCGGGTGCCGCTTGGGCCACGGTCATCGGCCAGGGTGTGTCCTGCGTCGTGTCCATCATGTACCTGTTCATAAACAGGGAGGGCTTCGGGTTCGACTTCAGGCCGCGCAGCTTCATCCCCCATGGCGATATAGTGCTGATGCTGCTAAAGCTGGGCGGTTCCATGGTGATCCAGTACGTGGCGATAAACCTTTCTTTCCTGTTCGTCAACTCCATACTCAACGCCTACGGCGTGACTGTTTCGGCGGTGACCGGCGTGGGGAACAAGATCGGCACCATTTCACTCGTGCTCACCAATGCCCTTATGATCGCCGGGAGCTCCATGGTGGGGCAGAGCATGGGTGCCGGGAAGGTACAGCGGGTGGACTCCGTGGTGCGGCTGGTGCTGGTGTTCAGCCTGGCGTGGGGGGCGCTGCTTTCTGCCGCCATACTTCTCTTCCCCAGGGAGGTGTTCCGGATGTGGACCTCGGACGCATCGGTCCTGGACATGGCGGCCGCTTATGCCCCGGTATGCATGATCAACCTCATGGGGTTCGCCGTGCGCACGCCGTCCAATGCCTTCGTGAACGGCATCGGCAACGCCGGGCTGATGTTCGTGGTGGGGGTCATCGACAGCGTGGTGATGCGCCTGGGGCTGGCGATGCTGTTCTGGCGCATATTTGACTGGGGTTATATGGGCGTATGGTATGGCACGAACCTGGCTGGGCTCACCCCGTTCATCATAGTGCTCCCGTACTACCTGAGCCGTCGCTGGGTGACGCGCAAGCTCATCATCGATTCGTAGGACGGGAAACGGCTTTGGTCGTATGAATGGTAACTGCCGCACCAAACCGAAGACAAACGTAATACGCCGCCCCTTGTGTATTGGGGCGGTTTTTGGTATACTGCCTGTATGGCAACAAGGGGCGTTGTGGGAGAGCCCAGCAGGGTTTCGAGAGTTTTTGCAGGGACATAATGTGACATTACACTTGGCCGACTGGGGCATAGGAGCATACCGTTTCGGGAGTGTTTTGCAGGGGGTAGGACATTTTTGCCGGACAATGGCCGGCGGAAAGGGTTGGAATGGGAAAGGCACGGATGGAAGGGATGCCACAGATGACGCAGTCGAACTCGTCGGCGGCGCCGGGGCAGGTTCGGGTAAGGGTAAGGGAACTCTTCGATTTGGACAAATCCATCGCGGGGGCATATCTGGAGAGATATGAGTACCCTTGGGAGGTATTGCCGCATATAAAGGGGATCGTGCTGGAAATCGGGGCGGGGCTGCCGGAGGATGAGTATCGCATCTTCCGGGGATATCCGGAGAGTACGCCAAGGGCTGATGATGCGGCGTGTGTGTGGGTACACCGCTCGGTCACGCTGCCGCCCACGGCCACGGTGGCAGGGCCGGCCATCATCTGCGAAGGGGCCGAGATCCGTCCGGGGGCGTTTATCCGGGGCAATGCCATCATCGGCCGGGGCGCCGTGGTGGGCAACTCCACCGAGGTGAAGAACGCCATCCTTTTCGACGGCGTGCAGGCGCCCCATTTCAACTATGTGGGGGACTCCATCTTCGGGTACAAGGCGCACACCGGCGCGGGGGTGATCACCTCCAACGTGCGCAGCGACAAACGCCCGGTACAGATCCATACTGCGGGGGGCGACGTGGATACGGGGCTGAAAAAAGTGGGCGCCATGCTGGGCGACGGGGCGGAGATCGGCTGCAACACGGTGCTCAACCCCGGATCTGTGGTGGGCAGGGGATCTATCGTGTACCCCCTAAGCTGCGTGAGGGGTTGCGTCCCCGCCGGGGCCCTGTACAAACGCGCGGGGGAAGTCGTGGCGCGGCGGGATGGGTAGAAAAGCCCCTCGCAACCCGGCACCGGTCTGCGGCCGCGTGCGACGATATTTGCGGGTCGGTGTAATATTATACGCAAGAATCAGGTTTATCATTATATGAGGTGGCAGGTTGATTTATTTACTGCTCTTTGAGAGCATCAGCGACAAGGACAAATTCGAATATTTGTACAACCGCCACAAGAGGCTCATGCTCTACAAGGCATATGAGATCCTCCATGACTACCAGCTGGCGGAGGATGCCGCCAGCGAGGCGTTTTTGCGCATTTACAAAAACCTCCACAAGGTGGACCTGGAGGACATGGCGCGCACCACCTCATTTGCGGTGACCATCGTGAAGAACGTGGCCCTGACCATGCTCCAGAAGCAAAAGCGCATGGCGACGGAGCCGGAGCTCTTCGATGAGGACATGCCCGACCCTGCGGACATCGAAAATGACACCATCGCCAAGCTGCAGTCGGAAGCGCTGCTGCGGGTGGTGGACTCCCTGGGGGCGGATCTGCGGGATGTGTTCCTGTTGCGGTACGCCCACGGCTACAGCAACAAGGAGATCGGGGAGTTGGTGAAGATCCCCGAGAAACATGTGGCGGTGCGGCTGTTCCGCGCCAAGAAGAAACTCAGCGAACTGCTGCGAAAGGAGGGGTACGCCGATGAAGCCGGATGAGAATAACCGAAAAGCGCTGCCCCTGGGCGATGCGGTGAGCGAGGGCCTGCCAAGAACGGATCATGGATCCCGGGACGGTGAAGCGCATGGAAGTAGATCCCAGGGCGGTGAACCGCATGGAAGTGAACCGCATGTAGGCAGAAAAGGGACAAAGAACAAGGGGGTGCGCAGCGTCCTCCCATTTGACAGTAAAAGGGGAACTCGGCGACTGACTGTGGATGACGGCATCTGGGGACAGCTGGCCGCCCGCTATGTCCGGGCGGATGGGGAACGGCTGGAAGCGGAGCGGAAGCGGCTGGAGGGCGACGGAGTTAGAACCGGGGCGGGCGGCAGTCCCGATACCCGTCACCTGGATTTCTTGGTGCAGCGGTCCATCCGCATGCATCGGAGGAACCGCTGGCTGGGGTTTGGCGGCACTTTGGCGGCGTGCCTGTGCGCGCTGCTGGTGTGGCAGGCCGTGGTGCGGGGCGGGTTGCTGGTGAGCAACACATCCGCCACGAGCGAGATGGCCCAGGCGGCGCCTGCCACCGGCATCACCGGTGATGCAGCGGCAGAATCTGCGCAACCGATGCCTGAAGCATCCGCGGACGGTGGTCCGGTTGCGGGCAGTGGCCAGGCAGTGACCTCCGGCGCACCGGCATCCCAGGTCGTCATCGGAAATGCAGCAGATGCAGCGGCATCTTCGGATACGGCCGGCGCACCGGCAAGAGGCGAAATCATCCCCCTGGCGGCCGCATTGCCGCCCTCATACACAGTAAAGGACGTGAAAGAAGATCGGGGGGAGACCATCTACACACTGGACAACACCTGGCGGGACGAGGTGGTGCTGTCTTTGCGCTACGAATCTTCGGCCGGCAGCCAGACTATTCCTGCTGACGGCGCCGCTGCAGGGCTGCACCCCATCATCATCAAGGATGGTGAGGTGACGGTGCTGACCGATGCCGGGGCACCGGTGGGTGCGGGCGCGCAGACGGATGCAAACACAGGGGTCGGCGTGGATGTCAAGACAGGCGAAGACACGCAGATGGGCATGGTCGCACAGCCTAAGGCAGATCCATGGACAGGTTCCCGGGCTGATCCAGACATCGATGCCTGGGGCGTCTGTGGGGACGGCTACCAGCTCCTGCAGTTTGAGAAGGGCGGCATCTCCTACACCATGACGTGCAAATATTCATTCGACACATTGGTCAGGCTGTACGAGGCGCTGACCGGGTGAGGAATATGCTTTCCGGGAATTGCATTATTGGGGATTCCAGGGTATGTCTGTTGGGCATACCCTGGTAACTGTTCACGGACACCGGTTGGGAAGACTATTCGTATTGGCTGGAACACGATGCCAAGACATACCGTGAAATCAAACCGCGAAGCCGGACTCGGGAGGCCGGACATGGAACTGCGCCCGATTAGGTTTGGCGACCCGTATATAATATTAGACTTGCGCCATGTGTGGGCGGAAGCGGGAGATGCGTGGGGTTCGGGCGTTTTGCACAACAAAACCTTGGTTTGGGTGGAGTTTGGCGATTATTCTGGATGTGTTCTGGTATTGTTGCACAATTTTCTCATCAATTCCCTGCGGAATGTCTAAAATTGGATGTATTGTTTTGTGGTGCGGATAGGGGTATAGTGTGTGCAACGAAACGAAATGCAGGCAAGAGCATGGTGCCGCAGTCAGTGAGGCACGATGCGGGGAGCTGCAGGACGCACTAAGCAGGAAACAGACAAGCGCATGGCGCGGCAGGCGGGAAGCAGAGGCGCGCACGGCGCGGTAGGCGGGAAGCAGAGGCGCACATGGCGCAGTAGGCAGGAAGCATAGGTATCGCACGATGGGGTGGTTCGCAGGTAGCTGCGAGACCGCCTTTTTGTTTTTCGGGCTGCGGTGAGAAAGAGAGGTCAATATGCGACAAGTGGCAATCTATGGCAAAGGCGGCATCGGCAAATCCACCACTACCCAGAACCTGACGGCGGGGCTGGGGGAGATGGGCAAGAAGATCATGATCGTGGGCTGCGACCCCAAAGCGGACTCCACACGCCTGGTGCTGGGCGGGCTGGCGCAAAAGACGGTGCTGGACACCCTGCGGGAAGAGGGCGATGACATCGAGCTGGACACGGTGCTGAAGGTGGGGTATGCGGGGATCAAGGGCGTGGAGTCCGGCGGGCCGGAACCCGGCGTGGGCTGCGCAGGGCGTGGCATCATCACTTCCATCGGGCTGCTGGAGCGGCTGGGAGCCTATGAAGAGGATCTGGACTATGTGTTCTACGACGTCCTGGGCGACGTGGTGTGCGGCGGGTTCGCCATGCCCATCCGGGAAGGCAAGGCCCAGGAGATCTACATCGTTTGCTCCGGCGAGATGATGGCGCTCTACGCCGCCAACAACATCTCCAAGGGCATCTCCAAATATGCCAACACCGGCGGCGTGCGCCTGGGCGGCCTCATCTGCAACTCCCGCAAGGTGGACGGGGAGGCGGAGCTGGTGGAGGCGGTGGCCAAGGAGATCGGCACCCAGATGATTCACTTCGTCCCCCGTGACAATGCGGTGCAGCGGGCGGAGATCAACAAAAAGACGGTGATCGATTTCAGCCCCGAGGAGCCACAGGCCGACGAATACAGGACATTGGCGAAAAAGATCGACGGCAACGACATGTTCGTGGTGCCCAAGCCCATGTCCATCGACAGGCTGGAAGAGATCCTGATGGAACATGGGATCATGAGCTAAGTAAAACGCAAGCCGCCCAAGCGGTGGGACGCCATGCAGGCTGGTTTGCAGTGGCAGGGCGGGCAGCCGCAGAAGGCAGATGCGAAAGGCAGTTGCGAGAGGCGACTGCGAGAGGCAGATGCGAAAGGCAGTTGCGAGAGGCAGTCGCGGAAAGCCATTGAGATACAATGCAAAGGCGCTGTTGACGATTGTGGATTGTGAGGAGAAGCATATGTTGCTGGTGAGGGCGATTATCCGGCCGGAGAAGACCGGGACGGTGATGAGCGAGCTGGCCGCGGCGGGGTTCCCGGCCGTGACCAAGATGGACGTGTACGGGCGGGGCAAGCAAAAAGGGATCACCGTGGGCGAGGTGTACTACGACGAGATCCCCAAGGAAATGCTCCTGGTGGTGTGCAACGACGAGGACAAGGACGACCTGGTGAAGATCATCATCCGCACCGCGAAGACCGGCCAGGGCAATTTCGGCGACGGGCGTATCTTCGTGTCGCCGGTGGAGTCCGCATACACCATCAGTACCGGGAAAGCGGGGCTGTAAACTGTATGGGGGCCTGCCTTCCCTCGTCGCTTTGCGGATGGGATCCGGGATGTGCCGGAATACCGGAAGTGGAAGGGCGTGGTGGGTATCGACGCCGAAAGTGCGGTGGGCTTGCATGGGGCGAGTCGCAGGAGGATCTATATGAAAGAGGTTATGTCATTCATCCGGGCCAACAAGGTCAATGACACCAAGCGGGCATTGGCCGAGGGCGGTTTCCCGGCATTCACCTGCCGCAAGTGCCTGGGCAGGGGCAAAAAGAGCATAGACCCGGAGCTTTTGCACACTGTGCTGGCGGCGGGGGAGCTGCCCGTGGATGCGGTGGGGCAGAGCTTCACCGAGGCCACCCGGCTGATCCCCAAGCGGTTCTTCACTGTGATCGTGGAGGACGATGCGGTGCAGAAAGTGGTGGATCTCATCATAGGGGTGAACCAAACGGGCAACCCCGGCGACGGGAAGATATTCGTGTTGCCCATCTGCGAGGGGTACACAGTGCGCAGCGGAGAGAGTACCGTCGAGGCCTATTGAGTCGCGCTGCGCACTTGGCGCAGCGGGGAGTCAACGGTTGAAGCTTATTAGCTAGAAGTCGCGCTGCGCACCTGGCGCAGTGGAGAATCGACGGTTGAAGCGTATTAATTGGAAAGGATTTCCTATGGACGAGCGGGAGAAACTGCTGGAAAAATATCAGGCGAAAGTCTATAAGAACAGGAAAGAGCATCTGATCGCGCTGGAGGATCCGGGCGAGGATGGCCAGCCGCAGTCCATCGCGGCGAACACCCGCGCCATCCCGGGGATCATGACGGCTCGGGGCTGCTGCTATGCGGGGTGCAAGGGCGTGGTGGTAGGCCCCCTGAAAGACGTGTGTGTCATCACCCACGGGCCTATCGGCTGCGGTTTCTACAGCTGGGGCACCCGGCGCAACAAGGCCAAGGGGGAGGAGAAGTCCGGGGGGAAGAATTTCGTGCCCTACTGTTTCTCCACGGACATGCAGGAGCCGGACATCGTCTTCGGCGGGGAGAAGAAGCTGGAGGCGGCCATCGCGGAGGCGGTGGAGCTGTTTGACCCCAAGTGCATCATGATCTGCTCCACCTGCCCCATCGGCCTCATTGGTGACGATGTGCAGGCGGTGGCGCGCCGCACCGAGGCGAAGTACGGCATCAAGGCCATCGGCTATTCCTGCGAGGGCTACAAAGGCGTCTCCCAGTCTGCGGGGCACCACATCGCCAACAACGGGCTCATGCGCTATGTCATCGGCACCGGGGACACGCCGCCCAAGAAGAAATTTTCCGTGAATATCCTGGGCGAGTACAACATCGGCGGCGACGGCTGGGAAGAGGAGCGCATCCTGCGCAGATGCGGCATCGAGGTGGTGTCCATCTTCACCGGCGACGGTTCATTTGAAGCCCTGAAGAACTCCCACCTGGCGACGCTGAACCTGGTGATGTGCCACCGTTCCATCAACTACATCGCGGAGATGATGAAGACGAAGTACGGCATCGACTGGCTGAAAGTGAACTTCATCGGCGTGGGGGCCACATGCAAATCCCTGCGGGAGATCGCGGCGTATTTCCAGGATCCGGATCTCACAGCCAGGGTGGAAGAGGTCATCGCGGACGAAGTCTCATTGATTGCGGACGACATCGCTTACTACAAATCCAAGCTCACCGGCAAGACGGCGGGGATCTTCTCGGGCGGGTCCCGTTCCCACCATTACCAGGTACTGCTGGCGGATTTCGGCATGGAGACCATCATCGCGGGGTATGAGTTCGCCCACCGGGACGACTACGAGGGGCGGGAGGTGATCCCGTTCATCAAGGAGGATGCGGACAACAAGAACATAGAGACCATCACCGTGGAGCCGGACCCGGACTTCTACAGGGAAGTGTACGCCGCAGACGCATTGGCCAAACTGCGTGAGGGCATAGAGATCGACACATACGATGGGATGATGCCGGAAATGCGCCGGGGCGACGTGGTGGTGGACGACTACAACCACTACGAGACCGACGAGCTGATAAAGCGCATCAAGCCGGACATCTTTTTCTCGGGTATCAAGGACAAGTACAACATCCAGAAGGCGGGGGTGTCCTCCAGGCAGATCCATTCCTACGACTACTCCGGGCCTTATGCGGGGTTCAACGGCGCGGTGAATTTCGGGCGCGACGTGACCATGGCGCTGTACACCAACGCATGGGAGTTCGTGGTGCCGCCGTGGAAATCCCAGCCGATGCTGGTGGGGAGCGTAGGGGCGTAGGTATAGTGCAGGGTGCGCAGTGCGAAGTGCAGGGTGCAGGGTGCGAAGTGCAGAGTGCGAAGTGTGAAGTGCAGAGTGCGAAGTGCAGAGTGCAGGGTGCGCAGTACATAGTGCAGAGTGCGAAGTACATAGTGCAGAGTGCGGGGCGTATAAAGGCTGGGCACGGGGACATGCGATTTGGATCGGTTGCCGGCAAACATGGGGTGCGGCGACTTATGGGGTGAGGGGAATTAGGGAGGTACACATATGCTGGATTTGACTAGGAAAGAAGTTTTGGAGCGCAAGGCGTTGCGGATCAACCCCTGCAAGATCTGCCAGCCGGTGGGCGCGATGTACTGCGCCCTGGGCGTGGAGCGGTGCATGCCCCACAGCCACGGCTCCCAGGGGTGCTGCTCCTACCATAGGACGGTGCTGAGCAGGCATTTCAAGGAGCCGGCCATAGCGGCGTCGTCGTCCTTCACCGAGGGCACCAGCGTGTTTGGCGGGCGCAGCAACATCAACACCGCGGTGAAGAATATATTTGACATCTACAACCCGGACATCATCGCGGTACACACCACCTGCCTGTCGGAAACCATTGGCGACGACTTGGGTTCCTATATCCTGGACATGGATATCCCCGACGGGAAGCTGGTGGTCCACTGCAACACGCCCAGCTACGTGGGGTCCCACATCAACGGGTTTTTCAATATGATGATGGGGTTCATGAACTACCTGACGAAAAAGTCCGGCACGTGCAATGGCAAGACGGCGATTTTCCCGGGATGGGTGAACCCCGGCGACCTGCGGGAGATCAAAAGGCTGTGCGCCATGATGGGCGTGGACATCATCTGTTTCCCGGACCAAAGCGGCGTGATGGATGCGCCCATGACGGGCAAATACGAGATGTACCCCAATGGCGGCACCAGCGTGGCGCAGATCCGGGCGCTGGGCGACTGCGCGGGGGTGCTGGGGCTGGGCGAGATCACCAATGTGGAGCCGGTGCAGCTGCTGGAAAAGAAGTGGAAGGTGCCGGGCAAGCTGCTCAAAGCGCCCATCGGCGTGCGGTTCACGGATGAGTTCCTGATGGAGCTGCAGCATGTCTCCAAGCAGGAAGTGCCGTCATCGCTGGAAACCGAGCGGGGGCAGCTGGTGGACCTGCTCCTGGATTCCCATGCGTACACATTCCAGAAGAAAGTGGCCCTGTTCGGCGACCCGGACACGGTGGAGGGGCTCACCAGCCTGTGCCTGGAGATGGGGCTGACACCCAAATATGTCATCACCGGGACGCCCAAGGAGGATTTCGCCAGGAACGTGAACGCATTGTTCGAAAGGTACCATGCGGAAGGGTGCGTGGTCAAGGCCAATGCGGACCTGTTCGACCTGCACCAGTGGATCAAGAACGAGCCGGTGGATCTGCTCCTGGGCACCACCTACGGCAAGCAGATCGCCAAGGCCGAGGACATCCCCTTCGTGCGCGCGGGGTTCCCGGTGCTGGACCGCTACGGGCACACACTGCAGCCCATCGTGGGCTACAGGGGCGCCATCCGCATGGTGGAGAAGATCACGGATGCGCTGATGACCCGCCTGGAGCGCGACTCCAGCGACGAGGATTTCGAGATCGTGCTGTAAGGAGCATGGGGCCAGCCAAGGTGCCCAGGCGGGCGAAAATGGAGATGGTGCGAATGGACTGGGAAAGGAGGCCGGCATGGAGCAGCGCAACATACTGAAGGAACGCAGGAATTCCATCGCGGTGGGTGGCAAAGGCGACGGCAGCGGGTTCGCCTGTGAGAAGCAAAGCGTTTCGGGGGCGGTGAGCCAGCGGGCCTGCGTGTACTGCGGCGCAAGGGTGGTGCTCAACCCCATCACGGACGCCTACCACATCGTCCACGGGCCTATCGGCTGTGCCAGCTACACCTGGGACATCCGGGGGAGCCTGTCCAGCGGCAGCGACCTGTACCGCAACTCATTTTCCACGGACCTGCGGGAGACGGACATCGTCTTCGGCGGCGCGAAGAAGCTCACCGCGGCCATCGACGAGCTGATGGAAACTGCGGACCCCAGGCCGAAGCTGATCTTCGTCTATGCCACCTGCATCGTGGGGGTCATCGGCGACGACATCGAGGCTGTGTGCCGCATGACGGAAGAAAAATATGGCATCCGCGCCATCCCGGTGAAAGCCCCGGGGTTTTCGGGGACGAAGTCCCAGGGGTACCAGCTGGCGTGCAATGCGATCCTGGAACTGATGCGTCCGCACATCCCACAGCCGGAATCCGAGCCCGTGACGGCACCGGCAGGTGAACCCGTGGCGACGGGCGGTACGGCCGGTGTGGAATCAGCTTCCCATGCAACGGGCGGTGCGGCCGGCGTGCCCGAAACCGCCGGGAAGCCGGCTCTGGTGGCGGGTGTGGGATCTGCATCCCCTGCCGGGGGCGGCGCGGCCGGCATGGCGGTGGCACCGGGGAAACGGTTCGGCATCAACATCCTGGGAGACTACAACCTGGCGGGGGAGATGTGGATCATCAAGGGCTACATGGCGGCGGTGGGCATCCCGGTCATCGCCACCATCACCGGCGACTCATCCTATGACAAACTGATACAGGCGCCCACGGCGTCGCTGAACATCGTCCAATGCGCGGGTTCCGCTGTCTACCTGGCGGAGTCCATGGAAGCGGAGATGGGAATCCCTTACGTGAAAGTGAGCTTCTTCGGCGTAGAGGACACGTGCGCCTCCATCGTGCGGGTGGCGGACGCACTGGGGGATCCGGATGTGAGCGCCAGGGCCAGGGCATTCGTGAAAGAGCGCAGTGCCCAGGTGATGCCGATCATCGAACGGTTCCGCCCCAAACTGGAGGGCAAGAAAGCCGCCATATTCGTGGGCGGCGGGTACAAGGCCATCTCCCTCATCCGCCAGTTCAACGAGCTGGGGATGCGCACGGTGGTGGTGGGCACCCAGACGGGGAAAAAGGACGAATACGAGGTGATTGGATCCATCGTCCAGCCGGACACCATCATCCTGGACGACGCGAACCCTGCGGAGCTGGAGCAGTTCATGCTGGAAAAGGAAGCGGACATCCTGGTGGGCGGCGTGAAAGAGCGGCCATTGGCGTACAAGCTGGGCATCGCATTTTGCGACCACAACCACGAGCGCAAGGCCCCCCTGGCGGGGTTCGAGGGCATCGACAATTTCGTGCGGGAGATCAATGCGTCCATCAACAGCCCGGTGTGGCGGTATCTGGACAAAAACATAGAGAAAGCCAAGGCTGCGGGTGCGGCCTGAATGGTTCCAACGTGCCAGGGCGCAGGGCTGAATCGGGTAGAAAGGTTCCAATGTGCCAGGGCGCAGGGCTGAATCGGGTAGAATGGTTCCAATGTGCCAGGGCGCAGGACTGAACCAGGAAGAATGGTTCCTGGCGCCGCGCAATGCATGGAAGCGCAGGGCCAAATCGGGTAGAAAGGGAGGCGGGGCATGGCTCAAAATTTCGTGAATCTGAATGTGAACCCCTGTAAGATGTGCATGCCCATGGGCGCCGTGACGGCATTTTACGGGCTGAGGGGCGCCATGACCATCCTGCATGGTTCCCAGGGGTGCGCCACGTACATCCGACGGCATATGGCGACCCATTTCAATGAGCCGGTGGACATCGCTTCCTCGTCGCTCACGGAGGAGGGGACGGTGTTCGGCGGGGAGAAAAACCTGCTCAAAGGCATCGACAACCTCATCAAACTGTACAACCCGGAGGTCATCGGCGTGTGCACCACCTGCCTGGCGGAAACCATCGGCGAGGACACCGGGGCCATCGTGAAAAAGTACCTGGAGGCACACCCGGAATGCACTGCCAAGATCATCACGGTGCCATCCCCGGGCTACGGCGGCACCCAAAACGAAGGGTTTTTCCGATCCCTTAGGGCCATCGTGGAGCAGGGGTGCGGCGGGGTTGGCGCCAAAGCATATGCAGGTGAAACGGTCGTCCCGGGTGCGGTCGTCCGCCCACTGGTGAACATCGTCATGCCACAGGTTTCCCCTGCGGACACGCGTTGGATGAAAGGGTTCCTGGAAAACATGGGCGTGGATGCGATACTGCTGCCGGATCTCTCGGAGAACCTGGACGGGGAGACGGCTGCGGTCTACGAACGCCTGCGCACAGGAGGCACGCCTTTCGCGCGGGTGGCGGATATGGCGGGGGCGGCGCTGACCATCGAGTTTTCTCATTTCGTGGACCCGGAAGACTCCCCGGGCGAATTCCTGAAGGAGCGGTTCGGCGTTCCGGTGATACGCCTGGCACTGCCCTGCGGCGTGCGGGGTATGGAAGAATTTGTAAATGCTTTGGTGTCCGCGGGCGCCAAGCCTTTCGGGGAACTCAAAAAGGAGCGGGGGCGCTACCTGGACGCCATGGTGGACGGCCACAAGTATTGCTGCAAGGCCAGGGCCGCAGTGTTCGGGGAGCCGGATTTCGTGGAGGCGATGGTGCGGCTGTGCTGCGAGAATGGCATAGTGCCGGTGCTGGCTGCCACGGGGTCCGTGTGCAAGTCCCTGGGGGAACGCGTGGAAGGGGAAATGGCCGCATGCGGCGAGGTCTACCTGGAAGACAACATGCAGGTGATGGACGATGCGGATTTCACCCAGATCGAGCTGGCCTGCGCATCATTGGGCGTGAACCTGATGATCGGCAACTCCGACGGGCGCCGGGTGGCGAGGGGCCTGGGGCTGCCACTCATACGATGCGCATTCCCCATACATGACCACGTGGGCGGCCAGAGGACCAGGATGCTGGGCTACGAAGGGTCGCTGACGATCCTGGACCAGGTGGCCAATGCGATGATCGACAAAACCCATGGGAGCTACCGCAAAGAGATAAGCGAGCGGTTCTTGGGCGGTTGGGATGGCGGCGCAGGCGCCGGCGATACTGCGACAGGCAGGGTTTCGGATGACGGCGGGATAATGGCCTTTGGGGGTGCGTTGGCCACCGGGGCGGCACCCGCAGGGGCGACGGCAGCTGCGGGGTCAGTTGTGCCGGCGAACAACCGGGGGGCTGGGTCGGCGCTCAGTATGGATGCCGGGCTTTCGGGGACGGCGGCCACCGGGCAGAAGCGTTCCTTGCATCCGTGCTTCGACGCCCACGCCTGCCACAATGCCCGGCTGCACCTGCCCATCGCGCCGAAATGCAACATCCAGTGCAATTATTGCCTGCGCAAATACGACTGCGCCAATGAGTCCCGACCGGGCGTGACCAGCGGCGTGCTCTCCCCGGACCAGGCCATTGGGCGGTTTTTGGTGGCGAAGGAGAAACTGCCGAACCTGACGGTGGTGGGCATCGCAGGGCCGGGGGAGGCATTGGCGAACTTCGACGAGACACGCAAGACGTTGCAGATGATCCGCGAGGCGGACCCGGATATCCTGTTCTGCCTCTCCACCAACGGGCTGATGCTGCCCCTGTATGCGAAGGAACTGGCGGCGCTGGGGGTTTCCCACGTGACGGTGACGGTGAATGCGGTGGACCCGGAAATCGGCGCCAAAATCTACAAACACATCGAATACATGGGGGCCACCTACACCGGGAAAGAAGCCGCCGCCATCCTGATGGCCAACCAACTGGCGGGGATACGCATGGTGGTGGAGGCGGGGATCGCCTGCAAGGTGAACTGCGTGGCCATACGCGGCGTGAACGACGGGCACATAGACGAAGTGGCGAAGATGGCCAAGGCCCTGGGGGCGCAGATGACCAACATCATGCCCCACATACCGGTGGCGGGGTCCGCATTCGGCCACCTGGAACGCCTGGGGGCGGCTGACATAGACCGCCTGCGGGATCTATGCGAGGCGCACATCCCACAGATGCGCCACTGCAGGCAGTGCAGGGCGGATGCGGCGGGGACCTTGGGGAACGACGTGTCGGCGATGCTTACGAAAGAAGCTGAAGCAACGTCGTTGGCCGCCGCGGCGGGGACATCTGCAAAGGATGCGATGGGTGCCCCAGTCGCCACGTCGACAGGGGCGGGCGCAGCGGTACGTCCCGCAGCTGGGACGCTGGCCGGGGAAACGTCTGGCGCCGCAGTCGCCGCATCGATAGGGGCGGGCGGGCTGGTGCAGTCAGCACCGGGAACGCTGGCCGGGAAAACGCCGGGTGCCGCAGTCGCCACGTCGAAAGGTGCGGGCGGGCTGGTGCAGATAGGCCGCGCATCGGCGCCGGATGGGGATCCACGCCCAGGCGGGTGGAAACGGTTCGCCGCAGCCACGAAAAGCGGCACGATAGTGGATATGCACTTCGGGCACGCCAATGAATTCTATATCTATGACTGCGATGGGGCAGACGTGCGTTTTGTGGATAAACGGCGTGTGCCCCAGTATTGTACGGGGGGCGACGGTGCCCAGTCCGATGAATCGTCCCAGGACAAATGGGCCCCGGTGCTGGAAGCGGTGGGCGATTGCTGCTGCGTGCTCTCCATGCGGATGGGCTACGCCCCGCAAAAACGCCTGGAGGATGAGGGCATAGGGTCTTTCGCCACATATGACCCGGTGGAAAAGGCCGTGCGGGAAGCATATGCGTATGTGGAGTCCGGGGGCGCAGCCCAGGGGATTGCAGGGAGAGCCGTGGCGGTTTAGGCGCTGCGGGGACGAGGTTGCATTGCTACGTGTCGGTAGGCGCCGTGCCGGAGTATGTGAAAGTATGGCGCGGTAGGGGTGAGGGTGCATTGTGACGTGTCAGAAGGTGCCGTGCCGGAGGTATGGGAGAGCACGACGCAGCAGGGGCGAGGGTGCATCGCTAAGTGTCGGTAGGCGCCGTGCCGGAGGCACAGGAAAGGGAGGTTCCCATGGTTTCACCAAAATATCATGTTTTTGCTTGTACCAGCTGCCGTATCAATGGGGTGCAGAAAGGGTTTTGTTTCCAGAGGGGCAGCGTGGACCTGGTGCAGAAGTTCATGGAGGAGATCGAGGACAGGGACCTGTCCAGCGATGTCCTGGTGACCAACACAGGCTGCTTCGGGATCTGTGACAAGGGCCCCATCGCGGTGGTGTACCCCGAGGGCGTGTGGTACGGGGGCCTCAACGAAGATGCGGTGGAAGAGATCTGCGAGAAGCACCTGGAGGGCGGCGCTCCGGTGGAGGCGTACAGGATCTAAGGAGAGCATGTGATACAGATTACGGACAGGACACTTTCATGCTTGGACGGTTATCCCCTGGTTCCATCGCTCCTGCGGGAGTTTTTGGGGCTGTTGTTGGATGCGGGCGTGGACAGGGTGGAGCTGTCGCCTAAGGTGTATCGGGTGCTTGCGCCCCTGGACCCCAGGGGGCGCTATGTGATGCGCATTTCCCGCAACGGGAGGGGGGCGGAGCCTGAACCCCCGGGGGGATACCCATATTTTCGTGACTCAACGCCAGTTGCGGTCCAGCAAGGGGCAGAGGTTGACCCCCCAGGGGGGTACCCATACCCCGGGCGCCTTTCGTCCGGGCGGGTTTCGCCGGTGCCGGATTTGCCGGGGTGGACAGACTGCGGCGGTTGGGGGATTTCAGGGGATGCCATGGCTTATGCCGGTATGGTGGATGTGACCCGTGTTTCGGAGGTCATGCCGTACAATGACCCCCTTGTGGGATCGTTTGTCGCGAAGAACGCCGAGGAGCACACGGGTATCGGCCTGTACCCGGAAATCGTCCTCAACGACCTCCAGGAAACCAAGACGATAGCGCGGTTCGCAAACTGTGCCAAGGTGCGTATCCGGGGTATGGAAGACATCATGCTGGGCAACTACAGCGTGGGGTTTGCCTGGCTGCGGAAAACATTTTCCGGCCAAATCGAGTGGTCGCCCACCGACGGATTGGGGCTGGCGGCGGCCACCGCTGTGGAGTGGCTGATGTCTGGCTGCGGGACGGAAGTGGTCACGTCTTTTGAGGGCATAGGCGGGTTTGCGCCATTTGAGGAAGTGGTGTTGGCGCTGCGGTCGCTCCGCAAGCGCAACATCGGGAAACAGTTCACCATGTTTCCAAGGATGAGGGAACTCATGGAAATGATCACCGGGAGGCATTGCCCGCCCAACAAACCTGTGTTGGGGCGGTCCATCTTTTCCGTGGAGTCGGGCATCCATGTGGACGGCATCATGAAACAGCCCAAATGCTACGAGCCATTCCCCCCCGAACTGGTAGGGCAGAGCCGATCGTTCCTGCTGGGCAAGCTCAGCGGAAAGGCATCGGTGCTGGTGAAGATGGGGCAGCTGGGGTTTTCGGGCGGCGAGTCGGAAGCGGACGAGCTGGCGGCCAGGGTGAAAGGGGAAAGCGCACGCAAGAACCGCTGCCTAAGCGACGCAGAATTCGCCGAGCTATATCGGGAGATATGTGATGGCAGGGTACACCAATAACCGATATAGAGTGTTCTCGGAGATTTCGTGTGGCAGGATGCACCTAGAGACGGAACACTGTTTATATGGAGATCATTTCTTTACAGGAAGAGGCGGCTTATGGCAAAGATACGCAAGCACATCGTGGATACGACGCTGCGGGACGGGGAGCAGGCCCCGGGCGTGTCATTTTCCAGGGAACAGAAGCTGCGCATAGCGGATATATTGGACAGTGCGGGCGTTTCCCAGATCGAAGCGGGCATCCCCGCCGCAGGGGAATATGAAAAAGAGACGATCCGCAGGATACTGGCCGCAAAAAAGCAAGCCCGGTACTCCGTGTGGTGCAGGCTCTCGCCGGATGACGTGGCGCATTGCCTGGAGCTGGGCCCCGACATCGTGCACCTGTCCATCCCCGTGTCTTACGTGCATATTTACTCCAAGCTGCGCAAGAACAAACAATGGGTGCTGAACCAGCTTTATGCGTGCATGGGGCTGCTGGAAAACGGGGGCTTGGAGGTGTCGGTGGGGTTCGAGGATGCGTTCCGCTCCGACATTTCTTTCATGATCACCCTCGTCCGGGTGCTGACAGATTTTGGTATCACCCGCATACGCCTGGCGGACACGGTGGGGGTGGCCACGCCCACCCAGTGCAGGAAGACATTCGAAGGGCTGCTGGACAATGGGGCGCGGGGGGTGCAGTTCGGGTTCCATGGGCACAATGACCTGGGGATGGCATTGGCAAACACCATCGAAGCGCTGAAAACCTGCTGCACCTATGCGGATACCACCATACTGGGGATCGGGGAGCGCGCGGGGAACTGCGATTTCTATAAATTGGTCGCCGCGACAGGCACATTGTACGAGTGGGGCGTCCGCCCGACGGACGCCATGCGGGTGGAGGCGGCGTTCGGTGAAATCACGCTGCGCCACAGCGACGATTGAGCGTAATGGACGGGGGCGATATGGCCGGAAGCGTAGGCGTCTGCGGGCCATGTTCCGGGGTGGGTGTATGGGCATGGAATGGATGGCATGGGATGTCAGGCGGTGGCGTCCGTGTGAAATGAGGTGTGCATGATGCGGAAAATAGCGGTGTTTCGGAATGCGGCCGGTCTGTGCCCATTCTTCGAGGCTGACAGGTGGGAGGTCCACGAGCGCAAAGAAGCGGTCTGGACGCTGAACCGGGAAGCGCATTTTGCCCGCATCGATCCGGGCAAAATAGGCCAAGTGCGGGGGCGCATAGAGGAAATACTGATGCTGGTCATCGACTGCAAGGTGCTGGCCGGCGGCGAGCTGGGCGGCGTGGCCTATGCCATGGCAGACAGGTCAGGGTTCCAGATATTTGAAATCAGGGAAGTGACCCCCGCGATACTGGAAGAGATATGGCAAGAGATCATCAACGTTGACGAAGAGAACCGTGACAGGGCCCTGCGCGCGACGCCCAAAGCGCCCACGGAAACGGCGATAGCGGGGGTGTACTATCTGGATTTGACCACGCTGCAGACAGAGTTTCCGGAGGTGTCGTCGAAAAAGGCTCTGATGGACTTCCTGGGCGGCACGCCCTTTGTGGAACTGCAGGTGGAGTGCAGGCACACCCCGCCCTGGCTGCTGCGCGACCCTCGTTTCGAGGTGGCGGAAATCAAGGGGGATGGGGGCCTTACGGTGGTAATTAGGCCCAAGGTCTGCGATCAGTGATTACAGGGTGCGATGTTTGAGCAGACCTAGTGCCAGGCCCCGGCCCTGCCGGAACTAAACTGGGAGCGGAGGAGCTGACTGGGGCCGGTGCCTGGCCCCGGCCCTGCGGAGGATGACCATGCAGAATTTCAACATATTGGACAAACATACCATCCAGCTGCCGACGGGTGTGTTCGCCGGGGTAGAGTCATTTGCCTGCTACGACGACGGGCGCATCCAAGGGGTGAAGCTGTCGGAGAGGAACATGCTGCTCACCCATGCTGGGGAGCTGGTCCCCGCCTTCACGCAGACACCCAGGCGCAAGGACAAGTTTTCCGTGGAATTCTACCGGGACGGCATGGTGAAGGCGGTGGCGCTGGAGGAGATGCAGGAAGTGATCACGCCCATCGGCGAGATGCCTGCGGAGCTGGTGACTTTCTTTGAGACCGGCGAGCTGCGCAGAGTGTTCCCGTTGGACGGGAAAATCAGTGGTTTTTGGACGGAGGCGGACGAGCGGGCGCTGAACATCCCGCTGTCGTTCGAGCTGGGGTTTGCGGCATTTCGGGCGAACATCAGCTGCCTGTGTTTCTACCAAAGCGGGGAACTGGAAAGCGTCACCCTATACCCCGGGGAGGAGATCGAGGTGGCCGTGCCGGTGCATGGGTATGGCAAGGCGATGTATCGCGATATGCGCAGCGCCGGGGTTGGATCATCGGCGAATACAGGCGCCAAAAGAGTCCACGAGGTACCCGATGGTGCGGGTGCCCACATGCACAGTACGGTTGCCGGCAAGCTGGGAGTGGCCGGCGGGTACGATGCCGCGACCATGGGAATCCCCGTGCGGCAGGGGTTCTCCCTCTATGAGAGCGGCGCACTCAAAAGCGTGGAGCCTGCCAGGCCGGTGAGGGTCCCCACCCCCATCGGTGCGCTGTGGGCATACGACCCCGATGCCATCGGCATCTGCGCCGACGACAATTCCCTGTGTTTTGCAAAGAACGGCGCATTGGAAAAACTGACCACCGCAGGGAGCAGGGTCACCATCCAGACAGGCGACGGGCATTTCGCCATACAGGAACCCCATACATATGTCAACCCATTGGACGGTGAGTCCATGGCTGTGGCGGGGATGACGGTGCGCTTCGGGTATGGTGACGGCGGCGGGGGTCTTGGGGTCGACGGCGGGGGCCGTGTGGTCGACGGCAAGGTTCGTGGCGGCGGCGGCGAGGGCCGTGTGGTCGGCGGCGAGGGCCGTGTGGTCGACGGCGAGGGCCGTGTGGGCGGGGCGGCGGGCTGCGTGTGGGTGGAGTTTTCCCCCGACCGCGAACGTTATCTGCTGTCAGACTGCCATTTCCGTGTGGGCGATTTCGTCGTCCCCGGGGCAGACGGGGCGGATGGCGAAGGGTTTGGCGGCTGCAGCCCTGCCAAATGCGCAGGATGCTCGCTGTGCGGGTAGATTGACGGGTCAACAAACCCGTTTTTTTATTGACGTTTTCGCATTTATACGTTACAATAAGTGCGAGGTGAACGCACTTTATGGTCTCTATAAACTCTATCTGGTCGTGGGGGGATGCCCCGGGCGGTGCAGGAGTGTGCGGACAGGCGCGATTATGACTTCGTCGCCGCAGTGCAGCGCACACTCAACAATTCTTATATCGCAGACATGGCGAAGTACGCCACGCCCCGGGAAACCACCCGCATCATGGCTGTGTGGGACTGTGTCCCGGCGCAGCTGGCAAAGGAAAACCACAAGTTCCAGTACCGTATCATCAAGTCAGGCGCCAGGGCAAACGAGTATGAAGTTGCCCTCGGTTGGTTGAAAGCCGCGGGGATGATCCATAAGTGCATTTGCGTTTCCCAGGGCAATTACCCTCTGGCTGCATATGCCGCGAACGAAGCGTTCAAAGTGTACATGGTGGATACGGGGCTTCTTTGCTCGAAACTTGACATCGCTGCCCATGTGGTCATAGGCACCCCGCCGGGTTTTGATGGGTTCAAGGGTGCGCTGGCGGAGAATTACATCATGCAGGCCCTGGCTGCCAACGGCATCAATGCATATTACTGGAATAGCAACGGCAAGGCAGAGGTTGACTTCGTTTTCCAAACACATGACGGGCATGTGGTTCCCCTGGAGGCAAAATCGGCTGAGAATGTGCGCTCGAAGAGCCTTCGCTCGTTCCGCGACTTATACAATCCGGAATTTGTTTACCGTGTGTCTGCCGGGAATTTCGGTTATGAAAATGGGATAAAGAGCGTACCGCTGTATGCGGTGTTCTGTGTGAGGCCGTGAAGATGAGTGCCAGCGCATGCCGTGGCCAAATGCGGGGCCGCATTTTGCGCATGTTCCATGTGAGGCCGCAAAGATGAGCATCAGAGGGCAAAGACGGAGGATGCGCAAATCAGAGGCTTTTGCAAGATGGGTGGTTGCGAACCACAGGAGGGAGCGCTTATGAGCATTTCAATCAAGATTCTGGACAGTGGGGACAAGGTGAAGCTGGGTGCGGACGACAACAAGGGGGCGCCGCGCCCCATGGAGGCGGCCGGGGATGGGCTGGTGTATCTGGCGACACGGGACATGACCTATGAGGAGGGGGACCGAATCGTTGTGGAGACCGATGCCCCCGGCCAGTATGTGGCCGCCAAGCTGGACGAATCCCTGGGCGAGTCCATCATTTATCTCAAGGGTACGAGATGGGAATACACGTTGCCCCTCGCAGCGGGCTTGAAGGATATCCGCTCAGACGCGGCTTTCAGGGGGAAAGAACATTATCTGTACGTCCGGACCCCACGGGCATTTGAGCTGGACGCCACCCGCAACCTGACGTACAACCCCCATGACCTGAAAGAGGAAAACGGGGCATACCCGCACGCACATGCCAATGTGGAGACGCGCAACGAGGCGCAGTTCTTCGCCCGCAACGCCATCGACGGGGTGTATGCCAACAACCGGCACGGCACCTATCCCTACCAGTCCTGGGGCATCAACCAGCAGGCAGATGCGGAGCTGACCATTGACTTCGGGCGGGAGGTGGAGGTCACGGCGCTGGAAGTGACGCTGCGCTGCGACTTCCCACATGACAGCTACTGGACTAAAGGGACGGTGACATTCTCGGATGGGTCGAAAGAGACGCTGTCCTTTGAAAAGACGCTCGCGCCCCAGTTCTTCACAGTGAATCCCAGGCGCGTGACATGGTTTGCGTTCGGGGAGCTCATCAAAGCCGAGGATGGGTCGCCGTTCCCGGCGCTGACTCAGATCGCTGCGTTTGGGAGGGATCTCTTGTGAAGCGAACTCCTGAAGTTTTACACTGTTTATGATGCCCCAACCGCTGCGTTTGGTAAAAATATCCATGCATAGTGTGCAATCTGGGCATGCGGTGGTGCCGTGAGCCCCAACCGCTGTGTTTGGTAAGGACATCCGACCATGAATCGCAACCAATGCATAGCATGGTGCATGGAGCCCCAACCGAATATTGTGCAAATATGCGACCGATGGCGGAGATTTCAGATATTTGCCGCAATGCGCTCCGAAAACTTCCGCAATTTAACCCCTCGTATTTTTGGGAAAGATGTGGTATAATATCCTGGCTGTGCGGCATTGGCCGCCCAGCGGACGGACGAGTAGCTCAGCTGGGAGAGCATCTGCTTGACGTGTAGGAGGTCGCAGGTTCGAGCCCTGTCTCGTCCACTTTCAGAATTCCCGGGAAGCCTGGCAGGTCTAGGCTCTCCCGGGTTTTGTGGTTGCCGGGATTCGGGCGGTGGGATGGCCGGCGGCAGGGGTACCGTCCGGGCTCTCCCGGGTTTTGCGGTTGCCGGATGGCAAAGGAGGGACGCATGATGTCTGCCCACATGACGAAGAAAGCCCTGGTGACGGGGGCTAACAAAGGGATCGGGAAGCAGGTGGCGGCGGCGCTGGGTCGGGCCGGATGGACGGTTCTTTGTGGGGCGCGCGACCCTGGACGGGGGGAAGCGGCGGTGCGGGAACTGCGGGATGCCGGCATCGATGCGGTTTTCCTGAAGGTGGATCTGCTGGACATGGACACGCTGCGGGCGGCGGCGGGGGAGATAGGGTCCCATCACCGGGACCTGCGGCTGCTGGTGAACAATGCGGGCATACCCGGCGACATGGGGAAACCGGGGTATGAATTCTCGGTGGAGGAATTGCGCACGGTTATGGAAACGAATTTTTTCGGGCCGTTCGAGTTGACCCGACTGTTGCTGCCGGTCTTGGAAGCGAACGGTGGGCGCATCGTCAACGTCACCATCCCGACCCAGCTCTCCGAGTTTTTCAACCCCTTCGCCTACAAAGTCAGCAAGGCGGCGTTTGGTACCATGACGCAGAGCCTGGGGGTGGATTTCCGCAAGCACGGCAAACCGGTGGAGATATTCGCCGTCATGCCGGGGGCCACCACCACGGACCTGAATGGGAACTCCACCGGAAGGGGGTTCAAAACCGCCGCCCAGGCCGGGCAGCTCATCGCAGACATCATCCTGGACGGGCGAGAACACAACTGCGAGATCATCGACGGGGGTATGTGGGCGCGGCAAACCCCATAAGTCCGCCATGTCGGCATCGCCCCCGCCAAAACCGCCCGGCTCACCCGATCCCGACGAAACTGTCGTACAGGCAATAATGCCTGTCGTCGAATGTGAAATCCTGGTGGTGGTGCCCGAAGTACCATGCCTTGAACTCGACGTTTTCCTCCACCCAGTCCAGGAACTCCAAGAGGGGCTTGCCCCAAGGGTGTTCCAGCGGGTTATAGCCCAGGTGGCGGTAGACCATCGACGGCGATGTGTGCGTCAGGACGTAGTCCACCCTGTTCCCATGTGCGGTGAGGTTTTCCTTGGCCCTGCGTATCTCCTCGGGGTCCGGGATCTCGCCCGCCCACCAGCTCCTGCCGGGCTGGCGGCAGCGCCACTGGCCGCTGGGCGGGATCCATTTCCAGTCTTCACGGAAATCGTGGGAGAAATAGTCATCCAGGTGCTTCTTGATGGCATCTTCCATCCATTTCCCCACGTCGTGGCTCTGGGCCCCGCCCATGGTGAAGAGTGTCTTCCCATCGAACTCGAACACCTGCCCCCGCATGAGGTGGGCCATATGCTCCCCCAGCCGGTGCACTTTCCCGCCGAACATCTCTGACTCGGGCAGGGCCGCCAGCAAGTCGTGGTTCTCATGGTTCCCGTCTACGAAAAACACGTCCACGCCTGTCTCTTCCCAGAACCTGCGCACCTCGCCGTCGTATTTGCCACCGTCCCAGCATACGCCGAAATCCCCAAGCACTATGAGCCTGTCCCCTTCTTCAAACCCGTGCTTGTCCATGAAACCCGTGATTTTCCGGACATCGTGAAGGCCGTGGGTGTCCCCTGTCAGGTAAAGCATATGAACCCCCATTCCGCCGCTGACGCCGCGGCACAAATAGTGATGAAAACGCGCTTTGCGCAGGGCTTGGTCGGCAAAGCAAAAGCCTGCCGATTGTGATAATAGCATAACCATGCCCAAAACACAACCAGGAAGCAACCCATGACCTTGTCCAGCTACCGTGACGATATCGGCAAGTATGCGGGCAAGGATAAAGACAAGGCATTTTGTGTTCGGCGACAGCGGGGGGCTGTCTGTGGTTGAAGTCAAGAGCGGAAATGATTACCGAAGGCATCCTGCGCTGGATCATGCCATCGAGGCTCATCCCGATAGGTTCAGACGGAAAATCGTGCTCTGCAAAGGCAACATCGAAAAAGGCGAGGATGTGACATACCTGCCGCTGTATATGGCGATGCTGCTGTGACTTCCCGGGGGCGCATTTTCGATGGCGCTTCCAGCCGATGGAAGTGGGCGGTTTATCTCCTCTGTTGCAGTAGCATTTTCTTGTTATTATGAGCGCAATGTGTTATGATTCCTTTGGATGTCTCTGACATAGCAGAGTATGCAGCGTAACGCATGGCAAAGGTCAAACGTTCTGCACGATGGGCAGGAAAAGGGCAAAGACCGGGGCGGACCGCGGATTATCGTGAAGAAGCAATGGGAAGGTGGAAGGCATTGAACATTGAAGCCTTTTCGCACCTTTCGCGACAGGGCGGTTGCAAGTGGCCGGCTTAAAAGGGCCGATCTGGAAATGACCAACGAGGAGTTGCTTGACAGCCTTGCACTGGTTGAAAACGGTGAACTCACCCGCGCCGCCATCATGCCCTTTCATCACAACCCGGAGAGGTTTGTGTTCGGCGCCTATGTAAAGGTGGGGTATTTTGAGACGGGAGCGGATCTGAGGTTTTATGACGAGTTCCATGGTTCGCTGATAGCGGTGGCCGATGAGATCGTCGAGACCATCAACCGCACCCATGATGCCGCCCCCGAAAGCGACCTTGTAAATGACCCAGTAAACCACCTTGTAAATAACCCGATAGACCCGACCGGCAATCCCAATTATGCTAACCCTAGAGACTATCCTACCAATGGTCATGGTAGAGATGGCAATATGCATGATAGCAATGATAGTAGTGCAGATAGTAATTTCGATACCAATGATAGCAATGGTGATACTAATGATAGTAATGGTGACAGTAATCGTGACATCAATCGGATTGTCGGCGAAGACGCATTGTTGGCTATGGTTTTGAGAAATTCACAGATAACATATAATGAGTTGGCGGATACATTAGGTGTTTCATATGCAACGGTTGCAAGAATGATCAAATCCTTGAGGGGGTCGGGACCGTTGTATAGAAAAGGATCAACACGTGGTGAGTGGGTGGTTAGAAAGGAGAAGACATGATGGAGATGCAGCGCATGTCAGGCATAGAGCTGCAGATTGCAAATGCAACGGCTTTTCTGGAAGCTGTAGAGCGATATCTGGCATCGTTTGGTGTCGAACTGTTTTCGTAGGATTTCTCTTGAACGCGATCCTTGCGGCGGCAAGGGTTCTTGGGTTTCTTTATAAAAATGTAATTGGAATTTGGGGGATGGGGTGGTATACTGCATGTGGGTGGCCACATGGGGCTGCGGCGTGTGCGTGCTTGTCTGGCAGAACGGCCGCAGCGGCGGACACCGAGAAATAATATCGAAATGAGGGCATCTATGGAAACCAAGCATCCGAAAATCATACTCACGGGCGACAGGCCCACGGGCAAGCTCCACGTGGGGCATTATGTGGGGTCGCTGCGCCAGAGGGTGGCGCTGCAGAACTCCGGTGAATACGAGGCGGTGTTCATCATGATCGCCGACGCCCAGGCGCTCACGGACAATGCGGACAACCCGGAAAAGATCCGCCAGAGCATCATCGACGTGGCGCTGGACTACCTGTCGGTGGGGCTGGACCCGGCCGTGACCACCATGTTCGTCCAGTCCCAGATACCGGAGCTGGCGGAGCTGACCATTTACTACATGAACCTGGTGACTGTCTCCAGGGTGCAGCGCAACCCCACGGTGAAGGCGGAGATCGTCCAGCGCAACTTCGAGACCACCATGCCGGTGGGGTTTTTCGTCTACCCCATCTCCCAGGCGTCGGACATCACGGCTTTTAAGGCCACCACGGTGCCGGTGGGGGAGGACCAGCTGCCCATGATCGAGCAGACACGGGAGATCGTGCGCAGTTTCAATGGCACCTACGGCGAGGTGCTGGTGGAGCCGGACGCATTGATCCCCGAGAGCGAGGCGTGCAAGCGGCTTCCGGGCACCGACGGCAAGGCGAAGATGAGCAAGTCCCTGGGCAACTGCATCTACCTCTCGGACCCGCCCGAGGAAGTGAAGAAAAAGGTCATGAGCATGTTCACCGACCCCGGACACCTGAGGGTGGAGGACCCGGGATGCGTGGAGGGCAATGCGGTCTTCACCTACCTGGATGCATTCTGCAGGCAGGAGCAGTTCGCCAAGTACCTGCCCGAGTACGCTGACCTGGATGCGCTCAAGGCGCATTACCGCAGGGGCGGGCTGGGCGACGTGAAGATCAAGAAGTTCCTGATCAATGTGATGGAGGAGGAGCTGGCCCCCATACGCGCCCGCCGCAGGGAGTACGAAAAGGACATCAGAAAGGTGTACCGCATCCTGGAGGATGGGTGCAGGAGGGCGCAGGCGGCGGCGGCGGACACCCTGCGGGACGTGAAGGCCGCCATGAAGATCAATTATTTCGAGGACGAGGAGCTCATACAGAGCCATGTGGACAGATATCAAGGGTAATGAGATGGCGATGACATGCGTTGCAAAAGCCGGTGCGGCAAAGACAAAGGTTCGGGTTTTGGCACTTGTTTTGATGCTGGCGGTTGTGGATGGGTTTGGCTTTGCGGGCCATGCCTTTGCCGCCACGGTGGTGCCGCCGCATCCTGATACAGGTGTGGTTGTGGTGGGTGAAGAAGCGCCGCCCGAGGCATCTGTGCAGGAAACTGCCGCCGCAAGCGGCGGGGACACCGGTGCGGCGGCGCAGGGGCAGGCTGATGGGCAAGCGGCAGGGCAAGCCGGCGCCGCTGCCGATGGGGCCCAGGGCGGCGAGAGCGCCGGAGCCCAGGGCGGCGAGGGTGCCGGGGCCACTGCAGCTGACCAGACCGGCGCCGCTTCCGGAGATGCAGCCCAGACAGGCGATGCATCAGCCCAGGCGGAGCTGCCCGTGTTCCCGCAGATCGACGCGGGCGCGGATGCACTGACCAGGGCAGACGGCATGTCCGGCGCCCAGGCGGCGCTGGATGCGCTGGGTGCGCCCACCATCTATTCCGAGGGGGCCATCGTCATCAATGCGGACACCGGCGAGGTGTACCTGGGCAAAAACCAAGAGAAACAGTTCTTCCCCGCCAGCATCACCAAACTCATGACGGGGCTTCTGGTTGCGGAAAACGCGTCCCCGGCGGACATCGTGGCATTTTCCAAGTCTGCCACCACCAACCTGGAATCGGGCGCGGTGGTGCTGGGCGTGTCGGAGGGCGACAAGATCAGCGTGGAGGACTGCCTCCACGGGCTTTTGATGTATTCGGCCAATGAAGTGGCCAATGGACTGGCGGAGCATGTGGCGGGGAGCATGGATGCCTTTGCGGCGCTGATGAACGAGAGGGCGGCCGCACTGGGGGCCACGGGCACGCATTTTGCCAATGCCAACGGCCTCAACGACCCGAACCATTATAGCACGCCGCATGACATGGCGCGGATAGCCGCCGCGGCCTTCGCCAATGACACGGTGCGCTCTGTGGCTGCCGCGCGGACATACCGTTTCCCGTCGCTTCTCAAAAACCACCTCATCCAGACCCTTTCCGTCAAGCACAAGATGCTGATCCCGTCCGATGCCAATTACTACCCGGATGCCATCGGCGGCAAGACGGGCTACACATCCCTGGCGGGAAATACGCTGGTGACGGTGGCCCAGCGCGACGGCACCAGGTTGGTGGCGGTGGTGATGAAGAGCTCTTCCACGCATTATGCCGACACGAAGCGGCTGCTGGACTATGGGTTTTCCAAGGCGAAGCTGGAACGCGCGGCGGCGGGCGTGCTGTGGGCACAGGGCATTGGCGGCGGGTGGTATTATTATGACGCCAATGGCAGCATGGTGACAGACACCTGGATACTGGGCGGCGGCAACTGGTATTTCGTGGGCAGCGACGGGAGGATGGCCACGGACACCACCACGCCCGACGGGTACTATGTGGGCGCAGACGGCGTGTGGGTGGATTAGGGAGTAAGGAGTAGGGAGCAGGGAGTGGGGAGTAGGGAGTAGGGAGTAAGGAGTAGGGGGTAGGGAGTAGGGATTAGGGAGTAGGGAGCAGGGAGTAGGGATTAGGGAGCAGGGAGTAAGGCGTAAGGAGCAGGGAACGGGGAGCATGAAGTAGGGTATATGGAGTAGATTGGGGGCGGGATTGGTTGGGCTGGCGATAGTGGGTTTGGCGGTGGCAGCGGCGGTAGCCGCGGTGGCTCGATCGGAATATGAGAAGCGCTGCCTTAGCGTGGAGACCACCAGGATCCATTCGCCGAAGATCAAGCGCCCGTTGTCCATCGTGTTCCTGACTGATCTCCATGAAGCGGTTTTCGGGCGGGGGAATGGGCGGCTGCTGCAGGTTGTGTGCGACGCCAAACCCGACATCGTCCTCATCGGGGGCGACATGGTGCTGACGCCCAAGAAAGGCAAAACCCGGATGGCGGTGGCGCTGGATTTTATGGAGGCGCTGTGCGGGCGGTTGGGTGTGGGAAGCGACGGGTACCAGCCATGTGTTTTCTACGCCGATGGAAACCACGAGAGCCGGCTGCTGTGGAAAGGCGGCCGGTTCGTAGGGGAATACGAGAAGTATTTTGAAAAGCTCACCAGGTTGGGTGTGGTACACCTGGACGGGGCTTCGGCGCCGTATGATGGTTGGCTTGGTGTAGAGGGGGTGGAACTTCCGCCGGAGGCTTTTGGGCCGCTGCTTTGGAAGAAGAAAACAGCGCTGCGGTGGCCTGCGGGCTCGTGCCGGCCCTGCGCCGATGTCGGGCCATATACCGCAGATGCGGCTTTGGCGGGGCAAAAGGAGACCGCGCAGGCCCAGTCCGGATACGGCTCGACAAAAGCACGCTGGGAAATTGGGACATTGCAAACACAGGCTGAGCAAACCCGGTCCGGGCGGGTTGGCGATGACACCTACCGTATCTCATTGGTACATTCACCGCTGTACTTCGAGGAATCCGCGGCAGCGGGGGCGGACCTGACCCTGAGCGGGCATTTCCACGGCGGCACTGTGCGACTGCCCATGCTGGGCGGGCTGTTGACACCGCAGCTGCAGCTGTTCAACCCGTTCTGCGCGGGGACATTCGTAGCGTATGACAGGGCCGGGGGCGGAAATCATGATGGACAGCCAAATTATGATGGACAGCCAAATCATGATGCACAGCCAAATCATGATGGACAACCAAATCAAGGGGCGGCAAGCACTGTGGGACCAGGCGGCCGATTCACCAGGATTGGGGAAAGCATGATATTTGCCAGCAATGAGAGCGATGTCAGGATAGATGGGAACCCGACCATGATAGTCAGCCGGGGGCTGGGGGTGCACTCGCTGCCATTTCGGATATTTGACAAGCCACAGGTGGTGGTGGTGAAACTGCAGCCTGAGGAAGAATGAGGATAACCAGATACCGGCCGAATCACGGTGGTGGTGGAAATGCAGCCGGAATAAGCATAGGAGTGAGCCGCTGACGTGGCTGATATGGGTGTTGCTCTGCGCCGCACGCAGCAGATATTCGTGCAACCCGTGTGGCGGGCGGCAAGGGGTGGTTGAGGCGTGACGTGCCGGGCCTGTGCTGTCCGGATTTCCGGAAAGAGGGGACATGACGAGGACAGAGATATCGTATAAATTGGACAAATTCGAGGGCCCCTTGGATTTATTGCTGCATCTGATCGAGAAGAACAAAATAGACATTTACGACATCCCCATCGTGGAAATCATTGCCCAGTACCTGGAGTATGTCAGGCAGATGGACAAAGAGGACTTAAACCTCATGAGCGAGTTCCTGGTGATGGCGGTGACGCTGCTGGAAATCAAAGCGAAGATGCTCCTGCCGGTGGAAGTGGGCGATGACGAAGATGAAGAAGACCCAAGGGCGGACCTGGTGGCGCAGCTTTTGGAATACCGCATGTACAAATACCTGGCCCAGGGGCTTTCGGACAGGGAGCAGGATGCGGAAAGGATGTTTTTCAAAGAGCAGACGATGCCCGATGAAGTGGCCAGGTTCCGCCCACAGGTGGACCTGGACAAACTCCTGGAGGGAGTCACCCTCGCCAGGCTGCAGGAGATCTTCGAGCAGGCCCTGAGGCGCAAAGAAGAAAAGATCGACCCTATCCGCAGCAAATTCGGTACCATCGAAAAGGAACCTATCAGCCTGGAGGAGCGGGTGGAAACGCTGCTGGAATTTTCCAGGTCGCACCGTTCGTTTTCTTTTCGGGAGCTGCTTTGCGGGCAGACGGACAGGGTGGACGTGGTGGTCACGTTCCTGGCCATACTGGAGCTCATGCGCATGGGGGAGATCACGCTGCGCCAGGAGACGCTGTTTGGTGAGATCATGATGGAGCGGGTCGAGGGCGCGGCACAACCGGCAGAGGCATAGCAGCGCAAGGTGACGCTGCAAGTTCTCATCTTGTGCGCTCAGCTTGCGCTGATGGAGTTTAGACTAATGTCGAACGCACTTGGTTTAGTTGGTGGAACAATATCATGAAACGAGGATAGAAGGCTGTTGAGACTGGGGGATGCATCTAGACATATGGAAAACTTCGAGGTTTCGGACAAGTTTGAGACAATGGATATGGTTGAAGTGATAGATGGTGTGGCGATGGAAGAGATTGCAGAAGATGCCGCTGCCATCGACGGCGTACAGTCATCCGGCGCCATGACTTTGGTCGATGCCACTGGGTTTGCAGATGACGAGAAGTCGGATGAGGGAATCGGTAAAACGGTCGATGGTAGCTTCGAAGCGGCCGAGGGTGGCTTCGAAGATAGCGATGGTGGACAGGGAGTGGTCGATGGTGGCTTGGAATCGGTCGATGGTAGCTGGGAAGAGAACGATGGCGGCCGGGAAGTGGCGGACCAGTCGGAGTGGGAGGCCATAGTGGAAGCGGTGCTTTTCACCATGGGCGACTCAGTGGAGCTGCGCCAGCTGGCGGCCGCTTTGGGGCAGGACGAGGGGACTGCATTGCAGATAGTGCGGCAGCTGCAGGGGCGCTATGAGATCGAAAAGCGCGGGATGCAGATCGTGGAGCTGGACGGCAATTACCAGATGTGCACCAAGTCCAAGTACTACGAAAACTTGATCAGGGTGGCGAGCACCCCGAAACGGCAGGCCTTGACGGAAGTGATGCTGGAAACACTTTCCATAGTTGCCTACAAGCAGCCCATCACAAAACTGGAAATTTCCAAGATCCGCGGGGTTTCCAGCGACCACGCCATCAACCGCCTCATCGAGTACAACCTTGTATATGAAGTGGGGCGTCTGGATGCGCCCGGCCGCCCGATGCTGTTTGCCACCACGGAGGAGTTTCTGCGCAGGTTCGGCGTGGGCTCCACCCATGAGCTCCCCTCTGTAGACCCGGTGAGAATGGCTGAGATGCGGCATCAGGCGGAAAATGAGCTGGGCGTGTTCCCGGAGGAAGAGGGAGAAGAAGAAATCGATGGGATTGGGGAAGACGGGGAGATGGCGCCGGCACCGGGACTTGAGGCAGAGATAGAAGAAGAGATAGAGGCAGAGATAGAAGAAGAGATAGAGGCAGAGATAGAAGAAGAGATAGAGGCAGAGATAGAGGCAGAGATAGAAGAAGATAACATAGAAGATGGCGGCTGGCGGCAGTGATCGATGGTGCTTGGGGGCGGGGGGATACAGGTCGCAGATGTGCGGAGGAGGGGTATATGTTTCGGATAGGGACATTGGCGGATTGGTTCGGTGTGGGGCTGCGGGAGGGCATCAGGCAGTCCCAGCGGGTGGGTGCCGAGGGCGTGCAGGTGTACGCCTGGAATGAATTGAACCCATTGACCGTGACCACTGGCGAACTAAACGAACTAAAACGACTGGCCGTGGACTGCGGCCAGAAAGTGACGGCACTGTGCGGGGAACTGGGCGGCCATGGGCTGGAAATCCAGGAGGACAATGCATGGCGGGTCGCATACCTGAAAAAAACCATTGACTGCGCATTGACTCTGGACTGCAATGTGGTGACCACCCATATCGGGTGCATCCCCGAAGACAAAAACCTCCCCAAGTACCGGGCCATGCTGGAAGCCTGCGGGGAGGTCGCCTCATATGCCGCCGAGAGGGGGGCTTGGCTGGCGGTGGAGACAGGACCGGAACCGGTGGCGCGGCTGGTGGATTTCATCGGGGCCTGCCCCAAAGGGCTGGCGGTGAACTACGACCCTGCGAACTTGGTCATGGTCACCGGGGACGACGAGGTGCAGGGGGTGTATACCGCTGGAAAACTCATTGTACATACACACGCCAAGGACGGGAAGTGCAACAAGCGTGTGGGGGCGGAGGTGTTTTACGGGGTTTTCGCCGATGGGGGCGTGGAGGCGCTACGGGAGGCGGATATGGCCACGGAGTACCCCCTGGGGCAAGGCGACGTGCGCTGGGAAGCGTACCTGAATGCGCTCCGGGATGTGGGATATGACGGGTTTTTGACCATCGAGCGGGAAGTGGGCGAAAACGCAGGGGCGGATATCGCATTGGCGGTGGGGTTTCTGCAGGAAGCGATAGCGGGGATGTAATCCGGGCGCAGGTCAGAGGGCCGACCACGTATCGTAACTGCATGTGGGTAGGTGAAGTGGGAACCGAAAGGACGGGATAGACCGATGAAGAAACTGACAACTCATGACATCGCGCAAATGATTGACCATTCGCTGCTGCAGCCGATGCTCACCAGGCAGGAGATGGAGGCGGGGTGCCGCATAGCTGCGCAGTACCAATGCGCGACAGTGTGCGTGAAACCTTGCGACGTGAGCGACGCCCATGACATATTGGAGTCCACACCTGTGCGGGTCACCACGGTCATAGGGTTCCCCCACGGGTCGAACCTCACCGCCGTCAAATGCAAAGAAGTCGAGATGGCGATCCGAGGCGGGTGCAAGGAAGTCGACGTGGTGCAGAACATCGGGCGGCTGCTATCGGAAGACACCACCATAGTGGAGGCGGACCTCTACAATGTGGTGAAAGTGGCCCACCAAGCCGGCTTGCTGGTAAAAGTGATATTGGAAAATGCATACCTGACGGACGAGCAGAAGATCCTGTCCTGCAAGATCGCAGTTGCGGCGGGCGCCGATTTCGTGAAGACATCCACGGGGTACGGGCCCGGTGGGGCGACAATCCATGACATACGCCTGATGCGGGCCAATGTGCCCAAAAGAGTGCTGGTGAAAGCCGCTGGGGGCGTGCGCACATTGGACAGCGCGCTGGCGGTGCGGGCGGTGGGCGCATCCCGCATAGGGGCGACCGCCACGGTGAAGATCCTCTCAGAGGCCCAGGAACGGGAAGCGCTGGGGACGCTCTATGCGCTAAAGGCAGATGACGTGCCTGACGAGGCGATGTAGGTATGGCTCTGTCGACTAAGCCTTGAGCAAAGTTGATACTAATGTCGAATGCGCATCGTTTAGTTGGTGGAACAATGTAAGTAAATCGGTGCGGACTGGGGATCGCCATGGATAAAATGCGGATCGGTGTAGTTGGCTGCGGCGTCATCAGCGAGATATACCTGAAGAACCTGACGACGCTGTTCCCACATGTGGAGGTGGTGGGGTGCGCGGACACATTCAACGAAAAGGCATCACAGAGGGCGGGGGAATTCCGGATTCGGCCGATGGGTACGGATGAACTGGTGCGATGCCCCGACGTGGACGTGGTGCTGAACCTGACAAACCCCAGGTTCCATGCGGACGTGTCAATCACGGCACTGGAAAATGGCAAGCATGTGTACAGCGAGAAGCCGCTGGCGGACAGTTTTGCCCGCGGCCGGGATATCATGGAACTCGCGGCGAAGAAAAACTTGCGGGTGGGGTGCGCACCGGACACGTTCCTGGGGGAGTCGCTGCAATCAGCATGCAAGGCCCTGGCAGATGGGCGGATCGGGCGGCCGCTGGCGGCCGCGGCGTTCATGACCACGCCGGGGCACGAACGCTGGCACACGAACCCCGCATTTTACTACCAGCAGGGGGGCGGGCCGCATCTGGACATGGGGCCTTATTACCTGACCGCATTGGTGGCGATGCTGGGGCCCATATCCAGGGTGGCGTGTTTGGCGGGCAGGGGGCATAAGGAGCGGGCCATAGCGACGGGGCCGTTGGCTGGCACGCATTTCCCGGTGGAGGTGGACTCCCACTATGGGGCAACCATGGAATTTGCCTGCGGCGCCATACTGACGCTCATGTGGTCATTTGACATCTGGGCGACGAACCTGCCGTTCATCGAGGTCTATGGGAGCGAAGGCACGCTGTCGCTGCCTGACCCGAACTGGTTTGATGGGGAGGTGCGGGTCCGGGGGATGGCGGACGGGGATTTCGCCGTATTGCCCGTGGGACCGGTGTGGGCGCACCCGGAACAAAACCGCCTGGGCCCGGCAAGGGTGGCGGACATAGGCAAGTCGGACACAGTCAAGGCGGACACAGGCCAGATGGACATAGGCAAGTCGGACACAGTCAAGGCGGACACAGCAAGCACCCCCGAAAGACATAACCTGCGGGGGTTGGGATTGGCGCAGATGTGCCAGGCGATCCAAACCGGCGGGGAACACTGCGCCACCGGGGAGATGGGCCTGCATGTGCTGGAAGCTCTGGAGGCGATGGATGTGTCGGCCGCCACGGGGCAGGCGGTGCCACTATCAACAACATGCCGGAAACCGCCGATGCCGGTCGTTGACATGGTACGTGGGAAGCATGGACCGTGATGGGGCCTGTGACAGTATAAAAAGGGTGAGTGGGCTTCCGAGGCCTTTGTGATTGGGGGAAGCGCATATGGGGCGGTCGGTGGAGGAAATCGGCGGCAGCTGAGGATGCCAATGCCGGTATTTGGGGGAAGCGCATATGGGGACCGACAGGGACACGAAGCTGTGTGTCACGCATATAGAAAGATTTGCCACACACGACGGGCCGGGCATACGCACCGTCGTGTTTTTCAAGGGTTGCCCGCTGCACTGCCCCTGGTGCGCGAACCCGGAGACACAGGATTTCCGGCCCCAGCTGCTATACGATGTGAAGAAATGTGTGGGCTGCCGGGCGTGCGAGCAGGTATGCCCGACGGGAGCGATATATTTTCGAGGTCTGGGGGAAGGTGCGGGGGTATGCACCCTTTGCTCCCAGTGCGAGGAGGCGTGCCCACAGGGGGCCATCGAGTTTGTGGGTGATGTGATGACCGTTGGTGAAGTGCTGGCGGAAGTGGAGAGGGACAAGGAGTATTATGGGGGGGATGGGGGGCTCACGGCCAGCGGCGGGGAGCCTTTCGCACAGCAGGAGGGCCTGCTGGCCATGTTGCGGGAGTCCAGACGTTTGGGGATAGGCACCGCGGTGGAGACCACCGGAAACACGCCCGGTGAGGCGCTGTGGGCGGCAGAGCCTTTCGTCGACCATTTCCTGTATGATTTCAAGCATGTGGACGATGGTGTGCTTCGGGGGGTCACAGGTGGGGATGGGAAACGCATCAAAGAAAACCTGGCGTGGCTGCTGGGGCATTGCCCACAGAAAGTGACGGTGCGCATCCCGGTGATACCTGGGTTCAATGCCGCCTCGGGCGGTGCAGGTGCGGGCGGTGCAGACGCAGGCGGTACAGACGCAGACGGTACAGGCACGACCGGAACAGGTGCGGGCAAAACAGGTGCGGGCGGTGCAGGCACGACCGGTGAAGGCGACGGCCCTGTGCTGGTACAAATGTTGCGGTATCTACACAGCATCGGGGCTAAACGGGTCAGCCTGCTGCCCTACCATACATTGGGCAAAGAAAAGTACCAAAAGCTGGGGAGGGAGTACACCTGGGGCTGCGGTGGGGTTGCAAGCGCTGCGGCAAGCGCCGCGGACCAACTATCCCCATCTGACTTGGTTTCGGATGTAGCCCCCCTACGGGAAGAAGACCTGGCATGGGCCCTGCAGTTGGCGCAAGGGCTGGGGCTGACTGCGGATGTGGGCGGGTGAGCAGCATTGAGCCGGATGCATCTGCACTTGCAAAGCGCCTGGCCGCATGATACACTCGTGAACGGAAGGTTATTACGTCACTGAGCGGTCTTTTCGCTTTCATGCGGTGTGGACATCGGTTGGCTGTAGAGAGAACAGAGCATACTCGTGAACGACATGCTGTTTTCATATGCTGTATACCGTTTCCGTCATGATGAACGGTATGCATCTTGCATCGCAGCTCAATGATTGGGGTCATCCCGTCGGGTGGTAAAAGAATTGAGTTTTCCCATTGCATTTTTGAAGGAGATGTGCGATAATGATTCATACAATACATACTATTAAAGTATGAATTATGTGGCAGGACTGACCTGCATCTTGTGATGGAGCAATAACCAATATACGCTAAACGATAAGGAGGTAACGCCATGGAAACTTTGAAGACAATCGCAAAACGTCACTCGACGCGGGCATTTTCGGACAAGCCTGTGCCAAAAGAAGCATTGGAAACCATCCTGGCCGCCGGCAGCGCGGCCCCGGTGGGGGGCAAGGACTATGAGAGCCTTCACCTCACTGTGATCACGGACAAGGCTGCTCTGGACAGAATCGTCGCATCCTTCCAGGCCGCGACCAAGTTGGACCGCAACCCGCTGTATGGCACGGGGACTTTCGTGCTGGTGTCGTCGAAAGAACCGAAAGCCCCGGGGCTGAACTACGCCAATGCCGCCTGCGTGATCGACCACATGCTGATCGCAGCTGCTGATTTGGGCGTGGACAGCGTATACCTCTGGGGCGTGCTCAATGCATTGAACGCCGATGCCAAACTGCTTAAAGCCCTGGGCATCCCGGAAGGGTTCACGCCCGCATCAGGCGTCGCGCTGGGGTACGCCGCGGAACCCTCCGACGCAGAGAAAGACCTGACATTCAGGTTGGCGACGAACTACGTGTAGGATCTGGGGGGAGGCCGGGGAGATGCCCAGGGGCCCGGCACATCAACTCCGGCGACGAACTACGTGTAAGATGCAGGCGGGTGGCCGGGCAGATGTCCGGGGGCAGCCCCGTGCGTCACGTGTTTGCGCGAAAATGCAGGGGGTGGCGGCCTGAGGCCAGTTCCATGGGCGTGGCGCCGGAGAACTTTTTGATTTCTTTGTAGAAATGGGACTGGTCGTAGAACCCCAGTTCCTCGCCGGAGGGGACCTGCGGGCGCCGGTGGGCAGTGCCCAAAACGGCGCATCCTGGGGTGGGGACGGCGCACAGTGAGGCGAATCCGGTGTCGGCGCCGGACCGGTGGGTTTCGGCCAGGAGCATCCGGACGATGTGCTGGAAGCGGGTGATGCGGCAGTAGAGTTTCGGGGTCATGCCCACATATTTGACGAACTGGCTGTATACGTGGCTGTATGAATAATGGAACCGGTGGGCGATGTCGCTGATGGCGATGTCGCCCTTTGCCGTATGGATCTCGTCCACGATGCGGTTGACGACCGCACAGTCACTGTCCATGCGGTAATACCCTCCAAACCCCTCGCCAAAAACCTGCGCCCTGTCGGCCAGCGTGGTGGCTGCGAACAGGCGCCTGCCGACGAGTGCTTCCGAGGAGCCCTGGTCGCCCCGGATGATCTCCATATTGACACAGTCACGGGCACGGATGTCCGCGACATGCCCCAGCAGGTTGGTCCGGAAACGCACGCAGAAATACTCCGTATCCGGCACGAGGGGGTACATGTCCAGTTTCAGCACCGTGCCGCAGTAGTACGCAAGGACATGGCCGCCCTTGCGGCAGAACATCAAATCGATGCAGTTGTCGGGGATGATGGGGACCCGGACCATATATGCAGGGGTGCGGAAAGAGAAGAACAGCGAAATACCCGCCAGGTCTGAGGGCATTTCCTCGTAATCCAGCACGTATGAAGGGAAGTATGGCTGTACGGGTGTAGGCTCCCAGAGGGCTGCGTCGGTTGCGCCCGGGCCGGGCGTCGGTGGGCAGTGCGGATGTACGGGTGTGTTTTTCAGGCGCATCTGGCGTATGTCCGGCTTGTACCTATGCCGCGGCTCCTTTCCGGGGTGGGATGTACATATGGTGCTCCTTGTCGAAGGGATTCTACCACAAAGTGAAGATTTTTACAATGCAGAAATCGGAGCGGCTGTCGTATACTTTAGGTGCCAGCTGAGGGCAAGCCCCCGGGTGTAAGCCCATGGGATGGTTGGGCTATGCCGGGCCGGGTACTGACGGTGGCGGGGCGACGAGGGTGTCGGGGCGAATCGCCCTATTTTTGTATAATGATCCAAGGGCGGTCGCCGGGAAGACGGCCCAAGAAAAGTGGCGGACCAAAAACCCATCCCGTCCATCCGGCTTGTTGTGGATCGGTTCATTCGTAGCGTGCGGGACCCATTTGTAATGAAACGTTGGGGGGAATCATGGCGGACAAACTGAAAATGTATATCGACGGGGAGTGGTGCGCCTCCGGGGACGGCGCATACAAGGAGATCATCAACCCTTGCGACGGGTGCGCCATCGCATATGCGCCCCAGGGCACCAGGGATGATGCCAGGCGGGCCATCGCGGCGGCCAAGCGCGCCTTTTGCGCGGATGGCTGGGATGAGACCCCCAAAGGGAAGCTTTCGGAACTGCTTTTGTCTTTCGCCTCGCTCATGGAAGAAAACGTGGGGAGGCTTGCCAGGGCGGAGACGCTCAACACCGGCAAGGCCCTCATCGAATCTGAATATGACGTGTACGACTCCGTGGGCGTGGTGCGTTACTATGCGGGCCTGGCCAACAAGCCCACCGGCCAGACCTATGGCGTGGCCGCGGACCCCAATATCATGGCCATGACCGTGAGGGAGCCCATCGGCGTCTGCGGCATGATCAGCGCATGGAATTTCCCCATTTCCCTGGCCATCTGGAAGATAGCGCCGGCCCTGGCGGCGGGGAACACCATCGTGTTCAAGCCGGCGCAGATCACGCCCATGTCGGCGGTCATCCTGTTCGAGTTGCTGGAACAAGCGGGGTTCCCGAAGGGTGTGGCCAACCTGGTGCTGGGGTCGGGCCCCGCGGTGGGGGACGAGATTGCGACGAACCCGGACGTGGGCAAGGTGGCGTTCACCGGCGGGCTGGCCGCAGGGCAGTCTGTGATGCGTGCGGCGGCGGGGGGCGTGAAATCTGTCTCCCTGGAGCTGGGCGGGAAATCTCCCTCCATCATGTTCGCGGATGCGGATTTTGACACCGCCGTGGACTATGCGCTCTTCGGGATGTTTTACAACCAGGGCGAGGTGTGCTCCGCGAGTTCCCGCATCCTGGTGGAAGACGCCATTTACGACAGGTTCATGGAGGCGTTCGTGGCGAAGACCGCCGCCATCAAGATAGGGAACGGCCTGGAGGACGGCGTGCGCATGGGCCCCCTCATCAGCGCGGAGCACATGGAAACGGTGCTGGGATATATCGACATGGGCGTGAAAGAGGGCGCAAAACTGGCTTTCGGCGGCAAACGCCTTACGGACGGGGCATTGGCCAAGGGGTTTTTCGTCCAGCCCGCCATTTTCACCGACGTGAGGGAGGACATGCGCATCGTGAAAGAGGAGATCTTCGGGCCTGTGGTGGTGGTGCAGAGATTCCACGGGGAAGAGGAGGCCATCCGGCTGGCCAACGCCACGGACTATGGCCTGGCCGCAGGGGTGTTTTCCGGCGACGTCAGCAAGGCGCTGCGTGTGGTGCGAAAGCTCCGGGCGGGCATCACATGGGTCAACACCTACGGGCCGGTGTACCCGGAAGCCCCCTGGGGCGGCTACAAGATGAGCGGCGTCGGACGGGAACTGGGCACATATGGCCTGGACGACTACAGCGAAGTGAAACAGATAAACATCAACACGAGGCCTGCGCCCACGGGGTGGTTCGGGGGGTGATATATGGAGATAGCTTTCGAGCTGCGAGACATCACAAAACTCTTTGCGGGGACGGTGGCCCTGGAGCACGTGAGCATCAGCGTGAACAGGGGCGAAGTCCACGGGCTTATCGGCAAAAACGGCGCGGGCAAATCCACGCTGGTGAATATCCTGTCCGGGATCATCGGGCCCAGCATGGGAGAGATCCACGTGAACGGGCATGTGTTCAGGCACCTGACGCCCCACCTCGCCAAAAAGCACAAGATTTCCATCATCACGCAGGAACCCCAGACCATGAACGAGTGCACCGTGGCGGAGAACCTGTACATGCCCATGTACGGGGGGGCGAAAGGGTGGATAGACTGGGGCAAGATCGAAAACGACACCCGTGAAACACTGGAAAAGGCGGGGTTCTCCATAGACCCCAAACAAAAGGCCAGGGACCTGACCGTCAGCGAGAAGCAGCTGATGCTGGTGATAAAGGCGTGCTACGTGGAGGATGCGGACGTGGTGATCATGGACGAGGTGTCGGCTTCCCTCTCCAAACGGGACGAGCATGTGCTCTACGACATCATCAAAGAGCGCGCGGCGGCCGGAAAGACCATCATATTCATCTCCCACCACACCGCGGAGCTGCTGAAAGTATGCGACCGGGTGTCGGTGCTGCGAAACGGACGGTGCGTGGGGTGCTACCGCTGTGACGAACTGGACATGGAAAAGCTCGCGCGGCTGATAGTGGGAACCGAGAGTTTCAGTGTGTCAGAGGCTGCGGACAAGCGGCACATGGTGTCCGACGAGGTGATATTTCGCCTGGACGGGTACACCAGGTATGGGAAATTCCGGGATGTCACACTGGAACTGCACAGAGGCGAGATCCTGGGGCTGGCGGGCCTGCGGGGCAGCGGCAGGACGGAGATCATGAAATGTGTCGTCGGCGCCGACAGGCCCGACGGCGGCAAGGTGATGGTAGGCGGCTCGGAAAAGCGGTATGCTTCCCCGTCGCAGTCGCTCTCGGACGGCGTGCTGTACCTGCCGGAAGAGCGGGAACGGGAAGGGCTCATCGGCATCTCATCCATCAAGAAGAACATCACCATCAGCATCATGGACATGCTCAGCCATTGGGGCATCATCAAGTCGAAGAAGGAGAACCAAAGGGCCGGCGAGCTCATCAGCCTCCTGCGCATCAAGGCGTTTTCCCCCGACCAGGAAATCCACCAGCTGAGCGGGGGGAACAAACAGAAAGTGCTGGTGGGCAAGATCATGGCGCGCACCCCGGTGGTGAGCCTGCTGGACGAGCCCACCCGGGGCGTGGACATACAGGCGAAAGAGAGCATACTCCACTCCATCAACGAGGGGATGCGGGAGGGCGGCGGCGTGCTGATCACTTCCCCCAGCGTGGACGACCTGATAAAGATATGCGACCGCATCCTGGTGCTCTTCGAGGGGGAGATCATAGACGTGTTCGACAGGGGGGAGTTTTCCGAGCAGGCCATTTACCAGGCGATGCAGGGGGAGAGGATACATGGGGCGGGGGAATGTGCCTGACCGGGGCGATGCGGGGCGCAGATGCGGATGACCCCGGGTGGCGGCCATGGGCTGGCCGGGCGGGGGCATGGTCGGGCAGGCAGGGATGACGGATGCGGCATCGCCCGCAACAGGATGAGGTGCTACACATGAGGAAGCGTGCAAGGATAGAACTGATGGTGCTGGACAATGTGGTCTGGCTGCTGCTGGTGCTGTTCTACCTGTTCAATGCGGCGTTCACGCCCAATTTCACCAAGATGCAGAACATGGTGAACATATTGTACCAAACCACGTCCATCAGCCTGCTGGTGCTGGGGCAGGGCATCGTGATGATGGTGGGCGAGCTGGACCTGTCCATCGACTCCACGCTGGCGTTCGCACCGGGTGTGGCGGTCATCGTCGCGGCTGCGGGCGGCGAGATGAACCCTGCGCTGGCCATAGCGCTGACGCTGTTGGTGGGGGCGGGGGTGGGCCTGCTCAATGGCGTCTTCGTGGCGAAAGTGAAGGCCAACTCGTTCCTGTTCACACTGTCCACGGAGATAGCCATGCGGGGGCTGGTGCTGTTTTTGATACCTTTCTCCATCGCCGGGCTGCATCCGGCGTTTTCTTACCTGGGGCGCGGCAAGCTGGGGATGGTACCTGTGGCGGTGATTGCGGTGCTGGTAATATATGCCATCTTTGAGTTCGTTTTCCGCAAGACCGTGTTCGGGCGCAAGTTCCTGCTCACCGGGGGCAACCGCCAGGCGGCGTTCATCTCGGGCATCGACACGGACAAGGTGATGATCTGGTCGTTCGTCATAGCCGGCGTGCTGGCGGCGGTGGCGGGGCTGGTCACGGCGGGGCGGCAAAATGCGGTGTCCAATGTGATGGGCAAGGACATGGTGATGATGGCATTTGCGGCGGCGATACTGGGCGGCTGCAGTTTCAACGGCGGCCTGGGCAAACCCATCGGGATGCTGGGGGGCGCGCTGTTGCTCGGGATGATCGACAACTCCCTGAACCTGCTGGGGGTCAACGTGAACCTGGTGAGCGCCACCAAAGGCGCATTGATATTCATCGCCATCGTGCTGGACCGGGTGAAGACACAGCTGACGGCGCAGATACTATACAGGGAAAATGTGTTCAAACTGAAGGCGGGCGGCGGCGACGGGGAGACGTAGGGCAAGCGGGCGCAAGGAAACGCAGAGCATAGGAAACGCAGAGCATATGAAACGCAGAGCATATGAAACGCAGAGCATGGGAAGCGCCGGACATAGGAAACGCAGAGCATAGGAAACGCAGGACATAGGAAACGCAGGACATAGGAAGCGCGCAATAGTTGCGGTGCGACAAGAGGAGGGAAAGGCTTATGAAAAAACGAAGGACTTGGATGGCGGTGAGTGTGGCGGCGGCCCTGGCGGCCACCGTGCTGGCAGGGTGCGGGGGCGGATCTTCTGCGACGGGCGCGGCGGCGCCTGCCGCCACAGAGGCACCCGCGGCCACGGTTGCGGCCACGGCGGCGCAGGGAGCGGAGGGGGCGGCGGCTGCGGCCACCACCGGCGGCGAAAAGAAGGTCATCGGGATGCTGGTGAAGGACGCTTCCACCGAATACATCCAGGCGATGATCGAGGGCGCCCAGGCCACCGCAGACGAGCTGGGGTTCGAGCTGAAGGTGATCGACGGCGGCTATGACACCATGAAGTTCCTGGATGCCATCAACCAGTACATCATGGAGGAAATCGACGGGTTCATCATCGCGGCGGTGGAAGACCCCGTGGCGATCATCCCCGGCATCGAGGCGCTTAACGAAAAGGGCATCCCTGTGATGTCCCTGGACACCTGCCCGTCGGGCGGCAAAGTGGACATGTTCATCACATTTGACATCGTGGAGTCCACGAAGCGCGCCGCCACCCAGATGGTGGAGGGGCTCAAGGCCAAAAACGGGGGCGTGGTGCCAGAAGGCGTGGTCATCGAGATAACCGGCGCGCTGGTGGACATGTTCGCCCAGGAATGCTCCGAGGGGCTCAAAGAGGCATTGGCGCCGTACCCGCAGCTCACCATCGTCCAGGGCGAGGGCAAGTGGTTCAATGACGACGCGTTCGCCAGGACCGGCGACTTGCTCACCCGCTACGGCGACGAGGTGGTGGCGATCTATTGCCAGACGCCTGACATCATGGGCTCGGGCACCGTGGCGGCCATCGAGAACGCAGGCCTGGACCCGGCGGACTATTTCGTGTCGGGCATCTGCATCGGGTCAGAGGGCCGGGAGATGCTCAAATCCGGCAAGCTCTACGCCGTGGTGGAGCAGCCCGCGCTGGACAGCGCCATACTGGCGGTCCGCTACCTGAAAGACGTTTTCGACGGCAAGCCCCTGCCCCAGGTGGGTGACGAGATCACCGAGGAGGGCGCGCTGTGGTCGCCGGCCTACATCATCGAGAACGAGGACGTGGACGAGGGAGTGACCATGATCCTGCAAGGCCCCCTGGTGCCCCAGGACGCAGACCCCGACGACCCGCTGCTGTGGGAGAATATACTGTTCGGGAAGTGATGTGACGCAAAACGTTTCATGGGTTGGACATGTGATTTGGCCGACGTCGGCGCATATCCAGGGCCGAAGAAGGATGCGTCAGGCTGCGAAGGTCGGGCATATGATTTGGCCGACGTCGGCGCATATGGAGGGGGTTACATGGCTATCGATTGGAAGCAGATAGAGGAGTGGGACCGCAAGTACAATGTCCATGCGTTTTCCACGGCGGATGAGTATGCGCCCGTCTGCATCGAGCGCACCCAGGGGAACTACCTGGTGACTCCGGAGGGGACGAAGCTGCTGGATTTCTACAACCAGCTGTTCTGCGTGAATGTGGGGCAGAACGTGCCGGAGGTCCAGGAAGGCATCCGGGAAGCATTGGAACGGTACGGCTTTTTGTGGGACATCTACACCACCGACTACAAAGCGGAGGTGTCGAAGATACTCATCGAGGATCTCCTCGCGGCGGATGGGTGGGCGGCCAAGGTGCGCTATGCGCTGGGGGGCGGCGATGCTGTGGAGACCGCCATACTCCTGGCCAGGCTCTACACCGGCAAACCACTCGTCGCCACCAGGGAACACGGATACCACGGCGTGAGCGCCGGCGCGGCGCAGCTGACCCGGATGGTGCCCAGCCGCTCCTATGCCTCATACCCGGAGGAACGGCCGAGGATGGTGGCGGGCAGCATGTTCCAGAACACTTTCCTGTGTCCGGCGCCGTTTTGCTACCGCTGTTCACTGGGGCATGATTACCCGGCGTGCAAATGCGCGCGCACCGACGGGAAACTGCCCTGCGTGGCGCAGACCGAGGAAATCATCACCAGCCACAACCTGGCCAACGTGGCGGCCATCATCACGGAGCCGGCATGCGGCGCCGGCACCATCGTGCCGCCGAAAGAGTACCTCCCGCAGATCGAGGACATGAAGAACCGCCTGGGGATACTCTGGATCGTGGACGAGGTGCTGATGGGGTTCGGGCGGCTGGGCGAATGGTTCGGCTACCAGGCCATGGCGGACCGCCCGGTGAAGCCGGATATGATCACATGCGCAAAAGGGATCAGCAGCTCCGCGTTGCCCCTGGGTGCGGTGGTGGTGAGCCGGGAGATCGCCGACTTCATGGACAGCATACGCTGGAACCACGTGTCCACGTTTGCCGGGCACCCGCTGCCGCTGGCCGCGGCGAAAGCGAACCTGCGCTACATGCAAAAGATCGGGCTGCCGGCACTGGCCAAGGAAGCGGGGGAGTATTTCAGGCGGTGCCTGGGGCAGCTGGCGGACAGGTACCACACCATCGGGATGTTCGCCGGGGAGGGGATGTTCTTCCAGCTGGAAATCGTGAAAGACCGGTCCACCCGGGAGCCGTTCGTGGGGGAGGACCGTTTCACCACATTCACGGGGGACACCAGCCGCTGGCCGGTGCACCTCATCAGCGCATACGCAGCGGAGAAAAACGTGCTGGTGGGCGGGTTCGTGCCCAACACACTGCGCATGGGCGGCGCCTGCAACACAACCAGGGACGAGCTGGATGCAGTGGTGGATGCGCTGGACTACGCATTCGGCAGGATGGAAGCGGAGCTGTGCTGATGCTCCATGTCATCAGCCTCTGCGAGAGTTTCCTGTGCATTCGGCAAGATGGAAGCGGAGCTGTGATGACGGGGCGGGCGCACCGTCGGTTCGTCACCACAGCATGAGCCGGTTCGCAGCCCTGCGCAGCTCGCCCCTGAAGTCCGGGTGGGCGATGCCTATGAGCTCGTTCACCCGGTCCCGGATATTCAATCCCCGCAGGTATGCGGTCCCGTACTCCGTGACCACGTAGTCTATGTCGTTGCGGCTGAGCGTCACCACGGAACCCAAGGGCAGCTGGGCGACGATGTTCGACACCACCCCGTCCTTGGTCTGGGCTGTGGACTTGATGGCGATGATGTTGCGGCCGCCCTTGGAATGTGACGCGCCCAGGGACATGTCCTCCTGGCCGCCGCTGCCGCTGTACTGGAGGGAGCCGATGGACTCCGAGCACACCTGGCCCCCCAGGTCCACGCAGAATGCGGAGTTGATGGCGGTGAAACGGTCGTTTTGCGCCACGGTCATGGGGTGGTTGCAGTGCCTCGCCTGCATCATCAGCACGTCGGGGTTTTCTCTCACCATGTCGTAGAGCCGCTGGGTCCCCAGCGCGAAGACGCCCACCATCTTGCCGGGGTGGAGGGACTTTTTCCTGCCGGTGATGACACCGGCCTCCACCAGGTCCACCATGCTGTTGGTGAACATCTCCGTGTGCACGCCCAGGTCGTGCTTGCCCAGGAGGTTATGTGCCACGGCGTCGGGGATGCCGCCGATCCCCAGCTGGATGGTGTCGCCGTCATGTACCAGGCCGGCGATATAGCCGCCTATGGTCCGCTCCTTGTCCGAGATCTCCCCCGGTTCCAGGATGGGCAGTGGGCTGTCTGCCTCCACGACGGCGCCCACCTGTGAGATGTGGACTTCATTGTCGCCGAATGTGACGGGGAGGTTGCGGTTGACTTCCAGTATGATGCGATCTGCCGCCTGGGCGGCCTCCTTTTCGTGGAGGTTGCACAGGGAGAGGCGCAGCACGCCATGTTCGTCCATAGGGGTGGCCGCGGCGATGCACACCAGGGGCCGGTGGCGTTCGATCCACCGGCCGGTGCCGTAGTGTAGGTGGGAGGGCACCACGTGCATCGTGCCCCGTCGCTGGGCCTGGCGCGCCGCAGCCAGCATGAACACCGTGTCGTTGCAGAACGTTTCGCCATAGGCGGGGTCGGTCTGGAAGGGGTAAACGCCCACCCCCAGGCCGTTCATGGCGGTGATGCCGTGCACCTTGCCATGGAGGTGGTGGAACACCCCCATGACGTGGGAAGGCTCGTTGGCCCCGCCGCCGAATATCACATTGTCATGGTCCCGGATGAGGGACAGCGCACCCTCCGGGTCGGTGAGTTTCGAGCGGTACAAGTCGCGGATATCCATGGACAGACACCCCCCTTTTGGTTGTGCGGCGCAAACCTTTTCCCCAGAAACTCATCGTCCGCCCTTGTAAATGCCGGAGCCTATGTGCATCTGCGGCTGCATCCGTCACATTCCCGCCGGGAAGAGCGCGGGCGGATCGAGGTGTCCGCCGGAGCTGCCTTGTTCGTCACGCCCCCGCCGGGAAGAGCAACAGCGCGAAGATCCCGGTGATGACGATGGAGAGGATCATCCTCTCGACCCATATGACCACCAGGTCGGAGAACTTCACCGGCACGTCCGTGGCCATGAGGCAGGGCACGAAGCTCGCCAGGAAGATGATGCTGGTCACGGGGATGACCGCCAGCATGTAGCGTATGCGCAGGCTCCACTCGCCCACTTTCACCATGAGTGCGGGGATGGTCAGCTCCACGAAGGACACCACCGCGCCGGTGGATGCCAGGGATGCTTCCTCATGGCCCAGGCAGATACGCATGAATGGGTAGAATACGTAGCCTATCCATTTGAGTACGGGCGTAAACGTGTAAAGGATCACGCCGAATGTGCCGAAGAATGCGGTGCCTGACGCCACGGTGCCCAGCACGCCGATGGTCTCTTTCATGATGAACGCTATGCGCTTGCCCACGTGTTCCTGGGTGTCGGCGATTTCCAGGGCCTCCTGCCAAGCCACTTTGAAGAGGTCCTTTTTGATCTGGCGCTCCGGGTTTGGGGTGACGCCCTCATAGTAGTCGTCCGGCACCTTGCTCAGGGGGTAGATCCGCACGCCGATGAGGGACACCAGCAGGGTGATGAGGAATGCGGTCCAGAAATACAGGTTCCAGAGCCCCCGCTCGATGAGGCCGGTGTTGGTGGCCAGCACCAGCAAAAACCCCACGGAAACGGTGGAAAGGGACGTGCCGATGACCTGGGCCTCGCGGTTGGTCATGCGGCCGGTCTTGTACTGGTCGTTGATGGCGATGTGGCCCACGGAGAAATTGCCCAGGAATGCGCTGACCATGATGACGGCGGCGCGGCCGGGGAGCTTGAAGACGGGGCGCATGATGGGACGCACGATGACGCCCACGAAGTCAACCAGGCCATAGTCCACCAGGAAAGGCAGGACCAGGGAGGCGGCAGGTATGGAGATGCAGATGGACACCAGGATGTTGGCCATGATGAAGGTGGCCAGGTTCGCGCCGCCCAGGGAGGCGATGGGGATGAACAGCCACTGCATGAAGCCCGGGTGCCAACCCAGGTAGATGTCCACGATCATGAATGTCAGCATGATGAAGCCGATGATCTTGAAAACCGCGAAGGTCGCGGCGACTTTGGTGGTGTGCCAGAATTTGCCGGGGCGCAGCACGAAGAGGTCCACGATGCTATAGACGCCGATAGCCCATACCACGAAGGGCATCGCCTTGAAGTTGCCCGTGTAGAGCGCGGCCTTGATGAAGTTGGTCAGGTGGGACACCAGGACATTGGACTGGCCCGCCACGGCCCCCCAATGCCAGAGGCCCAGGTTGAGTTGGTAGCTTGGCAACGGCACATTGATGAAGAATGCGAATACGCCGAACGCGGAAAAAATGATGAACTTCAATGTAGTCGCTAAGGAATACGTCTTAGCTTTTGTTCCCCCTCCAGATCCCATAACGAGTACCTTCCTTCCTTCTTATCTCGCGTGTTTTTATCCTGGGTGGAAGCTACAGGCAAAAATGCCATGGCCGTTCGTGCGGTCAGGCCGACCTGCTGCTTTTTTGACACATCCCCACCCCCGGGATACATCCCCGCAATGTGAAAAACACACAAAAAAACATACGCCACTCACTTTCTCGTATGGATTATAGCCCGAGGAAGGGGGATTGTAAAATCCGATTTATGCATAATGCGCAGTGGGGGAAGCACCCATGCCGCCGTGCCAGGGCTGTGGTTGCGGGTGTATCCAGGCGCCCATCAGCAGCACCCATGCCGCCGCATCACGGCTGTGGTTGCGGGGCGGGGGCGCTTGCTTGGTCTTCCACCAGCAGTGTCAGGATCTCTTCGCTGCGGGCGAGGAAGTTCTCCATGTCTTCTGGGCCCAGCGCTTGCTGCGCCAGGAGGGCGATGTCCAGCAGGTGGTTGAGCAATATGGAAGATTTGGAGGGGATGTCGGCGCCAGGTGCAGGGGCATCCCCCGGGGCATTGGCGCCGGGTGCAGGGGCATCCCCCGGGGCGTCGGTGGGCGGCGCGGGGTTTGTCTGCGGGCCGCCTGTGCCCAGCGCGAGGGTTGCCTGCGGGCCGCCTGTGCCCAGCGCTGGGGTTGCCTGCGGGCCGCCTGTGGGCGGCGCGGGGTTTGCCTGTGGGCCGCCTGTGCCCAGTGCGGCGGCCACGATGGGGTTTGCCAGGTTGAAGAGCAGTGTCTTGGCGGCCGCGGGGGCGGCATCTGCGCCAGTGCCGGGGGCGGATGGGGTTGCGGTCCCCTTGGTGGCGGGTGTGGAAGGGTTCGCTGCGGGCGCCGCCTGCCGGACGCCGGTGCCGTGCGCCTTGTGGCCGTAGAGTTCCATCATGTCCGCCATGCGGCGGGCGTTTTCGTCGTTGACGATGAGAGCGGAGACATCCCGGAAAGCCAGGCGGGTAAAGCGCGGCGCGATATCGCCCAGGCGGGGGCCGATGCAGTCCAGGACGCGCCTTTCCCACTGTTTGGCGTTGCGCACGTCCCCTGCTGTCAGTTCCCCGCCGTAGATGGCGCCGATGTCGGAGTCGATGCGGGTGAAGCTGCATTTGGGGTAAAGCGTCTCGAAACGGAAAAGCAGCGGCTGGTCTATCACATGGTCGAAGAGCAGCGCATTGACGCCACATTCCCGGAAGATGCGGATATAGTGTGCCTGGTCCAGTGCGTCCGAGGCGTAGTATATGGTGGAACGGGGCGCAGTCTCATGCAGGTACTCGTCGATGGTGAGGTATCTGCCTGTGATGTCCTCAAATATGATGCGTTTCATCATCACCCCGGCGAAGGTCTTGTCCTGCATCACCCCGTACTTCACGAAGGCATTGAGCTCGGGCCAGTATTTTTCGAAATCCCCCCGACTTTTCGCAAACATCTCGTAGAGGGCGATGGACACTTCCTGGGACAGGCACTCGTAGATCCGGTGCAGCGCATCGGGCCCGGAGTCTTCCCGGACGTCGGAGCGGGAGACCGCCAGGGGCAGGTCGTCGCACTCCAGGATGCCGCTTTGGAGGTTCACGAATTTCGGGATGAGGGAGGGGATGTTCTTGCCCACGTAGACCCCCCGGTTGTAGATATGCACCTGCCCATCCAGTTCCTCGGTGCCGTATTTGGTGTCCCGGAAGAACAGAGCGCCCCGGATGCCGATGTCGATGCTCGAAAAGGGCAGCCAGAAGAGGGGGTCCTTCGTGTCGCCGAAAAACCCTTTGTAAAATGCTGCCACGTCCGGCTCTGTGACCGTATCCGGGTTTTGGCGCCAGATGGGGTTTGGGTGGTTTATCTGCACCGGGTCTTGGCCCGGAACCAAGAAGGCCACGGGGTAGTGGGAGAATATGAAATATTTGCGCAGCGCCGCCAGCGCATGTCGGGGATCCCGCAGGTATGGGTTGCCTTCGTTGAGGTAAAGGATCACATCGGTGCCGATGTCTTCTTTGCCGCAGGAACCCATGGTGAAGTTCATGTCGGCGGTGCAGTCCCAGCGCACGGCGCCCTCACCGGGGCCCCCGGTGCATGACCGTGTCTCGATGGCCACGTGGTCGGCGTACATGAATGCGGAGTAGAACCCCACGCCGAAATGCCCGATGATGCCGCCTTGGCCGCGGGCGTCGGAGCGCTTCACGAACTCCCGGGCGCCGGAGAATGCGATGGTGTTGATGTATTTTTGGACTTGCTCGTATGTCATGCCGATGCCATTGTCAGAAAAGGTGAGTGTCTTGGCGGCGGCGTCCAGTGTGACCAGCACCCGGGGGGAGAAGCGCACGTGGGGGCCGGAGCCAAGTTCTGTTGCGGCAGCGGCGCCGGCCACAGCCCCGTCGCCACCGTCTGATACCTCCCCTGGGGGCAGCGGATGAGCTAGGGATGCGCCGCCGGCACCGGCGGTGTCTTGCTCAAGTGCGAATGCCCCCTGTGCGCGCTTTTCTATGGCGTCCAGCGCATTGGACCCCAGTTCCCGGAACACTATGTCAGGCTCGGTGTAGAGCCAGTTTTTCAGGATGGAGAAAAGGTTGTCGCCGGCGATGGACAATGTGCCGTTTTCCCCGTGGCTGCCCGTATGGACGGCCTGGCTATCCGACGGGGCAGTATGGTTTTTTGCGTGGGGGGTGTTGGAACGGTTATCGTTTGTGGCGCTCATAAATACCTCCTACGTGCGCTATGCCTACGGGCGCTATGCCTACGGGCATAATGCCTATAAGCACTATAATTGCCTTGGTGGATTCAATGTGGGATGACACCCACACCATTGACCGCAGGCCCATTATATCAAATACCATGGCATATTGTACAGGGAATCCGCTGATTTGGCAATGTAGATTATGCATTGTACAATTCGCCGCCGAGGTGCTATGCTGAATCCACAATGCGAGCGGGCGATTCGCAGGTTTGCTTGTGCAATTTCGTGTACGTCGGAATACAGGATGCTGGTGCAGTGCGTGATCGACCGTGATTCGCAGGTTTGCTTGTGCAATTTCGTGTACGTCAGACTGCAGAGGGGTGGGCGAAAGGAACGAGGCAGCGCGAGAACCAAGCAGCGAACGGGCGAAGCGGCGCAGGAACGAGGCAGCGCGATGACCAAGCAGCGAACGGGCGAAGCGGCGCAAAGTCGAAGTGGAGCAAAGTCTAAGCAGCGCGGAAACAAAGGAGGGAAGGGTACAATGTCTGAAGCAAAGAAAACAAACACCAGTTATGTGAAGTGGCCGACGTTCGAGGAGATCGTGGAGATGTTCAAGGAGCACTTCATCATCACCCGCCGGGAGGACGGCGTGGTCACGGTGCGCATGCACACATTGGGCGGGCCGCTGATCTGGTCCATGGAGCTCCATGACGCCATCGGGAAGCTGTGGCGTATCCTGGGCACCGACAGGGAAACGGAGATGGTCATCTTTACCGGCACGGGCAACATCTGGGTGAGCGATTTCGAGGCGGCCAGCTGGGCGCCTGAAGCCGATGACGCCGGGATGACGCGCTACAACCACATGTTCGTGGATGGGCGCCGCATGATCATCGCCATGATCTCCGACGTGGAAGTCCCCACCCTGGGCGTGCTCTCCGGTTCCGGCGGCCACACGGAGCTGGCATTGATGTGCGACCTGGCTATCGCCGCGGATGACATCACGGTGCTGGACCCCCACATGCTGCCAGGGGTCAACAACGTGCCCGGCGACGGCATCCACAGCTGTTTCTTCGAGCTGATGCCCCCCAGGTTCGCCAACTGGTACCTGATGACCGGGTCGAACCTAAGCCCCCAGGACCTGGTGAAGTTCGGCATGGTTTCCGAGGTGGTGCCCAGGGAGAAGCTCATGGATCGCGCCTACGAGATCGCCGACATGCTCATGGCCCAGAACCGGGTGGCGCGCCGCCTCACCGCACAGCTGGTGAAGCGCAACTGGAAGAAACGCATCGCGGACGACCTGGACATGGCGTTTGGCACCGAGCTGTTCGGGATGTTCTGTGCGGACGAGCTGCATTCCAACTTGACGAGCATCATCGGGCACCTCAACATGGAAGGAAAGATCGACCCGCCTTTCGTGGGAAAGCTCAGATGATGATGGGGCATGTGACACACAGGTGACGTCGCAGGTCACTCCCCGGCCGGCCGATGGCCGTCGGGCCCGCCCCGATACCGGGGTGATCTGCAACCATGTGGCTTGATCGGAAGGACTTCGTGGCATGGCCGGCCGATGGGCCGTCGGGCCCTCCCCGGCGCCGGGGTGATCTGCAACCATGTGACTTGATCGGAAAGACTTCATGAAAAGGGCGGCGGATGGGCCATTAAGGCGGCTTCTGTGTGTAATTTTGCACAATTTGGCCGCCGGACCATCCGCCGTTGTTGCAATGCAGAATGTGAATTTTACAATCCGCAGGAATTGGATTATGCTAAAAGGGCAAAGATGAGCCGCAAAGGCACTGCTGATTTGTCGAAAGTCACAATATAGCGAAGGAAGCCGGGGACGCACCACGGCGGAAACCGACACCCTATGGCCCCGGAAACCGGCATCGCCATGCACCGAAGACGGCATCCGGCGGACCGGCACATGCAAGAGGCGGCGAGATACGAAGAGATGGTAACAAGCAGCAAAAACAAACCATATTTCTTAGGAGGGAATCCCATGTCTGAAGCAAAGAAAACAAACACCAGTTATGTGAAGTGGCCGACATTTGATGAAATCAAGGAGATGTTCAAGGAGCATTTCATCATGGACCGCCGGGAGGACGGCGTGGTCACGGTGCGGATGCACACCCTGGGCGGGCCGCTCATCTGGTCCATGGAGCTCCACGACGCCATCGGCAAGATGTGGCGCATGCTGGGCACCGACCGGGAGACGGAGATGATCATCTTCACCGGCACCGGCAATGTTTGGATCACTGACTTCGAGGCCGCCAGCTGGGCGCCCGAGGCGGATGACGCAGGGATGACGCGCTACAACCACATGTTCGTGGATGGGCGCCGCATGATCATCGCGATGATCTCCGACGTGGAAGTCCCCACACTGGGCGTGCTTTCCGGTTCCGGCGGGCACACCGAGCTGGCTCTGATGTGCGACCTGGCCATCGCGGCTGACGACATCACCGTCCTTGACCCCCATATGCTGCCCGGCACCAACAACGTCCCCGGCGACGGCATCCACAGCTGCTTCTTCGAGCTGCTGCCCCCCAGGTTCGCGAACTGGTACCTGATGACAGGCGAGAAGCTGACGCCCCAGGACCTGGTGAAGTTCGGCATGGTTTCCGAGATCGTCCCCCGTGCCAAGCTGATGGACCGCGCCTACGAGATCGCCGACATGCTCATGGCCCAGAACCGGGTGGCGCGCCGCCTCACCGCGCAGCTGGTGAAGCGCAACTGGAAGAAACGCATCGCGGACGACCTGGACATGGCGTTTGGCACCGAGCTGTTCGGGATGTTCTGTGCGGACGAGCTGCACTCCGCGCTGCTGCCCATGACCAAGCACCTGGAGCTGGAAGGCAAGATCGACCCGCCCTTCGTCGGGAAGGTCCGCTGATTCACAAGAGGAGAGAGTATGCGGCGCGCCCTTTGTTGCGCGCCGCCATCCCGAGGTTCTCGGGGGTTGTGTCCCGCCCCTTAGATTGCGGGAATCACAAAGAGGAGGATTCACCATGCCAATCGGAACAGCAGATCAATACAAAGAGCGTCTCAAAAACATGAAACACAACGTCTACATCGACGGGAAGACACCGGGCAGGGAAGAGGATTTCAACTCCAGCGGCATCTATGTCATCGCCCAGACCTACGACAAATGCAATGACCCCGAGTACGAGGACGTCTGCACGGCCACTTCCCACCTCACCGGGAAGAAGATCAGCCGTTGGACCCACATCCACAGGAGCCAGGACGACCTGCTCAAAAAGCAGCAGATGACCAGGCTGATGTGCCACTGCGTGGGCGGGTGCACCCAGCGCTGCATGGGCACCGACGCGCTCAACGCATTGGAAGTGGTCACATATGACTGCGACAAGGCCAACGGCACCCATTACCATGAGCGGCTGCAGAACTTCATCCTGCGCTTCCAGGAGGAAGACCTGGTGGCCAACTGCGCGCAGACAGACGTGAAGGGCGTCAGGGGCGTGCGCCCCCACGAGCAGCCCGACCCGGACCAGTACCTGCGCATAGTGGAGACGGATGCGGACGGCATAGGCCTGGACGGCAAGCCATGCAAGGGCATCATCGTCCGGGGCGCGAAAGTCTGCAACTCCGCGGCCCCATATGTGGATGAGATCATCGCGCTGCCATCCCGTTTCATGACCGCGAAAGACACTGCCTATGCGGTGGCATTCGCCCTGCCGGGGGATTGGCCGGGCATCAAGCTCATGGGCCTGCCCGGCAAACGCCACAAGAGGAAACACATCGATGCGCCCGTGGCCCATATCGGCGACGTGGAGTCGTTGACCATATTCGACGACGTGTTCGTGCCCAATGAGCGCGTGTACCTGAACGGTTTCGAGCATCCGGACGTGACCCAGTACGCCGGGTACCTGGCCCTGATGTTCGCCCATTACCACAGGCATTCATACACCGGCTGCAAGACCGCGGTGTCCGAGTGCATCGCCGCGACCTGCGCCCTGGTGGCCGACGTGAACGGCATCAGCAAATACGACCACGTGCGGGAGAAGCTGTCGAACATCATCGGCACCGCGGAGCTGGTGTTCGCGGCCGGCGAGGCGTCCGCCATGCACGCCGTGGAGTTCCCCAACGGTTCCTACGTCCCGGACGAGATCCTGACCAACTGCGGCAGGCGGCTCGCGGGGCAGTATATCTACCACGAATACGAGATACTGGCCGACCTGGCCGGCGGCATCTCCGCCTCCCTTCCCACGGAAGAGAGTTTCTATGACCCGGAGACTGCCGAGCTTTGCAACAAGTACATCATGCGCAACCCGAAGTACACTGCAGAGGAGACCCACAGGGTGCTGCGCATGGTGGAGAACAAGCTTTGCGACGAGTTCGAGGGCGCGCAGATGGTGGCAGGCGTCCACGGGGGTGGCAGCCCACTGATGGAAACCATCACGTTGATGGGCCGTTACGACACCACGCCGCTCATGGACATCGCGAAATATCTGGCTGGGTTCGATGGAGCGAAGATGCCCAAATACGTACGGCCGACGGCTACGCCGCGGGCGATGCTGGACAAATTCAAGAAGACCCAGACAGCCGCCGCCGAAGCACCGGCGGAGAAGAAGTAGCATCACCTCCCTTTTTGGCATAGGCCGCCCCGGCGACACGGACCCGGTGCGGGGGCGGGCAGCGCGGCACAGTTTTCCGGGCCGCATTTGCCCCCCTCCCACCCGTCGATGATCCGCCGGGGCGGGCGACAGCCTCCATCAAAAGGGGATTTTCCCATGAGAAAGAAAGGAACGTCATGTCAAGGACGATCAATATGCCGAATTTCCGGCTGACGGGCAAGACCGCCATCGTCACCGGCGGTACGAAGGGGCTGGGTTTCGGTATCGCCGCAACCTATGCCCACTACGGGGCGGATGTGGTGATCACCGCCAGGACCGCGGCGGACGTGGAAACCGCGTCCGCCGACATCAACGAGAACTACATCAAGGGCGACAACCGCTGCATCGGCGTGAGCGCGGACTCCGGCAAACAGGCCGACATCGACAGGGTGCTGGCCGCCGCCAAGGAGGCTTTCGGCGGGGTGGACATCCTGGTGAACAATGCCGGCATCTCCGGGAAGACGGCGGCGATCCTCACCGACGACTGCGACGAGGCGAATTTCGATAAAGTCATCGCCACCAACCTAAAAGGCGTGTTCCTGTTTGCCAAATCCACAGCCAAGGAGATGGTCGCGGCCGGGAAAGGCGGGAAGATCATCAACGTGGCCAGCGTGGGCGGCCTCATCGGCGGCAAGGGCGTGGTGGCATACGGCGCATCCAAGGCCGGGGTCATCAGCCTGACCAAGACCATGGCCAACGAGTTCGCGCGCTACGGCATCACGGTGAACGCCATCTGCCCGGGCTACGTGATCACGCCCCTCAACGAGGACGTGTTCGCGGACGAAAGCATCAGGACGAAGATGGAGTCGCGCACGGCGCTGCGCAGGCTGGGCGAGATCGAGGACATCGCGGGGCCGGCGCTGGCCATGGCCAGCGGCTGCTTCGGGTATATGACCGGCACGTACCTGCTGCTGGACGGCGGGCAGACCATCGGGGGATGATGGGGCAAGACCAAAGCCGCGCCGGCCGGGGATAAGGGGCGCCGCATGGATAGTTGCACGCATGAGGGCGATGATGCGCTTTGGCACCAAGGCGCGGTGATGGGCGGATAGACGGCGGGAGAGAAAGGTTGCAGTGTGATGGAAAACGAAAAATTGGTTCCGACATATGACCTGAGCGGCAAGGTGGCCATCGTCACGGGCGCGACCCGGGGCATCGGCTACCGGATAGCATCGGCTTTTGCGGCGGCGGGCGCGACAGTGGTGATCACCAGCAGGAAACCTGCGGACTGCGAGGCGGTGCAGAAGGATTTCGAGGGCAGGGGGTACGCATGCCTGGGCGTGCCCATCGACGTGTCTGATTTCGGCGCATTGGACGGGTTTGTCACCGACGTGGCGAAGAAGTTCGGCCATGTGGACATCCTGGTGAACAATGCGGGCATAGGCGGCGACGAGGCCCCCATACTGGACATCACCCCCGAGATGTGGGACAAGACCCACAACATCGACCTGAAGGGGCTGTATTTCCTCTCCAAGGCGTTCGCCGCCCAGGTAAAGGAACAGGGCACCGGCGGGCGCATCATCAACATGGCGTCGGCGGCCGGTATCATCGCCCCACGGTATGTCTCCGTGTACGGTGCGGCCAAGGCGGCGGTGATCCACCTGACCAAGATCATGGCAAATGAGTGGGCCAGGTACAACATCAACGTGAACAGCGTGGCCCCCGGCTACATCAAGACGGACATGACGAAGGAAGTGATGGCCGACGAGAAAAACGCCTCGGTGGTGCTAAAGAAGATCTCCCTGCGGCGCTTCGGGGAGCCCGACGACGTGTCCGGCGTGGTGCTTTTCCTCGCGACGGAGGCGTCAAAATACGTCACCGGAGTGCTGATCCCCGTGGACGGCGGGATGACCATCAACTGAGTGATAAATGGGTTGCGGGGGCGCAAAGCGCATGGCAGCCTGTGTATCGCGAATCGCTTGGGAATGAAAGGCAGGGGTACCCGTGGCATATCAAAACATTCTGTATTCTGTGGAGGACGGGGTGGCGACCATCAAGCTCAACCGCCCCGCCGCATATAACGCACTGAACACCGCCCTTAACCTGGAAGTGCTGGACGCCCTTAAGGAAGTGTCCGGGGACAGCGCCATCCGCGCCCTGGTCATCACCGGCAGCGAGAAGGCATTCGCCGCGGGCGCGGACATCGGTGAGATGGCCGGCGCCACGCCCGGCGTCGCCCGCAAGATCTGCTCCGTGGCCATCGAGATCAACAACCGCCTGGAGACATTGCCCATCCCCGTCATCGCGGCGGTGAACGGCCTGGCCTGGGGCGGCGGTTTCGAGATGGCGCTGGCCTGCGATTTCCGTGTGGGCGGGCCCAAAACCAGTTTCAAGCTCCCGGAGGTCTCCCTGGGGATCATCCCCGGCGCCAACGGCACCCAGAGGCTCATACCGCTGGTGGGCGCATCCAAGGCTAAGGAGCTGACCATGCTCTGCCTGGCCGTCAAGGGCGAGGAGGCATACAGGCTGGGGATCCTCACCCGCCTGGTGGATGACGACAAGGTGCTGGAGGAAGCCTACCATCTGGCGGCGGAACTAAAGAAGATGCCCGGGAAATCCCTGGCTGCGGCGAAGCAGGCCATCAACGTGGGCTCCAACGAGTCCGTGGCCGAGGGCAAGCGGGTGGAGAGCTCGGAGTTTTGCCTGCTGTTCGACACCCACGACCAGAAAGAGGGGATGGAGGCGTTCGCCCAGAAACGGGAGGCCAAGTACACGAATTCATAAGGCGTGTGACAGCTGCGATTCGCGGGACTTAGCCAGGGGCCGCAGATATTGGATGGTTATGTATACAGGCCTATGATGTTGCAATTCGCGGGACTTAGCGAAGAACCCAGGCGGATACGGTATCGTACGTCGTGGCATATGAAAGGGAAACAAACATGGAAATCAAGAAGATAGGCGTGCTGGGCGCGGGGCAGATGGGCGCGGGGATCGCGCAGATCGCCGCATCCAAAGGCTACCTGGTGGTGCTGCGGGACATCAAGCAGGAGTACCTGGACGCGTCGCTGGCGAAGATGAAAGCCGGCCTGGACAAACGCGTGGCGGCGGGCAAGGAAACGGCCGAGGCGGTGGACGCCACCATGGCGAACATCTCCACCACCGTGGACCTCTCCGGCGTCAAGGACTGCGACATGGTCATCGAGGCCGTGCCGGAGATCCTGGACCTGAAACAAAGCACATTCAAGGAGCTGGGCGAGATCTGCAGGCCCGACGCCATCCTATGCACCAACACATCCTCCATGTCCGTGACAAAGATCACCAAGGAGTGCAAGAACCCGGGCCGCTGCGCGGGGATGCATTTCTTTTTCCCGGTGACGGCCATGAAGCTGGTGGAGATCATAAAGGGCGAGGCGACCACCGACGCCACTGTGGACGCCGTGAAAGCCGTGTCAGAGGGCATCGGCAAGGTGCCGGTGCTGTGCAAGACAGACACCCCGGGGTTCATCGTCAACCGCTGCCTCTTCGCTTTCATGCTGGAAGCGGTGCGTTGCTACGAGGACGGCGTGGCGGACATCCGGGACATCGACACCGCCATCAAGCTGGGACTCAACCACCCCCTGGGGCCATTCGAGATGATGGACATGTCAGGGCTGGACACTTTCCCACACGTGTGCGAGACATTGGAGTCCCTGCCGGTGACGGATTGGTCCACGCCGGCTTCCCTTACGAAGCTGGTGGCCGAGGGGCGCTTCGGGAAGAAAAACGGCAAAGGTTGGCACGACTACACATGATAGGGAGGAAAGACATGGCAAGAGAAGCTGTGATTGTGGCCTATGGGCGCACGCCCTGCGGCAGGGCGAGGAAAGGCGGGCTGGCCGCGACCCACCCCGTGGACTATGCGGCGCAGGCGCTCAAAGGCACCCTGGCGAAGGTACCCGCGCTCCAGCCGGAGATGATCGACGACGTGGTCGTGGGCTGCGCGATGCCCATCAACCAACTGAACATGAACACCGCCAGGCTCATCGTGAACCGGGCGCAGCTGCCGGACAGCGTGACCGCGCAGACCATCAACCGCTTCTGCTCATCCAGCCTCCAGGCCATAGCCACGGCGGCCAATGGCATCCTGGCGGGGCAGCAGGACGTGGTGGTGGCGGGGGGCGTGGAGTGCATGACGTCCTGCTTCGCGCCGTACCCGGAAGAATACATGAACCAGTGGCTCAAGGAAAACTACGAAGGCGCATATATGTCCATGGGCGAGACCGCGGAGCGGGTGGCGGAGAAGTACGGCATCACCCGGGAGCGGATGGAGCAGATGGCGGTGGAGTCCAACCAGAAGGCTGCGGCCGCCAGGGAAAGCGGCAAACTGGCCCCCTCCATCATCCCGGTGCAGACCAAGGACGCCGAGGGCAAAGACGTGACGTTCTCCCAGGACGACGGCATCCGCCCGGGCACGAACCTGGCTGACCTGGCTACATTGAAACCCTGCTTCAGGGAAAACGGGCGCGTCACTGCCGCCACATCCTCCCAGACGACGGATGCGGCCGCATTCGTGGTGCTGATGTCCTCGGACAAGGCGAAAGAGCTGGGGATCAAGCCCATCGCCAAGTTCGTGCGTTTCGAGGTGGCGGGGTGCGATTCCACGCTCATGGGCATCGGGCCCATCTACGCCATCCCCAAGGTCATGGCGAAAGCGGGCCTGACCATCGGCGACATGGACACCATCGAGCTCAACGAGGCGTTCGCCGCCCAGGCGCTGGCGTGCATCGACCAGCTGGGGCTGCCCTATGACAAGGTGAACCCCTACGGCGGCGCGATGGCCCTGGGCCACCCCATGGGCGCCACGGGGGCATTCCTCACGGGGAAGGCCCTGGACTACCTGGCAGACAACAAGGGCAAATATGCGCTGGTGTCCATGTGCATCGGCGGCGGCATGGGCGCGGCGGCTATCTTCGAGTATCTGGGGTGAGCAGCCCGGCGGGAGCGAATTATGGAAAAAACATATAAGGTATTTGCGATCAACCCGGGTTCCACGTCCACGAAGATCGCCCTTTTCGAAAACGAGGAGAAAGTCTTCTCGGTGAACGTGACCCACGAGGCACAGAAACTCAAGACTTTCCACGAGATCAAAGACCAGCTGGAATTCCGTACGGAGACCATCATGGAAGCCATACGGGAGAACGGCGTCTCCCTGGAGGGCGTGGATGCGTTCGCGGCGCGCACCGGCGGGCTGGCGTCTATGGAGGGCGGCGTCTACGAGCTGGATGGCAATACCAACCAGATACTGGCGGAGCATGCTTTTGTGGGGTTCGCCGCAAAGCACCCCAACAACCTGGGCCCACGCATCGCCATGGAGCTGGCCAACGTCTACGGCGGCCGTGTGTTCGTGGTGAACCCACCGGACGTGGACGAGCTGGACGACGTGGAGCGCATCACCGGCCTGCACGAGGTGTTCCGAAGGGCCGGGAGCCATGCGCTCAACCTCAAGGAGAACGGCATCCGTTATGCGAAGGGTGTCTGCGGCAACTATGAGGAGATGAACCTGATCATCTGCCACATCGGCGGGGGCGTCAGCGTCTCGGCGCACCGCTGCGGGAAGATCGTCAGCTGCAACAACATCGTGGACGGCGACGGGCCCATGGCCCCCACCCGCGCGGGCGCACTGCCGGCATTGGATTTGCTGCGCTTGTGTTTTTCCGGGAAGTACACCGAAAAAGAACTCTACGACCGCATCACCAAGACCGGGGGCCTGGCGGACCACCTGGGTACCAGCGAGGTCCTGGACATCCTGAAGATGATCGAGGGCGGCGACCGTTACGCGAAACTGATCTATGACGCATTCATATACCAGATCGCCAAAGCCGCCGGCGGTTGCGCGGCCGCGCTGCGGGGCATGGTGGACGGCATCATACTCACCGGGGGGATAGCCCGGGACAACTACCTGGTGGACGAGCTGAAAGGCTACCTGTCCTGGATCGCGCCCATCTCGGTGCAGGCCGGGGAGTTCGAGATGGAGGCCCTGGCGGCGGGCGCCATCAGGGTGATGAGCGGCGAGGAAAAAGGCAAGATATACACGGGCATCCCCGTGTTCACGGACTTCGAGCACCTGAAAGCCGATGAGGCCGTGGCGGTCTGAAAGGTGGGGCACGCTGCCGTCGTGCGCAAAGGGGCGGCGGCGTGACTGCTTGGCCGGCTGGGCCATGCGCCGGCCGGGGCACACCACCGCTTGACGAAACAAGGCGGCGGCGTGACCACATGGCCGGTTGGCCGGCCGGGGCGCACGGCAGGGGGCGGCATCTGCACCTAGGAGGAAACAAGTGGAAATCACCAGTTATGACAGCATCATGGAACGGGCCAGGACGCTGAAAAAACGCGGCGTGGCGGCTGTGGCGGGGGCCGCGGACCGGCATGTCATCGAGGCGACGCTGGAGGCCAGGGAACTGGGCGTGGCGGAGCCGCTGTTCATAGGCGATGCGGCGAAAATCAAGGGCATCCTGCGGGAAATGGGCCTCAACCCCTCGGAATTTAGGGTGGAAGGGCAGCTGCCCGGCATGAACGCACCGGAAACCGCGGTGGAGATCATCAAGGCGGGGGAAGCGGATTTCATCATGAAAGGCATGGTGGAAACCAGCGACCTCATGCGCCCGGTGGTGAAGAAGGAAAACGACCTGCGCACAGGGCGCAACATGAGCCACCTAAGTTTCAACATCCTGCCCGCATACCACAAGCTCATCGTGCTGACGGACGGCGGCATGACGCCATACCCGGACCTGGCGAAAAAAAAGGACATCGTGGCCAACGTGGTCAACACGCTGCACACATTGGGGTATGAAAGCCCCAAGGTGGCATGCCTGTGCTGCAAGGAGACGGTGGATGAGAAGATGCCCGAGACCACCGACGCCCGCGCGCTCCAGGAGATGTCCCTGGCAGGGGAGTTCGGGGCCTGCGAGGTGGTGGGGCCGGTGTCATTCGACATAGCGTTTTCCAAGGAGATCGCACAGATCAAGGGCTTTGAGGGCCCGCACTGCGGCAATTTCGACGTGGTGCTTGTGCCAAACATCCATGCCGGTAACATCCTGGGGAAATGCTGGGTGGTGTGGGGCAAGTCCACCATGACGGGGTTCGTGGTGGGGGCGAAGATACCCATCGTGCTCACCAGCCGGGGCAGCAGCGCCCAGGAGAAATACCTGGCCTTGGCCCTGTCGTCGGTGGTGACCGGGGCGTTCAATTAGAGGAGGAGGAACCATGGCAGACAACCTGAAAAACAAAGTGATCATCTCGGCGGCTCTCACCGGGGCCATGACGCCCAAGGAGGCGAACCCGTACATACCCATCACCCCGGCGGAGATCGCCGATGATGCGTATGCCTGCTGGAAGGCCGGGGCGGCCATCGTGCACCTGCATATGCGTAACGAAAAGGGCGTGGGCACCATGAACAAAGAGCTGTTCAAGGAAACCATCGACCTGCTTAAGGCGAAGAAAGACTGCGACGTGGTGATCAACTGCACCACTTCCGGCGACAACACCGCCACCTACGAGGACCGCATGGCGCACCTGGACTACGTGAAGCCGGAGATCGCTTCCTACGACGCCGGGTCATTCAACTGGATGCCGTTCGGGATATTTGACAATGCGCCCCAGTTCCTGGAACCCTTGGGGCTGAAGATGAAGGAGCTGGGGATCAAGCCCGAGATCGAGGTGTTTGACTCCGGGTTCTTCGGTGTGGCGAAATACTACATGGACAAAGGCGTGCTGGTGGCGCCCTGCCACTTCCAGTTCGTGCTGGGCGTGCTGGGCGGTATGGAAGCCACCGTGGAGAACCTGGTGTACCTGTACAAACAGCTGCCCCCGGGATCCACTTGGTCCGCGCTGGGCATCGGCAAGTACCACTTGCCCATACTGTATGCGACGCTAGCCCTGGGCGGGCATGTCCGGGTGGGGCTGGAAGACAATGTGTACTATGCGCCCAAGCAGCATGCCACCAACGTGGCGCTGGTGGAGCGCGCGGCGCGTGTCATCAAGGAGTATGGGAAAGAACCCGCCACGCCTGATGAGGCACGTGCCATACTGGGGCTGAAGTAGGGGGGAACGACAAGCGTACCGGATGGCGGGGATGCCATGGCGCGGGCCAAGGGCACCCCATACGGTGGCCAGCGGGCCGCGCCGCGACGTCTATGGCGGGTATGCCATGGCGAGGGCCAAACATCACCCCCCTATGCCACGGACCCAGCGGAGCGCTTGGCGATCAAGGCGCGGAAGAACGTGTCGGTGAGCTCCGACTCCCGGTTCTTCTTGCAGATGGCCACCACGTCGGTGGTGGTGGTGACTTTCGGGGGCCTAAGGACTGCCAGCTGCTGGTTCGGGTTGAGCTGCTCCCACCAGGAGAGGGGCAGGAGCCCGAACCCCAGGCCCAGGGCGGCGCTGATGAGAAGCGACTCGGTGGTGTTGACATTGTAAGTGGGTACCAGGTGGCAGCCTGTCACATCCTGGGCGACGCTGAGCGCCTCCCGCAGGAAAGGCGGGTTCACGTAGGCCGGGTATATGAAAGGGATGCTCTTTATCAGGTTCGCCAGGGTGGAGATGTCGTCTTCCTTGCGGTAATCGGCGGAGTACACGAAAACGAACTCGTCGGTGCCGAAGGGCAGGATCTCCAGGTCCTCGTGTTCATACAGCGCGAAGTCGTAGGTGATGCCCACGTGGTAGAGGTTGTGCTTGATGGCCAGGGGTATCTCGCCGAACTCGTATGCCTCCACCAGGAAGCGGAACATGGGGTAGGTTTCCTGGGTGGCCTTGACCGCATGTTGCAGATAGTTGCTCAGGCTCTTGGGCGATGTGACCCGAAGGGTGCCGATATGGCCCTTGCCGGCGGAAGCGACATTTTTCATGAGGGAGTCCATGTGGTTGATGAATGAGTCACAGTCCTGGTAGAGCGTCTTCCCGGCCTCGGTGAGGGATACCATCTTGTTGTTGCGTTCGAAGAGGCGCACCCCCAGCTCGTCCTCCAGGGCCATGATGTGGCGGCTCAAAGTGGACTGGCTGATGTACAGGTGCTTGGCAGCCTGGGTGATGTTCTTGTACTTGGCGATATACTGGAAATACCTAAGTGACGCAACGTTCATGGGGACCTCCTTGGTATATGGCAGCCGCACATGACCCGAAGATGACGGGGGGATGGACCGGCTGCAAGGGCTATGGCCATGGCGCGTACACTGTGTGGGAAATCAATGGGGACAGGGGCGCCTGCCCTGTGTTTTGGCGGTGTGGGATGGCTGTGAATGATGCCATCGTCTATAATAACATGAAAAAAACGATTCGTCAAATGTAACGAATGATTGGATGCAATGGACTTCCCCGTCGGCAATCGGCTGGCTGGAGACTGGCTGGAGAGTGACTTGTAACCCCGTGGGCGGGGAGAGCTGCAACCTGCAAATGAAAGAAATGGCAAATGATCAAGCTGCAAAAGGAGGATGCGTATGTCCGGGAAACTGACGACGGCCGCAGAAGCGGCAAATCTGGTGAAGGATGGCATGACCGTCATGATCGGCGGGTTCATGGCGGTGGGGACGCCGGAGATACTGGTGGACGCGCTGGTGGCAAAGGGCGTGAAGCACCTGACTGTCATCGGCAACGATGCGGGCCTGAACGGCAAGGGGATAATCAAACTGGTGGAAGCCGGGGCGGTGGACGAACTCATTGTTTCCCATATCGGCATGACGCCTGTGGTGGGCAAGCTCATGGGCGAGGGGACGCTGAAAGTCACATTGGTCCCCCAGGGGTCCCTGGCGGAAAAAGTCCGCGCCGGCGGCGCGGGCCTGGGCGGCGTGCTCACGCCCACGGGGCTGGGCACGGAAGTGGCGGCGGGCAAGGACGTGGTGACGGTGGACGGCAAGGACTACCTGCTGGAAAAACCGCTCCATGCGGACGTGGCGCTGATCAGGGGTTCGCTGGTGGATGAGGACGGGAACGTGATCTACAAAGGCACCACGCGGAATTTCAACCCGCTGATGGCCACCGCGGCCGACACGGTGATCGTGGCGGCACAGGAAGTGGTGAAGGTGGGCGCCCTGGACAAGGAAGCCATCGCGACGCCCGGTATATTCGTGGACTATATCGTGAGCGGCGAGAAGTAAAGCACACCTGGGAAACGGGGTGCAAAGGCTAAATGGGCGGGTGGCGGCTGTATGTATGGCGCCATCGGACGTGGGCGCGGCCCACTTTGGGATGAGGTGAGAGAATGAACGTAAAAGAGATCATCGCCCGCAGGGCGGCGAAGGAACTGGAAAACAACATGGTGGTGAACCTGGGGATCGGCCTGCCGACCATGGTGGGGGATTACCTGCCGGAGGGCGTGCGGATCATCACCCAGTCGGAAAACGGGATACTGGGCATGGCGGGCCTGGCGGACGAGTCCAACACGGACCCCAACATCGTCAATGCCGGTGGGACGCCCGTCACGGTGCACGACCATGCATGTTTCTTTGACAGCGCCACGTCATTCGTGGTCATCAGGGGCGGCCATGTGGACGCCACGATACTGGGCGCGCTCCAGGTGGACGAAAAGGGCAACCTGGCCAGCCACATCATCCCGGGCAAGATGGTGCCGGGCATGGGGGGCGCCATGGACCTGGTCACGGGCTCCAAGCGGGTGATCGTGGCTATGACCCACACCGCCAAGGGAGACGAGGCCAAGATCCTCAAAGAGATCACATTGCCCGCCACCGCAGTGGGGAAAGTGAACATGATCATCACCGAGCTGGCGGTGATCGAGGTCACCCCCGACGGGCTGCTGCTTAAGGAGATCGCAGACACGACCACGGTGGAGGAGGTACAAAGGCTCACGGGTGCGACGCTGAAAGTCGCGGATGATTTGAAGACATTCGAAGCGGCCTGAGAAACCGGGTTTGCGGACCGCGCATATGGGCCGCCGCACCCGGGATGAAACTGGGTGTGGGGTGCAGGTGTGGCCGGCGGGCGGTTTGGCCGTAGGGGACTTGCGAAATGTGTGCCGCACCGCCGACCGGGGGAAGCGGCTGTGCCGGCGGGAACTGTGGCCGTGGGGACTTGCGAAATACAGGAGGAACAAGAGGGGGAATCTGGGATAACGAAAGGGAGCCGCCATGCCTAACGGGGAGTTGGGGGATTTGCTGGAACTAAGGGGGATCGAAAAGGAGTTCCCGGGCGTCAAAGCGCTCAAGGGCGTGTCTTTCACGGTGAGGCCGGGGGAGATACACGCCCTGTGCGGCGAAAACGGCGCGGGGAAGTCCACGCTCATCAAGGTGATCACCGGGGCCCACGCGCACAATGCGGGGGAGTACCTGGTGGATGGGAAAGAGGTGCATTTTTCGTCAACGGACGAGGCCATCGGCCTGGGCATATCCTGCGTGTACCAGGAACTGTCCATAGCGCCGCAGCTGGATGTGGCGCAGAACCTGTACATCGGGAACCTGCCGCGCAAGGGCAGACTCATTGACCACAAGAAACTTTATGCAGAAACATCCAGGATACTGGCGCAGCTGGACCTGGACGTGCCGCCGAAAACCCCGGCGGGGGAGCTGTCCGTGGGGCAGCAGCAGATGATAGAGATCGGGCGGGCGCTGACCCGCAACGCCCGGTGCATCATCATGGACGAACCCACGTCCTCCCTGTCGGAAAAAGAAGCGGACACGCTGTTTGGCATCATACGCAAGCTCAAAGCCCGGGGCATCGCCATCGTCTACATCAGCCACAAGCTGGACGAGGTGATGATGCTCTCGGACCGGATCACGGTGATCCGCGACGGCGAGAACATAGTCACCCAGGACACGTCGAAAACCACCCAGGACGGGCTGATCGCCCACATGATCGGGCGTTCCCTGGAAAATATGTACAGAAAGGACCCCACCGAGATCGGTGATGTGATGCTTTCGGTGTCGGGGCTCACCCGGCCGGGGGTTTTCACCGACGTGGGGTTTAATGTGCGCCGGGGCGAAGTGGTGGGGTTCTTCGGCCTGGTGGGCGCGGGTCGCTCGGAGATCATGCGCGCACTGTTCGGCGTGGACCGCTACACCGAAGGTGAGGTGGTGCTGGACGGGAAGCGGCTAAGGGCCGGGGACCCGCCTGGCGCCATACGCAGCGGGCTGGGGTTCTGCACGGAGGACAGGAAGAAAGAAGGGCTGATGCTGCGCCTCACCATCCTCCTTAACGCCACCCTGGTGAAACTGCCCCTGATGAGCAAGTACGGCGTCATCGACCGGGCAAAACAAAGGGAAGAGGCGCACAGATACGTGGAGAGCATCAGCATCAAATGCCCCTCGGTGCACCAGAAGGCCGGCAACCTCTCCGGCGGCAACCAGCAGAAAGTGGTGCTGGCGAAATGGCTGATGCTCGCCCCCAAGGTGCTCATCGTGGACGAACCCACCCGGGGCATCGACGTGGGTTCCAAGGCGGAGATCTACGGCATCCTGAACGAGCTGGCGAAAGACGGCATGGGGATCATAGTGGTTTCGTCTGAGATCGAGGAGATCATGGGCGTATGCGACCGGGTGATCACCGTGTTCGAAGGGCGGGTCACCGGGGATTTCCCCGTGGAGGGCCTGTCCTCCGACCGAGTCCTGGCCGCCGCGCTGGGCAAGGCCATGGCGCAGCCCACGGGCTTGCCGGCGGCCCCGCCGGACGGGGCAGGGGCGCATACTGAAGATACGGCGCCGGCGACGACGGTTGAAGCTGCGGCGGGTACGCCGGACGGGCAAGGGGGTGACGAAGCATGACCAAAGACAAACAGTCCCCTCTCCGGTGGTTCTTTTCCTTGAGCGGCAGCGGCGTGTTCGTGGCGCTGCTGGTGTTCATCGCACTGGTTTCCATCGCGGCGCCCCGGGTGACCGGCGGCCAGTTCTTCACCTGGAGCAACATCATACAGGTGTTCCGGCAGCAGACCTACATCGGCATCATCGCCTGCGGCATGACGCTGGTGATCATCACCGGGAACATCGACCTGTCCGTGGGCAGCCAGCTGACGCTGATGACGGTGCTGTGCGCGCAGTTCTCCAATGCCTGGGGCTTCGGCAACTGGGCGCTGCCCCTGACGCTGCTTGTCGGGGTGACCTGCGGGCTCACAAACGGCCTGCTTGTTTCGGGCCTTAAGCTGAATTCATTCATCACGACCTTGGGCACCAGCTCCATATTCGGCGCGCTTGCGCTGATCCTGGTGTCCGGGCACACGCTGCGGGCGAAGACCGCGCTGTTTGACGTCATCGGCACGGGGATGGTTTTGGGCCTGATCCCGGTGCCGGTGGTCATACTCCTGGCGGTGGTGGCGGTTTTTGCTTTCCTGGCGGGCCGTACGGTGTTCGGGCAGAGGCTCTACGCCATCGGGGCGAACCCCGTGGCTGCCCGGTTCACGGGCATCAAGAGCCGCAGGGAAGTCGCGATCACTTATGTCCTCAACGGAATCTGCTGCGCCATCGCCGCGATAGTGCTCCTTGCCAGGAGCGAATCGGCCAACCCGCAGATCGGCGGGAGCAAGGAGATGGACGTGATCCTGGCGGTGGTGCTGGGCGGCACCAGCATCCTGGGCGGCAAGGGCAGCGTCTGGGGTACCGTCATAGGGTTCCTGTTCATCGGTTTCATGTCATCCGGTTTTTCATTCCTGGCTTTCAGCCAGTACACACAGTGGGTCATCATGGGGGTCATCCTCCTGGTCGCGCTGGCGGCGGATCTGTACAGCGAGAAGAGGGGGGGTGTATGATGAGGGCGGTAAAAGATACGGCGGCGAAAGTGGATGCGGCGGGGAAAGAGACTGGGGCGGCGGGATGGAGCGGGGGCGCCCAAAAAGGCGCGGCCGCACTGGGTGGCGCGGCGGCGCAAAAAGGGTTCGGCAGGGCTGTGAGGGATTTCCTGTTCAGCTACAACTCCGCGGTCATATTTGCCGCATTGCTGGTGTTCGCGACGTTTTTCGTGAACAAGTTCAGCCGCAACTACAGCACAGTCATATTTGACGCAAGCATCTACGGCTGCATAGCCATCGGCCTGTCCCTGGTCATGGTCACGGGGAACATCGACCTGTCGGTGGGGTTCCAGGCGGCGCTTGGCGCCGTGGTGGTGGTGCAGGTGTCGAAACTGACGGGGAGCCTGCCCCTGGGCGTCATCTGCGGGCTTGCGGCGGGCGCCGTCTGCGGCGCGCTCAACGGCGCGGTGGTCACCAGGGTGGGCATCAGCCCGCTCATCGCAACCATTGCATCCAACTACATTTTCAAGGGGATAGTGTACTATTTCACCAAGAACGGCTCCATATACCCCGAGGGCGAGCTGCGGGAGGCGCTGAAAAACAGCATCTCCAAACTGTGGCTGGGCGGGTTCAAGGCGCTGGCGCTGACGGTGGTCATAGTGGCAGTGGTTTTGGCAACGCTGGCGTTTATCATGCGCAACACGGATTTCGGGAACAATTTCTACATCGCCGGGGACAATGCCGAGGCGGGTAAACTGGCGGGGATCAACATCCCCAGGGCGCAGTTTTTCGCCTATGTGCTGTGTGGGCTGCTGTGCGGGCTGGCGGGGGTGTTCCTGGCGTCCAACAGCGGCGCGGCGGTGTACACCCAAGGCGAGGGGAGGGACGTGTTCGCCATCTCCGCATGCGTCATCGGCGGCATAAAGATGGCGGGGGGCAAAGGCACCATGCTCAATGTCCTCATCGGCATACTGATCATGCGCATCATCTCCACGGGGATGAACCTGATGCTGCTCCCCTCGGCGTGGGTGGACTTCGTTTCGGGCGTGCTGCTCATCGTGGTGCTGGTCATCGACAAGGTCACGTCGGTGAAGACGGAAGATGCTTGAGGGGCGGCCGGTCTTGGGGCGGCCATGGCGGCAGCCCGGCATACATGCACTTAGCAAGGCTTCAAAGAAGCGGGGAGACGCCTGAAGCGGCGCGGCCATAAGCGGGTGCGTCAGAGGTTAACCCCTGTTGTCAACATAGAAAGGAAGGGAATTATGAAAAAGTGTATCAGGGGTTTGGCAAGTGTGGCGGCGCTGTGTTTGGCGGCCGTGGCGCTGGCGGGTTGCAGCGGTGGCGGCGGTTCCGCCCAGAAAGCGGCGACGGCGCCCGCCGACCGCAACGGCGACGGCAAAGTGGTTATAGGGTATTCCTCCATCGCATATTCCATCGCGGTGCTGCCCCAGTACATTTTCGCGGGCCTGGAGGCGGACTGCAAGACACGGGGTTGGGAGCTCCAGCACCTTTCGGCAGAGGGGGATGCCATGCTCCAGGGCGAACAGATCTCCCAGCTGATCCAGCAGGACCTGGACTACCTGGTGGTTTTCCCGGCGGACCCGATGCTGGCGGTGGACTGGATGAAAGAGGTGTCGGAGGCGGGGATCCCCGCGGTCATGATCCATACGGACGTGGCCGAGGTGGGGCGCGAGTACGCCAAGGCCTACTGCGGACCTGACAACTACGCCATGGCCGAGTCGCTGGCCAAGGCGGTGGTGGAGAAATACGGCGCGGATGCCGGGATCGGCATCGTGGAAATCGGCGGCGTGCCGGTCCAGTCGGACTACATCGAGCGTGTGGCCGGGTTTGACGACTACATCAAGGCCAATTCCAATTTCAAGGTCCTGGGCCTGGAGTGGGCGTACTCCAACCGCGCGGACGCACAGTCCTACATGGAGAACTTCATCTCCACATACGGCAACCAGATCAACGTGCTGATGGGGTTTGACGACGACCTTACGCTGGGCGGCGTGAATGCGCTCCAGGCGGCGGGCATGACCGACGTGGGCGTCTACTCCATCACGGGGCAGAAAGAAGCGATCCAGGCCATCAAGGACGGGAAGATGACGATGACGGCCTACTATTCCACGGCGGCCACGGCCCAAAATGCGCTCAAGTGCATCGATGACCTGGCCGCGGGCAAGACCATCGAGTATTTCCATTACACGGATGTCCCCTTGATCACCAAGGAAAACGCAGACAAATATGAGGGTGAGTTCTGATCCTGAACCAAATGGGTGCGGCGCTCTACTGCGACGATGGCCGTTTTGGGGGCTGGAGCGGGTGCGTTCTGATTCTTAATCAAATGGGTGCGGCGGGGCGGCCGCTTGCCGGTTTTACGGTTGGCGTCCGCCCAAGCCATGAACATTGCATCAAGTGAACGTTGAAAATATCGCAAGGTTTGGTCGGCGGGGGGCGAACAGGTTCAAACGGTGTGTGACGCATGGGTGAACAGTGAAGATATCGCAAGGTTTGGCCGGCGGAGCACTGGGAAGCATACGAATAGGAGGTTTGAATGAGATTGGCAGGGAAAGTGGCCATCGTGACCGGGGCCAGCTCCGGCATCGGGGCGGAGACGGCGAAAGTGTTCGCCCAGGAAGGAGCGAAGCTGCTGGTGGTGGCCCGGCGCAAAGAGAAGCTGGAAGCGGTGGCAAAAGAGATCACCGACGCGGGGGGCACCTGCAAGGTGTTCATCGGCGACGTGACCAAAGAGGCCGACTGCATCAAGGCCGTGGAGGAAACCATCGCCGCATACGGCCAGGTGGACGTGCTGGTGAACAATGCGGGCATCGCAGACAAGCACAGGCCCATCGACGACTGTTCATCCGAGTGGTGGGACCATGTGATCCTCACGGACCAGACGTCGGTGTACTACATGTCCAGGGAAGCGCTGAAATACATGGTACCGCAAAAGTCCGGCTCCATCGTGAACATCGCATCCATCGGCGCCCGGGGCCTGGCGGGGATCTCCTACTCCGCGGCCAAGGCGGCGGTCATCAGCATGTCCAAGAACATCGCCCTGGAATTCGCCCCTATCGGCATCCGCTGCAACACCGTGAGCCCGGGGCCCACACCCACGGAGCTGAACACCCCGGAGGCGATGGCGACGTTCAACATGGGTTTCGCAGACCACTGCGCCCAGCATATGAACCTGTCCCTGCCGGAGTCCAATGTCAACGACCAGGCGAAAGCGATACTGTTCTTCGCTTCCGACGATTCGAAGGCGGTGACAGGCCAGGACCTCATCGTGGACCACGGGACGACGCTGTGACGCCCGGACGGCATTTGCAGGTCACTCCGATGCCGGGGCGGGCCCGCCAGGGCGGCTCATCGGCTGGCTGGGGTGGCTTGTAACGAAACTATCGCTGGGGCCGCTTTGCCGGTGCCGGCCATCGGCTTGTAGAAAACGCCCGGGCAGATGCCGGGAAAGGATGACTTATGGCTAAGAGAATTTACATCGTAGATGCGAAACGCACCGCTGTGGGCTCGTTCCAGGGCTCGCTCTCCAAGACGCCCGCCACGGACTTTGCGGCGGAAGTGGTGAAGGACATACTGAAAACCACCGGGGTGCCGGCTGACAAGATCACCGAGCTGATCTGCGGCAACGTGCTCACCGCGGCCGAGGGCCAGGGACCCGGCAGGCAGGTGGCCATCAAGGGCGGCTTGCCAAACGAGGTGCCGGCCTACAGCCTGAACATGGTCTGCGGCAGCGGTATGAAGGCCATCATCAACGGCGTGGTGGAGATCGCTTTCGGACTGGGGGACCTGGTCATCGCCGGGGGCACCGAGAACATGAGCAATGCGCCATACCTCCTGGACGGCGCCCGGGCGGGGTACCGCATGGGCAACAAAGAGGTCATCGACCATATGGTCTATGATTCCCTCACCGACGCCTACCAGAAAGTCCATATGGGCATCACTGCGGAGAATGTGGCGGCGAAATACGGCATCACCCGACAGGCCCAGGACGAGCTCTCCCTCAAATCCCAGGAGAAAGCCATCGCCGCTGTGGACGGCGGCAAATTCAAAAACGAGATCGTGCCTGTATCCGTGAAGCAGGGCAAGGCCACGGTGGCGTTCGACACGGACGAATACCCCAACCGCACCACCAACGCAGAGAAACTGGCGGGGCTGCGCCCGGCGTTCAAGCCGGACGGTGGGACCGTGACCGCGGGGAACGCATCGGGCATCAACGACGGTGCGGCGTTCGTGCTGCTGGCGGATGAGGATGCGGTGGCGAAGTATGGGCTAAAGCCCATGGCCGAGGTGATAGGGTTCGGCCAGGGCGGCGTGGACCCCGCAACCATGGGCCTGGGGCCGGTGCCTGCCATCCGGGCGGCGCTGCAATACGCGGGGCTCAAACTCTCCGACATGGACGTGATAGAGCTCAACGAGGCCTTTGCCGCACAGGCGCTGGGCGTGGTGACGGAGCTTAGCGCGGAGCATGGGATGACCAAGGAAGAGATCCTGGCGCGCTGCAACGTAAACGGCGGCGCCATAGCGCTGGGGCACCCGGTGGGGGCCAGCGGCGCGCGCATCGTGGTGACGCTCACCCACCTGCTGGCGGGCGGCGCCTACACCTACGGACTGGCATCACTTTGCATCGGCGGCGGCATGGGCACGGCGGTGGTGCTCAAGGCGGTGAAGTAAGGCGCTCCGGTCTCGCCGCATGCCCCGGCTCCCTCCGGGGGGTGCGATAAGCGGTGAAGCAATACAGCGGTGAAGCAAGGCGGCGATGGGTACACCAAATACACATGAAAATATGGGGGCGCACGGCGTGACGAAGCCGGCGCCCCATGGTTTTACATGTGGTGATGGGTAGGAGCTTTACGGGTAGCGCATATTCTCCTGGGCCATGCGGCCGAACTCCACCAGGAAATCCAGGGCGTCCTTGATGCGGCCCTGGGGCGCGCCCTTCAGGTACGTGACGTAGATCGTGCGGCGGCAGTATGGTTCCTCGAAGGGGATGGCGCGGCAGAAACCGGAGTGGCCCAGGAGGGTGGCGGTTTCGCTGTTGGCGTTGCACTCGGGGATGAATGAGATGCCCTTGTTCTGGGCCACCATCTGCTCCAGGCTCTCCGGGGAACCCACGTATGCGGCGATTTCGGGGTTCACGCCGGCCTGTGCCAGGATGGAATGGAACAAGACATACAACCCGTCCCGGGGGTGGGCGGTAATCAGGCTCTCCCCTGCGATCTCGCGCAAGGAGACGCAGTCGCGCCCGCTGAAACGGTGGGTGCGGTTCACCAGCAGGAAAAACCTGTCGGAGAGCACCGGGATGCTCCGGGCATCCCCTGACGAATCGTCGAACAATGTGACCGCGATGTCGGCGTCGCCGCCCAGGAGGCATGACTTGGTTTTCTCGCGGTTGCCGGAGGTGATGCTGAGTTTGTATGGGTGCTCCTGGGTGAGGAAATACCTGTGCGCCTCGGAGGCGAAATCCCAGGCCTCGCCCATGAGGCGGACTGTGCGTTTGCGGTTCTTGGAGCGGGAATCCATCTCTTTTTTCAGGTCGTCGGCGGACTGGAGGATCTCGGTGGCGCCGGACAGGAAACGCCGGCCGGCGTCGGTGAGCTCCAGCACCCGCCCCTGCTTGGAAAACAGCTCCACGCCAAGCTCCTCCGCCAGGGATTTGTTGGAAAGGCTGATGGCGGACTGGCTCACATGGAGTTTTTCGGAGGCTTCCTGCATGCTCTGGGTGGAAGCCGTGGTGACGAAGTAGAGTAATTGGCGTAGTTCCAAAGGTCTTTCTCCTTGGTGATGGGGGCGGTTGTTACGGGTCACTCCCTTTTGCCCAATTAAAGGGTTCTTTTAGAGTGTGAATTGGACTTTTGCAACCGGCTGGGGTATATTTTTATCGTAAACGTCCAAGTGGCTTTATGCTTTATAGTATACATTGTTTCAAGAGAATATTCAAGGTTCTTTGGACGCTGGGATTGTTTTTTGCGCAGTTTTTGCGATGGGGGGCATATGGGCGACATGATTTCATTGGCAAACGATGGCAAACCGGCGGCGGGGGTGGCCGGCCGGGGCAGGGTAGGTGATACCGTCACGCTGAAAATAGATGGTTTCGAGGTCAAGGCGGCGGCGGGGAAAAGCATCCTGGAGGCGGCACAGGCTTACGGCATCTACATCCCCCACCTCTGCCACCACCCCATCCTTAAACCCCAGGGCGGGTGCAAGATGTGCTCGGTGGAGATCGAGGGGCGCGCCGGGACGGTGACGGCCTGCAACACAGCCGTGGAGGAGGGGATGGAGGTCCGCACCAAGACGGAGCGTACCACCCACGTGAGGAATGTGTCCCTGGAACTCATGCTGGCGTCCCACCCCGCCGACTGCACCTCCTGTGCGGTCTATCTCAACTGCGAGCTGCAAAACCTCATGCAGTACCTGGGGGTGGCGCACTCCAGGCTGCGCCGCATCACCAAAAACAACACGGGCCTGGCGGTGGGCGGGGCCAACCCGCTGATAAAGCGGGAACCGGACAGGTGCATCCTCTGCGGGCGGTGCGTGAGGGCGTGCGCCGACCTACGGGGCGTGGGCGCATTGGAATACAGGTCCCGTGACGGTGAGGCGTATGTGGGCGTGAAAGACGGCGTGACCCTTCTGGAGAGCGACTGCCGGTTCTGCGGTGCCTGCGTGGAGGTCTGCCCCACAGGGGCGATACAGGACATGCCGGGGATCTTCCCCACAGGAGTGAAGCGGGAACTTGCGATGGTTCCTTGCAAGAGCGCCTGCCCCGCCCACACGGACATCCCCCTCTACCTCAGATACACCCGTGAGGGGAAATACCCGGAAGCAGTGGCGATACTCCGGGAAAAGCTCACTTTCCCGCATTCGCTGGGGGTGGTGTGCACCCGCAAATGCGAAGCCGGGTGCAAGAGGGGCCATCTGGACGAGGCCCTCTCCATCCGGAACGTCAAGCGCTTCGCCGTGGAACATGACGGGGAGGGGGCCTGGCGCAGCCGGGTCACGGTGCGCCCCGCAAGCGGCAAGCGGGTGGCGGTGGTCGGGGCCGGGCCATGCGGCCTGACGGCGGCCTGGCACCTGCAGCGGCTGGGACATGAGGTGACGGTGTACGAGCAGAGGGAGAAACCCGGCGGAATGCTGACCTATGGGATCCCCACATACAGGCTGGACCGGGGTATCGTGGATGGCGAAATCGGCACATTGTCCGAGATGGGGTTCGTGATAAAGACCGGCGAGAGGGTCACTTCTGCGGCGAAGCTGGCAACCGAGTATGATGGGGTGGTGGTGGCGGTGGGCGCCCAGGCGGGTTCCCCCAGTTTCCTGGACGTGAACGACTGCGCCAATGCCATCCCCGGGGTGGCGTTCGCCCGGATGGCGACGGAAGATGCGCTGCCTGACATGGGGGCTTTTGTGACGGTGCTGGGGGGCGGGAGCGTGGCATTTGACTGCGCCAGGGGGGCCAAAAAGGCCGGGGCGGCCCAGGTGCGCCTGATATGCCTGGAAAAACGGGAGAACATGCTGGCGGACGATGAAGAGATAGAGGAAGCCCTGGCGGAGGGCATAGAGATATACAGCGGCATGAACTGCGTGGCCTGCGAGAAAGGGGCGGCAAAGGACGGCACAGGCAGCTTCGTCAAAAGCGTCACCGCGGTGGTGGTGAACAGTTTCGCTTTCGGCCCCCAGGGGCTTTCGATGGACACAGAGCCCGGCAGCGAGAGGGTGTTTCCCACGGACACACTGGTGTATGCCACGGGGCAGCGCATCGACCTGGACGAGACGTTCGGGCTGGAGCTGGGCAGGGCCAACAGCGTGAAAACCGACGAAAAACTGGCGGCGTCGGTGCCGGGTGTCTTCGCCGCAGGGGATGCCGTGACCGGCACCAAGAGCGTGGTGGAAGCGGTGGCCATGGGGATGGAAGCGGCCAAAAACGTGGATTTGTGGCTGGGCGGCGACGGGACCGGAGTTTTCGACGAGGTGTACCTGGAGCGCGGGGCCAACGATGCCGTACTGGGCGATGGCTGCGGCAAGAGACCGGCGGCGCGCTCGGAGGATATCTGCGACTGCGATGCGGCCAAGGCGGAAACGGAGCGCTGCCTCTCCTGCCACCTGCGCCTGGACATCCCCAAGGTGAGGTTCTGGGGTGACGCTGCTTTCAAGAAGCGCGGGGTGTTCCAGGGCACCGCCGGGGATGCAATGCAGGTCGCCCCGGGCGACGCCGCGTTCAAGAAGCGAGGGGTGTTCCAAGGGGATGGCATGGGTGAAATGCAGGACGTCCCGGGCCGGTCAGGCGCCATGCAGGCGGACCTCGGAAACACAGGGCCGGGCCATGCTTGTGGAGGGGACGTGCCAATCGTCGATATCGGGTTCGCGCCCGAAACCGACTGCCCCGTGGACACCGCCAGGAAGATCGCAGCCCAGGCGGCGGCGCTCTCCTGCGGAAAATGCGTGCTTTGCCGGGATGGGATGGCGCAGGCGGCGGCGATTCTCTCCGACGACGTGTCCGGCAAAGGCGAGGAGGCGGACGTGGAGCTCCTTGGGGAGATCCTGGCGCTGGTGCGCGACGGGGCGGGGCTACTGCCGCCCGAGCCGGGGGCGTCGGGGGATGTGCATGGAGGCGGCGGGGACGGCCTTGCAGGGCCAAGCGCCGGGTCCGGCAGCTGCCGGATGGCACAGTCGGCGGCCGGGGATATATTGGAACTGCTTTCGTCCCACAGGGATGAGTTTTATGGGCATATACTCAGGAAACGCTGCACGAAGCAGGTCTGCGAGGCGTACCGCCCGGTGCAAGGGGAGGACAGGCCCCGGAGGCAGCGGCGAGGGCGGGACTGATGTGGATGCCGTATGTGGCAACGTTATCGAAAGAAAGAGAGGTTTTGACATGGGGAAGAAGATGGAAGCGGATGTGATCGTGATCGGCGGTGGGGCATCGGGGATCACCGCGGCGGTGGCTGCGGCCGAAAAGGACGCCAGCGTCATCGTCATCGAGAAGGGGCAGACCACCGGCGGGGCCGCCAACATGGGCATGGGGTTCTTCGCGGTGGAGTCCAAATACCAGAAAGCGCAGATGGTGGACCTGACCAAGGAGGCGGCGTTCCGGTTCTTCATGGAGTACACCCACTGGCGGGTGGACGCCCGCCTGGTGCGCCGCTACATGGAGCAGTCCGCGGACACCATCGACTGGGTGGAGTCCATGGGGCTGCAGTTCCTGGGGGCATACAAGTATTTCGAGAAATCTTTCCCCACCTGGCACGTGGTGAAGACCCAGGGGTCCAATGCGCCGGCGGAGAGGGCGGCGTCGAACCTGTTCCGCACATTGACACAGCGGGCCGAGGAGCTGGAAGTGGAAATCTGCTACAACACCAAGGCCAACAAGATCCTCTTTGAGGACGGGCGGGTGTCGGGGGTGGAGATCACCACCGCTGACGGTGAGACCCAGGATGCACTGTGCAGCGCGGTCATCGTGGCCACCGGGGGTTTCGGCGACAACCCGAAGATGATCAAGGACAACATGGGCTTCACCTGGGGGGAGGACCTGCATTCCTTCCGAATCCCCGGCGTGGTGGGTGACGGCCTGAACATGATGTGGGCGGCGGGGGCGGCCAAATCCCAGCCGGTGATGGAGCTGACATACACTTCCCCAGGCGTCACCGACGTGTTCAAGACATTGTCCGAGACCATGCGCCAGCCGGGGCTGATGGTGAACCTGGACGGCCTGCGTTTCATCAACGAAGAGATCATGAACAACACCGTGTACACCGGCAACGCCATCTCCAGGCAGCGCAAGAAAGTGGCCTACACCATCATCGACGACAGCATATTGGACGGGTACAGGGCGAAGGGGCTTGACTACATCACATTCCACCACAACGTGAAGACGGTGGACAAATGGGAGGACGAACTGAAAAAATACCTGGCCGGCGAGGTGGAGGAATCGGGGCTTTCCGCGCTGCACAGCAAGGAGCAGAGGGAGAAGATGTGCCTGGTGGTGGCGGACACATTGGAGGAACTGTGCGAAAAGACCGGCATAAGTGTAGACAACCTGAAAAAGACCATAGAGGAGTACAATGAGGCATCTACCAGCGAGGACACCCGGTTTTTCAAACCCCACCGCTACATCAAACCGCTGCGGGGCGGGAAGCTCTACGCCTGCGCCCACTACCCGGCGGGTTACGGCAGCCTGGGCGGGGTGGTGGTCAACGACAAGATGGAGGTCCTGGACGCCGACGGGTTCAAGATCCCGGGGCTGTACTCCTGCGGGACCGACGCCTGCGGGATATTCGGCGACAGCTACTGTTTCCTGCTCCCGGGCAACACCATGGGGTTCGCGGTGAACTCCGGGCGCATAGCGGGGTACGAGGCCCTGGACTATGTGGACAATGAGTGGGCCTAGGCGCAAGTGGGCGAAGCAACCTGTTTGGGTTTAGGCGCCGGTGGGCGGCGGCACCTGTTTGGCCCGTTTGTCAGCAGATTCCGTCTGGAGGGTGTCAAGGGAGATGGCCAGGAGCAGCACGATGCCCATGGCGACGTACTGCCAGTATTGGTTCAGGTTCATCAAGTTCATGCCATTGTTCAAAAGGCCGATGATGAGCATGCCCACGACCATGTTGTTCATCTTGCCGCCGCCGCCGCCCATCTTCACGCCGCCGAGCATGGCGCCCGCCATGACCGTGAACTCCGCGCCTATGCCTGTCCCGGAGCTGGTGGCACCTATGCGCCCTGCCGCAAGTATGGCGCCCAGGGATACGAACACGCCCGCCAGGGCGAAGACAAACACCCGCATCTTGGCGAGGTTGACGCCGGAGAGCACCACCGCTTCGGGGTTGGACCCCATGGCATAGATGTGGCGGCCGAAATATGTCTTGTTCAGGATGAAGGCGCCGGCCAGGATGGCCGCGGCCATGACGATGATCCCGAAGGGGAAGTTGACGGAGCCGCCGCCCAGCTTGAGTGCGAACGTGTACCCCCCCAGGAACTTGAAGGCGCCGTCAAAAGTACGGAATGTCTTGGAGTTCGACAGGAGGTACGTGACGCCGTTGAGGATGTACTGGATGGCCAGGGTGATCATGAAGGGGAATACCTTGAGCCGGGCGTAGATCAAACCGTTGAGCGTGCCCAGGCAAATGCCCAGCGCGAACCCTGCGGCCATGATGGCGGCGGTGGGGGCGCCGTCCCGGGAAAGGATGCCCATGACGACGGCTATGGTCGATATCTGGTAGCCGATGGAGAGGTCCAGCCCGCCGGACAGCATGATGAATGTGATGCCCACGCCGACCACCAGCAAGTATACGTTCTGGTTGACCACATTGATGACGTTTTGCGGCTTGAGGAATGTGCCGCCGGTGGCGACGGTGAACATGGCCACCAGCGCCAGCAGCACCAGGTACATGATGTGGTCACGTATGATTGCACGGATGTTCTTGCCTTTCATGTCAGCGTCCTCCATTTCCGCAATTCACCCCCCGGATGCCAGCTCCAGCACCGCCTCCTGGGAAAACTGCTCCCGCCCCAGCTCGCCGGCCAGCGTGCGCTCCGCGAAAACGACGATCCTGTCGGACATGCCCAGGAGCTCCTCCATGTCGCTGGTCACCATGACGATGCATTTGCCTTCGGAGCAGAGTTCATTCATCAGTTCGTAGATCTCGTGTTTTGCGCCTACGTCGATGCCCCTGGTGGGCTCGTCGAATATGATGATGTCGGATTCTGACGCCAATGCTTTCGCCACCACAACTTTTTGCTGGTTCCCGCCGGAGAGCGTCAGCACCTTTGTCTCAGGCGAGGGCGTCTTGATGCGCATCCTGTCGATGTAGTCCCGTGCGATGGCGGCCTCTTTCTTTTGGTCCACCACAAAAAACCCGGAAATTTTCTTCAGGATGTTGTATACGATGTTGGAGCGGATGCTGTCCATCAGGAAACACCCCTCGGTTTTCCTGTCTTCCGGTATCAGGCTGATGCCCAGCCTCATGGCGTCGGAGGGGCTAAGGATGGCGGAGGCGACCCCATTGACTAACACTTCGCCCCACTGGCGGCGCTCGGCCCCGAACACCACTTTCATGATCTCCGACCGGCCCGCGCCCACCAGCCCCGCGACTCCCAGGATCTCCCCCCGGCGCGCCCCAAAGGAGATGTCCCGGACCCCGTTGCCTGAAAGCCTTTTCAGTTCCAGGGCGAGGGCACCTGGCGTGGAGGTGCGGGCGGGGTAGGTTTCCGACAGTTCCCTGCCCACCATGTGCTTTATAAGCGTCTGCCTGTCGCAGTCCCCGGTCCGCAGCGTGGTGATGAGCCGCCCGTCACGCAGGACGGAGACTCTGTCCGAAACCGCAAAAATCTCTTCCAGGCGGTGGGAGATGTAGATAAGGGTGGCGCCCTGTTTTTTCATCCGTTCCACGATGCCAAAAAGGATGCTGATCTCCGAAACGGTGAGGGAGGCCGTGGGTTCGTCGAGGATCAGCACCCTGGGTTTCTTGGAAACGGCTTTGGCTATCTCCACGATCTGCTTCTGGGCGGAGCTTAGGTCCCTGACTATGGCGGACGGGTCGATGTCGATGCCGAATTCATCAAAAAGGCCCCGGGCGACTTGGTTCATGGCATTTTGGTCCACGAGCGCACCCAACCGGGTGCCGAAACAGATGTTCTCGGCCGCAGAGAGGCAGTCCACCAGGTTGAACTCCTGGTATATGCACTCGATCCCGCAGCTGCGAGCCAGCGCAGGCGTCATGGCAGGGTATTCCGCCGCGGGGGACGCATCGGCCCCGGTGCCGGGACGGACCGCCACCGACCCCGCATCCGGGCGGACGGCGCCGGTTATGACCTTTATGAACGTGGACTTCCCGGCGCCGTTCTCGCCGACGATGGCGTGGACCTCGCCTTTGGCGAAGTCCAGCGAAACATCGTCCAGCGCGACGACGCCGGGGTAGCGTTTGGTGATATGTCGAAGTGACAATGCCTGGTGGTCATCCATGGCGGTTTTACCTCACGCAAGGCGCGGTCAGCATGCCGGCGTCCGCGGGCGTCAGTATTTGTACTTCAGCGCGGGGTTTTCCTCGCCCTGCTGCCAGGTTTTGTCATACCCGAAGACGGAGTGGCTGTAGACCGTGTCGTAGTAGACGTCGCCGAAAGGCCACTGCCCGTCGATGACCAGCTGGATCATGGTGGCCAGCTTCTCGCCGGTTTTCTCCGTGGTGTCGCCGTATGTCACGTACCCTTTGAACGCCGTGGAGGACGGGTCCGCCGAGGCCTTGTCGAAGATCTCGTACGTGGTGGAGTCCTCATAGCAGTTGACCACGCAGAAGTCCTTCAGGTCCAGGCCGTTGTCCTTGGCGTATTTGTCCAGGAACTGGGTGACGCCGATCATAGCATCGGGTTCGTAGCAAATGAATATGCGCAGGTCCGGGTTCGCGGTCATCTGGTTCTCGGCCCAGGTGTAGGCCTTGTTCTGGGCGTCGTCGCCGTATGAGGTGCTGGTGTTGAATATGTACAATGTGTCGCTTTCCTGGGTGCGGTCGCGCAGGGCATTGGAACGGAACTGCCCGTCCTCTATGTCGTCGTACACGTCCAGGGCGACGGGTATCTTCCCGGTGGATGCGTCTTTGGGCGGGTTGTTCTCGGCGGCCCATGTCTCGGCCATCTCCACCGCGAACATCCCGGTGATCTCGTAGGCCGTATACAGCGCGGTGTTTATGGTGTAGTCTTTGGGCAATGCGCCCAGGTAGCATACGATGATGCCGGAAGCTGTGGCCTGCTCCACCACGTCCTTGAGCATGTCAACCGCCATGGCCGCGACCATCAGGGCGCCGACTTTGCCGGAGGCGATGGCGTCCTCCACGAATGTCACCTGTTTGCCCGGGTCGCCCTGGGCGTCTTTGGCCACGTATGTCCAGCCCTTGTCCTGGAACTGTTTGCCCATGGTGTTGCAGATGACCATGAGGCCCTCGGCGTTGGTGGTGGGGACCACCGCCCAAATCTCTTTGTTGCCGTTCCAGGTGAACCCTGAAGCATCGGGGGCGGCGGCGGTTGCGGCCTCGGCTGCCTGTGTCGGCGCGGGAGCCGCTGTGGTGGCGGCGGGCGCGGCGGCGGTCTCGGTCGGGGCTGCGCTAGCAGCAGCCTCGGCTGCCTGTGTCGGCGCGGGGGCCGCGGTGGTGGTGGCGGCGGGCTGGGCGCAGCCGGAAAGCGCCAGCGATGCGCACAGTGCCAGGGCCAGCGCGGCTGCTGTCATGCTGTGTTTTTTCATATTTGACCTCCTCCTTGAAACAATAAGCGCCGTGGCGGGCCCAATCCCCCCAATGCGCGATAACGGCAGGGCGGGCAGCGCCCGCAACCTCCATAACCCAACCTAAACATAGCATGGATTCAAGGGGCGGTCTAATACAAATTATTTAAGCACATTTTAATAAATTTAAATCGTCATCGCCGCCGCATAGGCCGTGCGGTTGGCCTGGTGCAGGGAGGCCGCTTTCTTGCAGTCGCCGATGTAGGTGAAGCGCGGCGCACAGGACGCAAAAGCCAGCGCCTCGTCGGCCAGGGCCGACCTCCCGGCGGCCACCACCACGCAGTCCGCCTGGATAAATCCCTCTGATCCATCCGATTTGCGATAGAGGACTCTGTGCGCATGTTCCGGGTTGGCGCATGATGTGCCGGGGGGGGATGCGGCACTGCCTGCCGGTGCGGGCTCGACCCCCAGCACCCTGGCGCCCGTCACAAACCCGAACCTGGGCTGTGCCTCCCACGCCTCCCGGAACATGGAGCGGTAGTGTACTTTCTGGCAGTCCGGGGCCAGTTCCGGGCGCATCTCCAGGACCGTCACGTCATGGCCGTTTGCGGCCAGGTGGATACCGCACTCCACGCCCACTTCGCCGCCGCCGATGATGCAGACGCGCTGCCCCAGGCTGCCCGGGGACAGGAAAGCATCCTCCGCGAAGACGGGGCGGGAGTCACCAAGCCCCGGGATGGGGGGCAGGGTCGCCCTGGCACCCAGCGCCGCCACCACCGCATCGTACCCACCGGCCTTTACGAGTTCGGGCGTCGCGCAGGTCCCGGTCCGGACAGTGATGGCGGCCCTTTTGGCCACCTGGGCCAGGAGGAAGTCTTTGTACTGTTTCAGGGGCCATTTGAAACCCACGTGGTCCGCATGGCGGATGGCTCCGCCCAGCTCATCGGCGGATTCATAGATGGTGACGCCATGCCCCCGGTCTGCCAGGTATATGGCGCAGCGCAGCCCGGCGGGACCGCCCCCGACGACAGCCACGCGCTTGGGGCCGGAGCTTGGCCCCACCATGGTGTCGATGCGGTGCTCCAGCCCTATCAGCGGGTTCACGGAACAGATGCTGTGGAAGGGTTCGCCTGCATTCCCATGGCATTTGTTGCAGCGCAGGCATGGCACGATGTCCTCCCCGCGCCCCTCTTCCAGCAGTTGGGGGAGGTCCGTGTTGGAGATGAAAGCCCGGGACATGGCGATGAGGTCCGCCTTGCCCTCGGCGATGATGGCGTCGCACTTGGCGGGGTCCTGGTACCCGCCGATGGTGGCCACCAGGAGGCCGGGCACATGCTCCTTTATGTACTGGGCATGGCGCAGGAAAGGCATCTCTTCCGGGTTGAACCCCGTGCAGTGGGTGGGGTCCGCGTCGCTGGCCCGCAGCTGTACGATGTCGATATACTTCGCGGCTTCCCTTAGGAAGACCACGCTGTCTGCCAGGCTGTAGCCCCCGGGCGCGTCCTCCGCGCTCCACAGCATCTCCAGGAGCATCCCGTCCCCCACCCGCTCGCGTATGCGTTTCAGGCACATCAGGGGGAACTTCATGCGGTTTTCCAGCGAACCGCCCCACCCGTCGGTACGCGTGTTGGTTATGGGCGACATGAATTTGGAGGGCAGGTTGCCCCTGTAGGCGAAGTGCAGGGTGACCATGTCGTAGTCCAGCATCTTCAGGATGGCCGCCTGCTCGGCGTAGCTTTGGGCGATCTTGTCCAATGTTTCCTCGTCATAGGCCGCGGGCGGCTCGTGGGCGGGTATCTTCTCGATCTCGTACTCAGCCAGGGTGGGGACGCCGAATGGCTGCCCTGGGATGGACGGCGCCTGGGCGGCCCCGAAATCCGGGGGAGGGCTGGCGGCGGCCGGGTCGGACCCGACATGGGTAGGCGCACCGGCAGTCGCTGCCCCGGGGTCGGGTGAGGCGGTACCGGGCGTAGGCGCCCCGTGAGCTCCCGCGCCGGCGGTCTTGGCAGCGGTACCTGGCGCAGGACCGGCACCCGGGTCGGATTTGGGGCGCATCAGCGCATAATATGACGGCGGCCCCACGAAAGTGCTCATGCTGGCCAGGGAATTGTAGAAATGGATCGTGTCGCTTAGGTGGAGCAGGTAGTTCTGGCAGGCGCAGTCATACAGGTCAAAGTCCGGGAAGTGGCCGAAATCCAGGGCCATGGGGAATTGCTTGCCGGTGGTGAAGTTGCTGATGCCCATGCACGTCACCACGGCGGCGCCCTTGGCTTTGTTGGTGTAGTGGGTGATCACCGGGTCGGCCGGGTAGGGTTCGGGCCCCTGCAGGAAATGGGGGAGCGAGTTACCGGCGATGATCCTGTTTTTCAGGATGAACTTCCCCACTTTGAGGGGGGAGAGCAGGTGTTTGTATTTGTGTTCCATCATCATTCCTCCATGGTAGGATGCTCGGACGTCATGGCATACCCGGTGTTCAGGACAGCCGGGCGGCCCGGTACGGGTGCAGTTCCAGGTGGGAAACCCTGTTCCTATCATAGCAACGGGGGAGGGGAAATTCCATTATAATTTTTGAAAGAACCCTTTGATAAAACGCAAGCATAACCATGCCCCGGCCGCTTTACTTTTGGCACATTATGTGCGACAATCCATTTGTGGACGCAGGGCAGAAAGAGATGTGCACTGCATCAGCACGTTTTCATCACTATTTGTGCCGCAGCGTCAGCGGCGGAATGGAGGTATGGCATGGGGAAAACCAATAAATACGAGCACTTGCTTTCGCCGATACAGGTGGGCAGCCACCTGTTCAAAAACAGGCTCATGGCGGCCATCGCGCTGCCCTACAACACCGAAAGCTCAGACGGGTACGTGTCGGAGGCGGTGATCCAGCACTTCGCCAACAAGGCGAAGTCGGGGCCGGGGCTCATCGTGGTGGGCGGGAACCTGCGCCGGCCCGTGGAGACGAACCCGATGCCCAACGATATGATCCTGAAGATGCGCAGGGATTTCCCCAACGTGTTCAACCCCAACCACGGGTGGCATGTCTTAAGCGGGCGCACCGACGGCATCGACATAGTAAACGGCGGCACCCAGAACCGCCTGGCGGAGGTGAGCGAGGTCATCCGGTTCTACGGGGCGAAGAGCGTCATAGGGATGCCCCTTATGGACAGCGCTTTCCCGGGGTATGACGTGAGCGCCGGCAACAGGCCCCTGGACGTGTTCGGCTCCGCGCCGGAGCATTTCATGGAGATCGTCACCGGGGGAAAGCCCAGCGAAGAGTTCACGAAAGACATGCTCATGGATATGCTGGACGAGATGGAGCTGTCGGCTTCCCTGTTACAGGAGTGCGGGTTCGACGGGGTTTACCTGCACATGAACTACCACATGATGCTCCTGGGGAAATTCCTCTCGCCTTTCACCAACCGCAGGACGGATGAGTTCGGCGGTTCCCTGGAAAACCGGGTGCGCTACCCCATCATGGCCATGGACAGGATCAAGAAACGCTGCGGGAAGGATTTCATCATCGTGGGCTCCATGTCCACATGGGAAAGCGAAGGCGGGTACACCATGGAAGAGGGCATCGAGATGGCCCGTCTCATGGCAGGCCACTTGGACATCATGCAGCTTAAAGAGGGGGCGAACATCGACGTGTCGCACCCCATGGGATTCGTGAAAGCCCATGTGCCGGGGCTTAAGTCCGGCGCGGCGTACAAAAAGGGCGTGCCGGGGCTGCCCATCGCGCTCAATGGCGGATTCATATACCTGGACGAATGCGAGGCGGCTGTTCGGGACGGGGTGACGGATTTCGTCTCCTCCTCCAGGGCCTATGTGAGCAACCCGGATTTCGGGAAGCTGGCCTACGAGGGCAGGGGGGAGGACGTGCGCCCGTGCATACGGTGCAACGGCTGCCATCTGCGCAGCTACAACAAGGGCTGGGTGTCCGCCTGCGCGGTGAACCCGGTGTGGGGCCTGGAGCACCGCATCGACCGGATGGTCCCGGCGCCCGGGGCCAAGCAAAAAGTCGCGGTCATCGGCGGCGGCCCCGCAGGGATGCAGGCGGCGCTCACCGCTTCCGCCAGGGGGCACGATGTGACGCTGTACGAGAAGGAGGGTGTGCTGGGCGGCGCGCTGAACCTGCTGGATGGCATCTCCTTCAAATGGCCCCACAAGGATTTCAAGGAATACCTCATACGCCAGGTGGAGAAATCCCCCGTGGAGGTGAGGCTGGGCGTATCCGCCACGCCGGAGGCGGTGGCGGGGGAGAACTACGATGCGGTGCTGGTTTCCATCGGCGCGGACCCCATCGTCCCGCCCATCCCCGGCGTGGAGGGGGGCAATGTGGTTTTGGCACTTAGGGCGCTGGCGGACGAGTCGCTGGTGAAAGGTGACGTGGTGGTCATAGGCGGCGGCGACGTGGGGACGGAGACGGGGGTGCATTTCGCGGAAAAAGGGCACCGGGTCACCGTCCTCGAGATGGAGAAGATCCTGGCCAGGACCGCGCCGCCCATCCACTCGTACAACAACCTGCGCAACTACTGGATGGCCCTGCCGAACTTCACGGGCATCACCGAGGCCAGGGTGACCGCAATCGGGGCGGACTATGTCGACTACACCGACAAAGACGGCCATGAGCAGAAAGTGAAGGCTGACACGGTGCTGCTCTCGGTGGGCTTGAGGCCAAGGCACGCCCAGGCGGCGGCTTTCGCCGGGGCGGGGGGCAGGTTCGCCGTCATCGGCGACTGCGACAAGACCGGCGACATCCAGCGGGCCATCCGCTCCGGGTTCGGCGCGGCGGTGAACCTGTAAAGCTAGAAAGGAAAAGATGCAGGAAATCGGTGGATTTCCTGCATCTTTTATTGTGTTCATGTGTTTCCGTGCTCGGGCATAGCTGCCGTCGAAGATCCGCACAACGTTTTCGTACAGGTTCCAGCCCCTGCCTTGAAAAAGCAAAATCATTTAAAGGCCCTTTTTTTATGGGCAAACAATAACTCTTGCGCACGGTTCTTATGAATTATTGGAATTGTACAATAAGCCCATAAAAGGTTAGAATGTAATTGTGGAACATGTTGGGGTGGGAAACCGGAAAAGATGGGGAAGATGGATACAAATATGGATACAAGATGGGGGGGTGTCTGCGGACAGCATCCTGCCCATGGATGACTTATACGATTGATACGATAGGAGGTGTTTTGCATGTCAGCGACCTACACAGTGCTGTCACCTTGGGCGAAGAGCCCATATCTCATGAAAAAACCGATCAACCCCAGGCTGGAGAGCCTGTCCGGGAAGACCATCGGCCTGTACGCGTCTTTCAAGGAATACCACCCATTCTTCATGCATGAGGTGGAGCGCCAGCTGCTCGGCCGGTTCCCGGATGCCCGGTTCTCCCACTACACCTACATCACCGACACCTGCGAGATCCAAAACGACCCCGACCATTACCCCGCTTTCCTGGAATGGCTGTCCGGCGTGGACGCCGTCATAGGGGTGGGCGCCGACATGGGTTCCTGCGCGCTGTACATGGGGTACGTCTTTGCTGAGATCGAGCGCCTGGGGAAACCTGCGGTGCTCCTTAGCAAGTACCAGTACGAAAGCTCCGCCAGGACCGGCTCCGGCTCCAGGGCCTTCCCCGGCCTGCGTATCGTGACCTACGACGGGCCGGGCTTCGTGCCCAACGGCGTGGACTGCGAGGCCTGGACCATACAGACCTACAGGGGGGTCATAGCCGGCATGCTGGACGCCATGGTGGAGGGGCTGTGCACCCCCCTCACCGAGGGCGAAAAGAACCCGCCGCCCGCCAAGGACTGGTCCGGGGAAACTTTCACCGGGACGCTGGAGGAGGTTAGCGACTGGATGTACACCCACGGGTGGACCAACGGAACCCCGGTGGTCCCGCCCACCCCGGAAGCGGTGGAGGAGATGCTGCGGGGCACGGACCTGCCCCGGGACCATGTGGTGGCGTCCCTGCCGCCGCTGATGGGCGCGGCCACCGTGGAGAAGATCGCCATAAACGGCGTCATGGCGGGCTGCCTGCCCACGTACATGCCCCTGCTCGTCGCCATGGTGGAGGGGATGGCGGACGACGTGATCAAGCTGGAGGGCTGGACCTGCTCCAATGCGGGCTGGGCCCCCACGGCGGTGGTAAGCGGCCCCATTCGCAAGGCCATAGGCATAAACGACGGGCGCAACCTGTTCTCGCCCTACACCAAACCATCCGCATGCCTGTCCAGGTTCATGGCCTACGCCATCCTGAACATCAGCGGCTGCCGCCCGGGGATAGAGGACATGAGTGGTCCGGGCAGCGACTGCCGTTTCGGCATCTGCATAGCGGAAAACGAGGAAGAGTCGCCCTGGAAACCCCTCCCGGCGGACTTCGGCCTGGAGGACGGGGACAACGCGGTCACGCTGTTTTGGCCCAGCGAACACCACCAGCTCCCCACCGTCAGCCCTGCGGCGGCCCTGGGCAGGCTCTGTGCGCTGTGGCACGGGGGTTTCGACGTGGGCGCGCTGATCACACTGCCGCCGGAGTGCGCGCGGCTCTTCGCCGACGCCGGCTACAGCAAGGCGGACATCCTTGACTACGTCAAGGAATACAACCGCCGCCCGTCCTCGGAGATACCCCGGGCCGCCATCGGCAACAACCACCCCAGGGAGGGGCTGGTGTTCCCGGCGGGGAACCTGGTGCACTCGGCGCCGCTTTTCTGGAATACCTCCCACATGTTCGTGGTGGTGGGCGGCAGGGACTGGGGCATGGCCTACCTGGGCGGCGGCGACCACGGCGGGCCGGTGTGCAAGAAAGCCGTCCTGCCTAAAAACTGGGATGCGCTGGCCGCACTCTACGACAAAAAGCTGGGGCACGTGGATTATTGAGAATTGACAGAGACCAGCGAGGAGATAAGGAGGCGACAAGGAGGCGACATCATCTCCCTGGGCCGTCCACTACTGGCTGACCCGGATTTCGTGAACTATCTTGGCTTGGTCTCCGGTGGCATCAAACATTTGATGCGGGGAAAAGCAAAGGGCCGTCTATGAAGTCGGCTGGACTATGTCCCTCATGGCGGGCGTCCGGCGCAGCACCACCAGCACCACTGCGGCGAACACCGCCATGCAGACGGCGCCCACCACGAAACTATTGGAATACCCGGCGGCGTCCACCACCATGCCGAAGACCGTGGGCCCCACGGCCATGCCCGCGTCAAACCCCAGCCAGTATGTGGCGGAAGCCGCGCCCGCGCGGGCCGTGGGCGCGGATTTCAGCGCCAGCGCATTGAGGGTGGGCTGGATCATGGCGCTGAATACACCCGACACGATCCCCGTGGCTATCAGCGCGGGTTTCCCGGGGTATGCCGCCAGGACCAAGTATGCCACCGCCTGGAGGCAGACCATGGAGAATATCACGAACCGCGGCTTCATGCGGTCGGCCATCTTGCCCAATGTCATGCGGGTGACGACCGTCACGACGGTGGCCATGACGAAATAGTACTTGCTCATGAAGTCAAAGAGCCCCCGGTCGGTCATGTAGAGCACCAGGAACATCCCCGCGCCGGTGGCTATGGACTGGAAAAACTGCAGCACGGCGGGGACCAGGGACCTGACTTCTATGTAGTCGTGGATGGAGAACTTCTTTTTCGCCGCCTGGGAGAAACTAAGCCCCCACTTCTTTTCGTACACCAGGGAAAACGCCAACAAGACCGCGACCAGGCCCAGCCCCCCGCCCACGGTCATGGGCAGGCTGTAGTTGAAATCGAAGCCCCAGGGGTTGAGCATTTTCGACCGCATCATGGCCAGGCAGAACATCGGCCCGAACGCGCCCACGATGGTGCTGGTGAGCCCATAGTACCCGATGCCCTCGCCCAGCTTTGATTTCGGCAGCACGTCGGACGCCGCGGAGTTGGATGCGGTGGTGTTGATGGAATGCCCCACGCCCTGCACGAATTTCATCAGGACGATGACCGAGACCAGCTGCGTCGCCCCGAAAGTGAACATGGCCAGGGTCACTATGCCCATCCCCAGGATCATCATCCGCCTGCGCCCGAAGCGGTCGGTGAGCCCGCCGGTGGTGAACCGGCATGCCATGCTGCCGGCGGCGAAAACCGCCGCCAGCACCCCCGACATCGTGGCTTTGGACTGCAGCGCATTGACCACGAACAGCGGCAGCACGTAGTTCGTCATCTGCATGGTCAGCTGCGAGATGAAAGAGTACGTCAGCACGCATATGAAATACCCTGTGAATATCTTCTCGGGCCCCATGCCCGTGCCGGTCCGCCCGGCGTCGTCGGTAACGCCCAAAACTACACCCCCGATTTGTAAATGCCCGGGCACACGCCCCCAAACCCTGCGGCGCGGCGCGAATCCTGCACCGCAGCTGTTCCCCCCTGCGTCAGATCCGGTTCGCGGCCGCGCAGTTGTTCCCGTCCGCATCGGATCTGGGTCCTGCCCCGCAGATGTTTCCCCCCGCCTCAGATCTGGTTCGCGGCCGCGAACGCGCTCCTGGAAGCGGTCTGTATGTTGCCCACTTTCACCACGTCCCCGGCCATCTTGAACGCCGGGGCGCTTGGCGCATATGCTATCGCCTCCTCCTGCCTGGGCTTCACGCCACCGCATATGACCACGCTGTCGCATTCGATGACGTGTTCCACTCCGTCCGCATCCTTGTATGTGACGGAGGTGGGGGTCACGGCCACCGTGGTGGAGTTGGTCAGGCATTTGATGCCGTTGTATTTCTCCTTGGCCCACTCGGGGCGGATCCCGTCGAACCCCTTTGACCCCGGCACCACCCAGCTCATGGTGATATAGTGCAGCTTCGCGGCGTCGGAGGCCACCTCGCCTTGCCTGGTGAGCACGGTCACCTCATGGCCGTTCTCCCCGAAGTACATGGCGTGTTCCATCCCGGACTCCGAACCGCCCACCACCACCACCCGTTTGCCCAGTTCGTCCACCCGGCCCCAGGTGTCCTGGCCCAGCCAGATCCCGTCGGCGACGGAGCCGTCCGCCGCCAGCAGCCCTTCTATGTTCCCCGGCACACCCGGCGCTGCGCCTGTGGCGGCGATGACCACGTCGTACCCCTCCGCCTCGATGCGCTCCGGCGTCGGCCTGATACCCAGGCGCACGTCCACGCCCAGCTTTTCCAGCTGCCGTTCCTGCCAATGGGCGAAGCGGGCGATGGTCCATTTGAAAGCGAAATAGTCCCCGTGGGCCAGCTGGCCCCCCAGACGCTCTTTCGCCTCGTACAGCGTGACGCTGTGGCCGTTGCGGGCCGCATAGATCGCCGCGTACATTCCCGCGGGCCCGCCGCCGATCACGCAGACCTTGCGGCTGGCGTCGGGTTTACGCACCATGCGGTGGAGCTTGTGCTCGTTTCCCATGACGGGGTTCACGGAGCAGTATGTCAGCCACGGCGGGCGCAGGGTGCCATGGCACTTGTTGCAGAACAGGCAGGGGGTGATGTCGTCGGCGTCGCCGTTTTCAATCTTGCGCATGTAGTCGAAATCCGCAAAGAACGCGCGCCCCATGGAGATCATGTCGCAGTCGCCGTCCGCCAGGTATTTTTCCAGCTCGTCAGGGTCCTGGAAGCCGCCGTTCACCGCCACCACCACCTTTGCGCCGGACGCCTTCACCTGCCGGGCATAGCCCACGACCGGGTGTTCGCCCGGGGTGAATGTGAAGCTGGTGGGGTGGGACGCCGCCACGTCCCTCTCCCGGAGCACGATGATGTCGATAAGGCCCTCCGCGAGTTTGGCCATCTCGCACACGTCGGCGGTGGTGAAGTGGGTGAGGCTCTCCCCGGCGATGATGGTGTCGATCAGGAAGTCCCTGCCGAAGGCTTCCTTTACTTTCTTTGCGACCAGGAGGGGGAAGCGCAGGGAGTTTGCCAGGGACTGGCCCCCGTATTCGTCGGTGCGGGCATTGGCCGCCAGGTCCATGTACGGCTCCAGCCTGATGGAGACCATGTCATACCCCAGGTCCCGGTAGAGGCGGATCTTCTCCACATGCGCCGCCGCCACCTCTTCCAGCCGCTCCCGGGGCAGTTGCTCGGTGTCCACCGGCGGCGTCATGGGCGGCCCGAAGAATGCGGGCCCGCCGTTGAAACTATACCCCTGGGGGAAGTCAATGGTGGCGCCCAGGCACAGCTTGCCCCCGTAGTAGTGCACGTCGTCCGCCAGCTGGCTGAAGTAGTTGTGCACCGAGGGGTCGTCCATGTCGAAAAACTGCATGCGCAGGCTGTCGCCCTGGCCCACGGTGCGCTGGAGCGGGTTGTTCCATTGGTCCAGGTATACATAGGCCGCGCCGCTCCTGGCCAGCCCTGCGTAGAACGTCATGAACCCCTCGGCGGGGAACGTCTCCGGCCCCTGGAGGAAATGGGGCGGGGCCACCGGGAAACTGGTCCTGTTCTTGAGCACCACCCCGCCGATTTTCAACGGGGACAGCAGGTGCCTGTAACGCTTGTTGCCGGCGGGCGCACCGGCCGTGCCTTCTTTTGTCGTTCCCATCACAGAAACCTCCTTCCGTAATCGCACCCGGCTTTCGCACGCAGCCGGAAACCTGGTACGAGCAGAAAGCCACGTATGACGGGCGCGTGCCGTAATCGCACCCGGCTTTCGCTCGCAGCCGGAAACCCCCTGCGTCTGCGGGCGTGCCGCAACTGTTCGTATCGCCTCGCACTGCATGATCCGTCGCGGCCGCAATGGGGCAGTTTGCCGGGAATGCCCAGCAGCGGCGACATGGACAGGGGGGCGAAGTGTCACACCCGTACCGCCGCCGCGAAGGCGCTCTTGAGCCCCCTGCGTATGTCGTGGACGGACCGGGCGTCGCCTATCAGCCGGAAATCATCGGCCATGGCGGCATATTCCTCGAACCCGTCGTCTAGGGGGTCCGCGCCCGCGCAGGTGACCACGCTGTCCGCAGGCAGCTCATGCACGTCACCGGACCGGTCCCCATAGAGGACGGAGCCGTCCCGGACTTCCAGTATCGTGGCATGTGTGATATAAGAGAACCCGGGCTCGAGCGCCCAGAGCCGCCTCATCAGGTATTCCCTGTAGTGTATGGGCTGGGCGTCGCCCGCCAGGCGGTTCTGGCGTGTCAGGAGCGTCACCTTGCGCCCCATCCCGGCCAGGTAGAGGGCCGCCTCGCAGCCGTTTTCCGAACCGCCCGTGATGACGATGTTCTCCCCCAGGGAGTCTTCTTTGCCCAGGATTTCCAGGACCGTGTACACGTTCGGCGAATCGCCGCCCGGTATCCCCAGGCGCCTGTGTTTCGCCCCGGCCGCCAGGAGGATCGCATCGTAGCCTTTGCCCCGGAGGAAATCCGGCGTCACCTCGGTGGAAAACACCACCGGGATGCCGTATTTTTCCACGTTGTGTATCAATGTCTCCTTGAATCTGCGCACCGTCCATTTGAAGGGGAAATAGTCCCCGTGGATCAGCTGCCCGCCCAGCTTTTCTTCCTTTTCGTAAATCGTCACGTCATGCCCCCGCTGCTTGAGCACCAGCGCCGCATACATCCCTGCGGGGCCGCCCCCGATGACCGCGCATTTCTTGGGCCTTGGGGCTGGTGTGATGCGGCTGTGTTCCCTGTCGGAGACGGAGAGCGCCAGCTGCGGGTTCACGCAGCACCCGGCGTCCGGGTCCCCGGGCCTGGCGTGGCATTTGTTGCACCGCAGGCAGGGGATCACTTCGTCGGCGCGTCCCTCCCTGGTCTTGCGGATGAACTCGCTGTCAGAAAACAGCGGACGGGCCAGGTACAGGAAATCCGCCTTGCCCTCCTGAAGGTAGCGCTCGTCGTCCTCGGGGTAATGGAACCCGGAGGATGGCGCGACGGCGCACTTCACCCCCGCTTCCTTGAGCCTGGCGGCATATGAGATCGTGATGGGCTCATCGCCCTCGGACACGTCCAGATGCGTGTCCCCCAGATGGGGATCCAGGGGGGTGCGCACCTGCACGATGTCGATCACGCCCTCGCCGAGTTTCACGTATTCCACAATGTCGTCTATGGTGTAGCCGCCGGGGAGAGTCTCCGCGCCGGACAGCTGGGCCTCGATGAGCACCCCCGGGCATGCCTCTTTCACCTGGCGCATGATCCCCAGGGACAATGCGGAGCGCTCCGCTATGGTCTTGCCGCCGTATTTGTCGGACCGGGTGTTGAATGCCGGCGAGAGCGACTGGCCCAGCAGGCACCCCCCCGCGGTCATGTAGAAACAAAACACGTCGTACCCGCATGCCTGGTACGCTTTGGCCGCACGGACGAAACGCCCGCCCAGCTCGTCCAGCAGTTCCTCGGGGCAGTCCGCCATCTCCCAGCCGAATGGCTCTATCTCCATCATGGAGATGCACGCCAGCGAACCCTCGTTGTGTATGGCCTCCGCGGCGCGGCTGAAGATCACGCGCACATTGTCCAGGGAGAAATCCATCCCCAGGAACTCCCCGGGTTCGGGCGGCCTGAAATCCGCCTCCTCCCCGGGCCTGTCCGCCATGGAGTGCTTGATGACCACATCCTTCATCGGTTTGAGCTTCTCCTGGGGCCAGTCCCATTTGGGGCTGGGCATGGTCACGATGGCAGCCCCCTGCCTCGCCATGTCCCCGGCAAAGTCCACCAGCGTCTCCAGGGGCAGCTTCGACCCGCTGCCCACGATGAACGTGGGCACCGCCCTGCAGAAACCTATCCTGTTTTTGAGTACCTTCCCGCCGATCTTCATCGGTTTCATCAAAAGCCCACTGTACATCGCCGCCCTCCGTTTCCCCCAATACGGCCGATCGCCCTTATGCCGGTGCGGCCCGCGTGCAGACGCCCCCCTTTGCCGGTGCGGCCCGCGTGCAGACGCCCCCCCTTTGCCGGTGCGGCCCGCGTGCAAACGCACCCTTTCGCCGGCGCATGCCATATGCAAACGCACCGTGGCGCATTCCCCGGGATACAGCCGCCAAGATGCAGCATCCGCACCATCCCATGGAGAGTATAACATTATGCCCGGGCATATTGAAATACATTTTGTCTATCCCGGTTTGCGGTTATTAATAGAAATTATATATCAATCCTCGCCGGTAAATCACCATGCTCCGCCTCCCCATGCGGCGGAAACGCCCAAGTGGCAATACGGCGAACAATTTGATGGAAAATTTAGGCATTATGGGCGATGTGACTGTGATTTGAATCCTTCAATTAGAAATATATACAATTTCGCCTATGAATTTTTTAAGTATTTAGACAGAATATTGTATTTCTAACGAAACCGCCAATATGTTAATATTGTATCATCAAAGATGTGTGCGGCGTATGGCACCGAGGGCGCGCCCATGTTTTAATCGAATTTAACTATATGTTTCCCGCATCAGGGCCGGAGCGCGGTCTCCGAAAGAGCGGGGTCTCCGAAAGAGCGGGGTGTCACCGGTATGGGTGCCATCTGCATCAGGGCCGGAGCGCCTCCAGGAACCGCTCGGCAAACATGGGCACCAGCGGATGCTCGTCAGCCTTTGTATACCTCATGTAACGTTTGAGCGCGACATCTTCCGGCAGGGGGTACACCGCGTACTTGGAATGGTCGATGGCAGATAGGGCGAGGGCAGGCACGAAGGATGCGCCTATCCCCAGGTCCACCATGATCATGGCCAGGAGAGGGTGTTCCTGCAGCCTCACCTGGGCGCTGCACCCGTTGTCGTAGAGCCAGGACACGCACCCCGGCAAAACGCCGGAGAACCCTGCGAAAAGGAACGTCGGGTATCGCTGCAGGAAGGAGGCGAGGTTCGACTTGGCGGACTGGTCATCGGCGCCCGCAATCCCCACCGGCGCGACCAAGGCCAGCCCGGATCTCTGGATCTCACGTGCGGTGAAACCCTCGTCAAAAGGCATGGTGTCCAGCGTGCCGAATGAGATGTCGGCATGGCCGGACTGTAGCTTCTCGTCACATTCGGCGCTGTTGCCAAAGGATATGCGCACATGGACCCTGGGGTAGTTGTCCTTGACGAAGGAGATGGTGTCGATGAAAGTCCGGTACACCTCCGGCGCGCCGTGGAAGACGTCGTAGTCGGCCGCGATGCGGATGTCTCTGTAGCTTTGTTTCTCCTCCCCAAGGGAAATCCCGCCCCGCTCGATGCTCTCGAAATGCTCGATCAGGTCTTTCGCCTCCGCATAGAAACGCCTGCCCATGGGGGTGACCTCCATGGAGCGGGTGTTGCGGGCGATGAGGGAGATGCCCAGCTCCGTCTCCAGGCTGGCCACCTGATAACTCAGTGAGGGCTGGGAGATGTGCAGGGCCTCCGCGGCTTTGGTGAAGTGCATGTGTTCCGCGACGGCGATGAAACACCGCAGCTGGTTGATGGTCATGGCGTACCTCCGGCTTGCTTGTGCGGTCCTGACGGCTTTCGCCGTCCGTGGACGCGGGTGCTTGCGGCCGCGAAGAGCTGTCGGTTCCCGGTGGTTTCGGCCATCTGTGGTTCCGTGTATATTGTAACAGAAAACCGTTGTGTTTGGAAGTGTGGCGCAGCAATATTTTGCAGCAGTGGCGCGGCTAAAGATCCGCCGCAGTACATTGAAAGGAGAAAATATCCATGGGTACGCAAAACGAGGAAACCAAAGGGACAGGCGAGGCGACACAGGAAACCACGGCGCTCAAAGACTACCAGCAACTGTTTTCCGCCAGGAGCATCAAGAACTACCTGGCGTCATTCTTCGGGCCTTTCGGCTACCAGGGCCTGGGGTACGTGCTCTTCTCCACCTACCTGACCATGGTGTACTCCACCAAGTACAACGTGAACGTCGCGGCCATCGCCACGGTGCTCTCCGTGGGCATCATCATCGACGGCGTCACCGATTTCCTCATGGGCATCGTGGTGGACCGGGTGCGCACGAAATGGGGCAAGGCGAAGCACTGGTTCCTCATCACCGCCGTGCCGCTGGGCCTGTCCATCGGCCTGATGTGGATGGTGCCGGAATCGGCTTCATCGACCATGGTCCTGGTCTGGGCATTCATCTTCTATAACCTGTTCTGCACCTTCGCAACCATGATCCGCATCCCCACCCAGTCCCTGGGCGCCCTGCTCTCGGACAGCTCCAAGGTGCGCAGCTGGATAGGCTGGGCCATCGGCGCCGCCACCACGCTGGCTTCCTCCGTGGCGGGCTGGGTCATCGTCCCCATCATGGCGGCATACGGCGACACCCTCTTCTCATACCGCCTGCTGGCCTGGATCATGGGCATCGCCACCACGGTGCTTATCTTCGCCGCGGGCCTGCTCATCACGGAACAGCGCACCGGCGACGACTGGAAAGCCATTGACGCCGAGTACAAGCAGCTCCACGGCTCCGCCAAGCGCGAGTCCATCATCGACCAGATCCGTTTCATCGCGTCCAACCGCTGGTGGCTCACCATGGTGGTGATCAACCTGTTCAACTCATTCTCCATGGGGTTCGCTTTCGGCACCATGGCCTGGTTCATGCAGTACGTGGTGGGCGACATGAGCCTCATGGGCGTGATGTTCACGGTGCTGTCCATCCCCAACTTCGTCGGCACCATAGTGGGCCTCCCGGTTTCCTCTTTCCTGGAGGCGAAGCTCACCATGCAGCTATCCGCCATCCTCCAGGCTATCGCCACGGTGGTCATGTGGGTTGCGGGCCCCTCGCATATGACGCTGCTGTTCTTCGGCCTGGGCGCCAAGGCGTTCCTTAGCGGCGTCACCGCACCCGCCAACATGGTGCTGCTGTCGCGCATCGTGGACTACGGCGAATGGAAGAACGGCGTCCGCCAGGAGGGGCTGAACTCGTCCGGCATCGCGGTGCTGCAGAAAATCACCTCCGCCATCGCGGCGGCGGTGCTGGGGTTCGTCATCGCGGGGTTCGGGTTCTCGGGCGGGCCGGACGCGGTCATGCCCGAAGCGGCCAAGGGGGCCATCTCCTTCCTGTACCTGGGGTTCCCCTGCATCACCAGCATATTGACCGCCATCTTCTGGACGCTCTTCAAGCTGGATGAGAAGACGAACAAGATGCACCTGGCCGAGATAGCGGCGCGCAAGGCCAAACAGGCCGCCCAGTAAAGGAGTTCACGCATATGTCCGAACGGTACAAACACATCGGGTCCCCCATGAAGATCCGGGGGTTCACCCTCAAAAGCAGGTTCCTCTACCCCACGGCGCAGCCCCATTTCCTTGCGGGGCCGGAGCTCTACCCCTCTGAATCGCTGACCGCGTTCTATGAGGGCATCGCCAAGAACGGCAGCGCGCTCATCATGGTCCACGACCTGGCCAATGACTACCAGCGCAAGCTGCCGGGATTCGACATACCGCATTTCGCCATGTGGGATTTCGACGACCCGGGCTGCCAGAACTATTTCTCCCACTTCGCCGCACACATCAAATACTACGGGAGCATGCTGTGTTCTTCCCTGGCCGTGGACATGGAAGTCAACTGGACAGTCAATGACCCCCATGCGCCCGGGCCGCCCATGGGCAACCCCATGATGCCCTCAGGGCCGGATGAGTACGGCGACGTGTACACATTCGGCACGCTGATAGGCCCCGAAGGCTCCGGCGGGGATCTGAACGCCCTGGGCAAACAGATCGCCGAGCGGGAGATGTTCACCGCCAAGACCATACAGGAGTATATCGACATCTATGTCAACCGCGCGGCCAAGTACAAATCCTTCGGTTTCGAGGCGGGGCTGGTGAACCTGGGCGGGTACATCGGGCAGTTCTTCCACGAGAAGCTGAACCGGCGCACCGACGAGTATGGCGGCAGCTACGAGAACCGCTGCCGTTTCCTCCACCAGTTCCTGGGGCAGATGCGCAAGAAACTGGGCGACGACTACCTGATCGTCGTTTCGCCGCCCAACGCTTTCGGGGACCCGGTTTGGGACGAGGGCTCCACGGTGGCCCTGCTCAAAGAGGTCGAACCCTACTGTGACATCCTGCTCTCACGCGGGATGGGCGTGGAGATGGGCACCAAGGAAGAGTGCCTGGGCGAAGGTTCCCAGTTGGGCATCGCCCAGGCCGCGAAGTGGAAGGCGGCGGGCGTCACCATGACCATCGCCACCTCCACCCCCTTCGCTGACCTGGACCACCTGGAAGAGGTCATCGCGACTGGCAAGGCCGACATGATCGTCTCCAACCACCTCTTCATGTGCAACACTAAGATACAGGGGATCATGGACAGCGGCAAGGGCGAGGACCTGGAGCCGTGCCTGCTCTGCCATGCCTGCCGCGGCCTTAGCTGGACGGGGGACTGGATGAGCGTGTGCACCATCAACCCCAGGATGGGCATGGAGTACCGCGCCCGCCAGATGAGCGAGCCTTTCGAATCGCCGAAAAAGGTGGCCGTCATCGGCGGAGGCCCGGGCGGGATGCGCTGCGCGCTGTACCTGAAAGAACGTGGGCACGACCCCATCCTTTTCGAATCCTCCGATGCGCTGGGGGGCCAGCTGAAAGGCAGCAGGCACTGCGACTTCAAATGGCGCATGGCCCGATACCTGGGCTGGCTGGAATGGCAGCTCAAGGACAAAGGCGTCGAAGTGCGCCTGGGCACGCCGGCCACCCCTGACATGATCCGGTCCATGGGGTTTGACGTGGTGGTGGCCGCCACGGGCGCAGAGCCGAAGCTGCCCCCCATACCGGGGGCCGACGCCCACACCAAGTGGAACGTGGTGAACATCTACGGCCAGGAAGGGCAGATAGGGCAGCGGGTCGTGGTGGTGGGCGGCGCATCGTCGGCGGCGGAAGCTGCCATCCACCTGGCCAGGGAAGGCAAGGACGTGACCATCATCTGCCGCAAGAACATCATCGCCCACGACTTGAACCCCATCCGCACCAGGGGGCTTTACAACAAGTACGCCCACAGGAACGGCGTGAAGATGGAAAAGAGCGCCACGACCACAAAGATTGAAGGGAATACGGTGTTTTTCACCGACAGCGCCGGCACAGAGCGCAGCCTGGAATTCGACGACATCATCATAAGCGGCGGCATGACGCCCCACAATGACGTCGCCATGGGGTTCTTCGGCACGGCCAAACAGTTCTTCATGATCGGGGACTGCCGCCAGGCCCGCAACATGCGCGCCGCCATCAAGGATGCCTACGCCGTGGCCTCGCAGATCAGGTAAGAGGAAGGGCCTTGGCCAGCAGGAAGCCGACGCCGGTCAGCGCGGCGGAGACCAAAAACGCCCAGGTATAACGTCCGGTGGCCTGCAAAAGGCCGGACATGGCCAGGGGCGCCACCACCCCGCTCAGCGCATACCCGATGAACATGAACCCGTAGTTCATGGTGTTGTGGGCGGCGCCGAACACATCCGCCGTGAAGCCCGGGAAAATGCCCATCAGGGCGCCGAACCCCAGGCCGACGCAGATGATGCCCGCCATGAAAACCACATATGCCCCCTGGCGGGATGCGAACAGCAGGAACGTACCGGCCAGGCTGACGGCATAGGTGCCGTACAGCGCGGGTATCCGCCCGAACCGGTCTGAAAGCATGCCCGCCAGGATGCGCCCGGCGGTGTTGGAAAGCGCCAACACCGAAACCGCCAGGGTCGCCGCCATGGTGGACATGCCCACCAGGCCGGATGCCATGGGTGATGCCTGGGAGATGACCATCGTGCCGGCGAAAGCCCCGCATGTGAGCATGAAAAACATGACGTAGAAATCCCCCGTGCGCAGCATGCCTTTGAAGTCCAGGCCCGGGCGCTCGCCATGGGCACCTGATTCCTGCACGGCACCGTGGCGGGGCATATCCGTGCAGGGGTTTTGTGGGGCGGGTGTCGCAGTGGCGGGTGTCGCAGGGGCGGGTGTAGCCGGTGCGGGTGTATCCGGGGCGGGCGTCGCAGGGGCGGGTGTCGTCGGTGCGGTTGTAGCCGGGGCGGGTGCCGCAGGGGCGGGAATCGCCGTGGCCTGTGTGGCGCCTGCGGCCGCGAGCCGTGTGGCGCCTGCGCCCCTGTGCCTCTCCACCGCCAGGCTGCACAGGCAGATGGCGCCACAGCATGTCAGGCCCATGATCCGGAATGCGGGCAGGGTGCCGAATGTATCCATGAGGAATTTGCCCACGGGGGGCATGATGACGCTGCCGATGCCGTAGCAGGCGGTGGTCAGCCCGCCCACCAAGCCGCGCCGGTCAGGGAAGAGCTTCACGGTGTGGCCGATGGTGGTGCCATAGACGAACCCCAGGCCGGTGCAGGCGATGAGGCCGAACGTGACGACGACCCATGTCACGCTGCCGGCGAAACCTGTCAAAAACAGGCCCCCGCCGTACAGGATGGCCCCAGAGACGAACATGGGCTTGGGCCCGAACCGGTCCACGATGAGCCCCCCGAAGATGATGGGCAGGGGGCAGATGGCATTGGCCACGGTGAAGACGACAGCCATGTCCGCGGATGTCATGGGGCGCCCGAGGAGGCCGCCTATATGCTGCGCCAGCGGCCCGGAGAACACGCTCCAGGTATACAGGGCGCCGATGAACAGATCCATGATGCAGCTGGCCACCAGGGTGGCCGTGCGTTTCTTCGAATAGTCTGGCATATTCCCCTCACAGCGATACCATTGCCCCGCCAACCAAGCAATGCGCATCCGACATCATTCCCGGCTTTGCGCAAGGTTTGGTCGGCCATGCAGCAACGACGAATAGGGATATTATAGACGGGGCGGGGCTGTTTGTACAGCCGCCGGCGCCGTTTCAACCATGCGGATTGCGGATTGTGTTATGCGCATCCGCAGGGAAGCGGATGCCCATCTGCCCCCTGGCTTCGTCCATGAGCGCCATGGCGGCCAGGGAGTGTGCCAGTTCGCCGTGGCGGGCGTCGCCATTTTCGATGAGTTCGATGAACCGTCGCACTTCCCCGGACATGTCCCTGCGGACGGGGGTTTCGTATAGCGTTTCTTTGTGTCCGTTTCGGTCATAGTGGCAGACTTCGTAGATGTATGGGTTGGCCATGAATGTGATGGCGCCGTCCTCGCCCTGGATCTCGCTGGGGATGCGGCTGTCGCTGACTTTGGCGTATGAGAGCGTGGCGAGGAAGGAGTCGGCGGCGGTGTCGAGGGGCGGATGGGGCGCAAACCGGGCGGCAGTCGATGCGGCGATTGGTTGCGCCGCCTGATGTGGGTCATGTTGGCCGTCGCCATGGGGTTTGCCGTAGTGCGCCAGGATCGTGCCTGCGCCGTCGATGCCGGTATGCAAGTGTGCCGTTTCAGTGTTGTGGTTGACTTGCGGCGGGGTAGCGGGCCAGGCGGCGGTGGTTGGATGGCCTGCGATTGCGGCATCGGCGGTGGACGTATCTGGCCGATCCGGCAACGGTTGCGCAGCCTGGGGCACGTCGTCCAGGAACAGTGCGTCGGCCTTGACGGCGTCCGGCGCCCCGAAGAGACGCACCAGGGTGTGGACGCAGTAGACGCCGATGTCCATGAGGGCGCCGTTGGAGAGGGCGGGGTTGAAGGCATTGTCCACGATGCCCGCTTTGTAGCGGTCGTAGCGGGAGGAATACTGGCAGTAGCGCAGGTCCACCCGGCGGATGGGGCCCAGGCGGGGGAGGTTCTCCCGGATGGCGGCAAAGCCGGGGGTGTAGGCGGTCCACATGGCCTCCAGCAGGATGGCGCCGTGCTTTTCGGAAAGGGCGATCAGGTGTTCCAGCTCACGGCGGTTGGATGTGACGGGCTTCTCGCACAGGACGTGCTTCCCGCGGGAGAGGAAGAGCGCTGCCTGGTCGTGGTGGAAGGAGTTGGGGCTGGCGATGTAGACGGCGTCGATGTCCGTGTCGGCGGCCAGGGCCTCCGGGTCGGTGAAAATGCGCAGGGGGGGGCAGGCCGTACATGCGGGGGGTGCATACTTCCCTGCAAACGCCGCCGCGGTTTCGGCGCTGCGGGAATATACCGCAACATAGCGAAGACCGTCCACGGCCAGCGCGGACGCCAGGAATTTGTCGACGATGTTGCCTGTGCCGATGGTGGCGAAACGTATCATGGGGGCCTCGCTTTCGTGGAGGAAGTGGTTCGCATTGAAACTCGGGCATGGCCTGATTTGGGAATTATACCATGGGGAACCGATGGCGGCAACCGGCATTTTGAACCATGCCGTTTTCATTGACGTATCATATCAATTAAGGAGAGAAACTACCCCGCCGCCCTGCAAGGACACGCCGGCAAGATACTGCTGGTAGGCATCAACTACAGGAAAGGCGCAAAGAGACATTCCTGCACGATCGAGGAATATGTGGAGTTTTGAAAAATATTGAAAAAATGGTGTTAAACTTTGAAAAAATATGATACAATCCGTACATAGCAGCGAGCGGTTCGGCGCCGTGGGATCAAGCGCGAGGCCGAGAGCCGGCCACGGGAAGAAGTGCCGGCGGGCGGTGGGTGGGGGCGCCCTGGGGCGGGTCGCAAGCGGAATGCGGGGGTGCGGATATGATTGCCATAGAGCGGAAGCGTTACATCATACAGCAGCTCAATGAAAAAGGCATCGTGAACCTGAAGGAGATCGCCAGGGAGCTGGGGATTTCGGAGATCACGGTGCGCAGGGATTTCGAGAAGCTGGAGGGGGAGGGGAAGCTGCGGCGGGTGCTGGGGGGCGCCACGGTGGACCCGGGCCCCGACGCCGCGCTGGATGACGCGGAGCTCACCATGCAGGGCAAGAAGATGGTGGACGTAAAGGAGAAGGAGCGCATCGCGGCATATGCGGCGCAGCTGGTGGAGGACGGGGACAGCGTGTTTCTGGACGCAGGCACGTCCATGATACCGCTGATGCGGATCCTGGAAAAGCGGCGGGTGAAGATCGTGACCTACAACTGCCTGCTGATACAGGGCATCCGGGGCGCGGCGGCGGAGATCTTCCTGGTGGGGGGGCAGTGCAGGGTGCACTACAGCATGAACGTGGGGCCCATCGCCCAGGACGTGCTGAAACAGTTCTATTTCGACAAGGCTTTCCTGGGTTGCACCGGCGCGGACCTGGCGCAGGGGATGGTGTACACCACGGAGATGGAGAGCCTGCTCATGAAGCGCATCGCCATCGAAAATGCGGGCAGTGCCTACCTCCTGTGCAACCACCAGAAGATCGGGCGGCGGGGGTACCTGAAGATGGCGGAAACCGGCGCATTCACCCGGATCATCTGCGACAAGGCGCAGGGGGCGGGCGCAAAGGGCCACATACCGGGTCAGGCGGGGACCCTGGCGCCGGACGTGATGGCGGGGGATGCGGGCGCGGGTGCCGTTCCAACCCAAGGGAGCGACCTGTACCCCGAGAATGTGGTGTTCGTGTAGGGAGAAGCACCATCGACATTTTTCTTTGATCATCACTGCCGCACGTTTTTCTCCCGGTTGTAGAGCACCAGCAGCAGGACCATCAGGACTCCCAGCACCACGTTGCGCTTGGTGGGGGACAGCTGCATGGCGGTGAGGAGGTTAGAGAGCACCACCATCACCAGGGATCCGGCGATGCTGCCGGTGTAGGTGCCGATGCCGCCGGAGAGCGCGGTGCCGCCGATGATCACAGCGATGAGGGAGTTGTAGGCGTACTCGTCGAAGGTCTGGCAGCGGACGGACTGCATGTAGGCCGCCCCCAGGATCCCTGCGAATGCGGAGAACATCCCCGAGAAAACATAGGTCAGGATCTGCACCCGGCTCACCTCGATACCGTCCAGACGGGCGGCCAGGGGGTTGTTGCCGATGAGGTAGACCTGCTTGCCGAAACGGGAGCGGTTCAGCAGGAAGAACACCAGGGGGAAGACGATGAAAGCGTAAAGTATGATCGAGGGCAGGAACTGCACCCCGAAGAGGCGGGTGGTCACCGACCTGAAGAATGCGTCGGAGACGTAGCCCAGCGGGCTGCCCTGGGTGAGGACGTACTGCATCCGGGTGACCACATTGGAGATGGCCAACGTCACGATCATGGGGGGCAAGCCGATCTTCACCGCGCAGACGCCGTTGCACAGGCCCACGAAAGCGCCCATGGCCAATGCGGATATGAGCAGTGGGAGGAAATACCCGTCCCGGTGGTTCATGATGGTGGTGGCGAGGATGGCGGCGGAGGACATGACCGCGCCCACGGAGAAATCCATGCCGCCGCCGATGAGGACGATGGTCTGCCCCGCGGAGGCGAAGCTCAGCAGGAGAGTCATCATGATGATGGAGCCGATGGCATTGGCATTGAGGGAGGTGGGGGAAACCGCCACCGTGGCGACGTAGAGCAGTATGGCGATGATGAACGCCATGCGCGCAGGGCTTTCCTTGACGAAGACTTTCGCGCGCATCAGGGGGGTGAGGTTATCTTTCATCGTCCATGCCCTCCTTCGTGTGGGCCGCCCCTACACCGGCGCCGTCGCTTAAGCCGGTCCGGGCCGCTGATGTGGAAACCGCCGGGGCGGACAGTGTGTCAAACGCCGGCGCATCGGTGTTTTCGGGCCCGGTGCCGTTCCCCGGGGGTGGCGCCAACGCCGCCCCGGCGGCCGCCCCGTCAGGGGGGGGCGTGCCTGCCTGGTCACGCAGCCCTATGCCGGTCTTTAGCTGGCGGACGATGTCCCGCCGCAGTGCCTCCCGCTGCCCCCTGGCGGTGACCATGGTCATGAGCAGCCCCAGGAGTATCAGCAGGTCGGAGGCGAAGTTCTGGTAGTAGCTGGTCACCGAGAAGCCAGGGATCATCTTTACCAGCATGGAGAAGAAATAGTACACGGAGTTCTGGATGAGCACCAGGAACCCCGCGCCGGAGATGGCGCAGCCCACGGTGCCCCAGCCGCCGAAAGACAGGCCGCCGATGATGCAGGCGGAGAGGGAGCGGATGCCGTAGTCCTCGGCCTGGAGGGGGTTGCCCGCGGCGGTCATCAGGGTGAGGCACACGCCCGCGGCGCCGATGATGAAGCCTTTGAGCAGGAATGCCTTCAGCTGCACGCCCATGGGGCTGATGCCGGCGGCGAAGGCGTCCCGCTGGTTGCCGCCCACGGCGTACATGTGGGTACCCAGCCGGGTGCGGCGCACGTAAGCCCAGATGAGGAGCACCAGCGCCAGCCCCAGGATAGAGGCGGGGATGAACCCGAAGATCTGGGAATCATAGGCTTTGTAGTAGAGCTTTTCCACCTTGCCCTGGGGGACGCTCATGATCATGACGTTCACGCCCTTGATGACGAATGTGAGCGCATAGCTGGCCAGGAGCGCGGGGAGCCGCAGCACGGAGCAGCAGACCCAGCACAGCAGCGACGCCAGGATGGCCGCCCCTATGCCCAGGAGGCAGCTCAGGGGGAAGGGGATGCCCCACTCCTGCCCGGTCATGATGACCACCACGTTCACCAGGGCCATCTGGACACCGCAGGAGATGTCCATGGTGCCTGTCATGAGCAGCAGGCTCTGGGCGATGGCCGCAAGCATGAAGGGCGTGTTCTTGGTGAAGAGGGTGTTGATGTTCTTCACGGTGAAGAACGACGCCGGGCCCTGGAGCGCGGCATTGAGCACCAGCGCCGCCAAAAACAGCATGGAACCGGCGAAGGCGGGCGAGGTATGGAAACGGCCCAGCGCCTGCCTGGCGGATGCCAGGAGATACGAGGGTGTCGGTTTGGTTTTCGTGTTCATGGCGTCGCCCCCTTTCCGCCGCCGCCCCCCGTCGCCGGGGACATGGCGGCCGACGCATCCGCCGCGCCGGGAAACCCAGGTGAACTTGCCACCGGAAAACCGTCCGAATGCGGGCCGGACGGCGATGGTGCACCCGGAATGGAACGTGAAATGCTGCGACCCGACAAACTGTCCGAATGTGGGCCTGACGGTGATGGTGCATCTGCAGCACCGGGCCCGGACATGCCCAGCATGGCTGCCGCCAGGGCCTCGGGCGTTTTCTGGGCGCCGGAGAGCACCGCATTCACATGGCCCTCGTAGAATACATAGATGCGGTCCGCATTGTCCAGCAGCTCCTCTGTCTCGCTTAGGCTCATGACCACGGTCATGCCTTCCTGCGCACAGCGGCGCAAGATCTGGTGTATCTCCCGGCGGGAGTGGATGTCAACGCCCTTGGTGGGGTCGTCCAGCAAAAGCAGCTTCGGCGACATGGCAATCCAGCGTGCCACCACCAGTTTCTGCTGGTTGCCGCCGGAGAGGGAGTTGGCGGCGTGGCGGAGGGAACCGATCTTGATGGCGTATTTTCCCACGGCGTCCCTGGCGAAAGCGCGGATGGACCGGGCGGACATGTAGGCGAAGAGCCGGCCTTTGGCCACCTTGCCGGCCAGGAGGTTCTCCTCCACGGTGCGCAGCGCGAAGATGGCCTCCCGGTTGCGGTCGCCGGAGATGAACCCGATGCCCTCCCGCACCGCCGCGGCGGGGGACCGGAACCGCCTGGGCTGGCCGTCGTAGACGATCTCGCCGCCCTGGAAAGGTGTTGCCCCCAGGAGGGCCCGCATGAACTCCGACTGGCCCTGGCCTTCCAGCCCGCCGATGCCCACGATCTCGCCCTTGTATGCCTTGAGGGAGAGGTCCTTGGCCTTGGGGAGGAGTTCCAGGTTCCTCACATCCAGCATAGGTTCGCCTTCGCGGCCGCCGGTTTCGGACCCTGCATGGGAGGCGGCGGCCTCGGGCCGCTGGCCTGTCATATGGTAAATGATGGTATCCGTGGAGAAATCGCCCACCGCACCCTGGGCCACGGTCTCGCCGTTTCGTACCACGGTGACGGTGTCGCAGATGGTGAACACCTCGCTGATCCGGTGGGTGACGTAGATCATGGCCACGCCTTCCGCCGCAAGTTCACGCATGGACCCGAAAAGGAGTTCCACCTCGTCGTAGTGCAGGGGCGCGGTCACCTCGTCCAGCAGGAGGAGCCGTGGGTTCTGGGCCACCGCTTTGGCCACCTCCACCATGGTCTGGACGGAGGGGGTCAATGCCTGTACGTATGTGTCCGGGTCGCACTTTATATGGAAGCGATCGAGGAGCTCCTCGATGCGCCTGTCTGCCGATTTTCGGTCCACCAGCCCCAGGCGGGCCAGTGGTTCGTTGCCCAGGAGGATATTGTCCCGGACGCTCATCATGGGGATGAGGCTCAGTTCCTGGAATGTGGTGGCTATCCCCAAGCTGCGGGCGTCCCTGCCGTTTCGGATATGCACCGGGGCGCCGTCGAAAAGCACCTGGCCGCCGGTGGGTTCCACCAGCCCCGCCAGGATCTTGATGAGGGTGGATTTGCCGGAGCCGTTGGAACCCAGGAGCGCACGGATCTCCCCGGGCGCCACGGTCAGGCCGGCGCCATGAAGCGCCACCACCGCATCGAAATGTTTGTGTATGTCGCGCAATTCTACCATGGGGGTGTCCCTTCGTTTCGTATGACGGACATCGGTTGCCGAGGGGCTGCGGGTGGAACATGCAGCCGGTAAAGTATGGGGCTGCGGGCGGAACACGTGGCCCGTGACGTAAGCGGCTGCGGACGGAACACGTGGCCCGTGACGTAAGCGGCTGCGGACGGAACACGTGGCCGGTGACGTAAGCGGCTGCGGACGGAACACGTGGCCGGTGACCGGGGCTGCGGGTCGGTTCGATACGGAAAAACAACGACCGGCGGAAACGATGGGCAACGATACATGAAACCGTGCCTGGATGCCGATATGCAGGGCATCCAAGCACGAGTTTAGATGTCATTGACTATGGTCCGCCGGTCATTGCTCCAGTCCGCTGCAATTTGTTATTTGAAGAACTGCTGTGCCACTTCGTCGATGGTGAGCCAATAGGTGAGTGCGTCGCCGGGGGCCATGGTCGCGGCTTTCTCCTTGAACTCCGGGTCGTTGATGTCGTCGTAGGTCCAGTTGATCTTGGACTTCAGGTAGATGCTGTGGATCTCCGGCACGTCATAGATGTCATCCCGGATCTCCTTGCCCAGGATCATGTTCAGGCCGAAGTTCAATGCGCTGGCGCCCACCCCCGGAGGGTTCGACAGGACGATGAAGTCCATCTTGTGCTCGGTCTCGTTCAGCTTCAGCATGCGCTGCATGAACTCGCCGGTGTCATTGAACCCGATGAACTTCGGGTATTCCTTGCCGGCGGCGTCATAGGCGGCCAGCGCCGCCTCCGCGCACTGGGAGATCAGGATGCCGTCGTACTCCAGGCCGGAGTTGAGGATCTCGGTCATGATCTGCTGCGCTTTCACGGCGTCCCAGTCATGGAAATACTTGCCGCCAACCACTTCCAGGCCTTGCTCCGCGATGCCCTGCTCGAAGCCCGCCTGGCGCTGCTCGTTGGCAGAGTTGCCGTCCATGGCCGCGATCATGACGACCTTCGCGCCCTTGCCCAGCACTTTGCCGGCGTATGTGGCAGTGGTGTAGCCCAGGTACTTCTGGTCGGTGCAGACATTGAGCACATTCACGTCAGGGGAGAGGTACTCCACGTCGGCGTTGATGTAGATGATGCCGGCCTCCTGGGCCTTGTCGATGATGGGGTCTAGCCCGGAGGAGGACACCGGGTTCACCAGGATGATGTCATAGCCTTCGTTGATGCTGTTCTCGATCTGCTGGGACTCCGTGGCGGCGTCCCAGTTGGAAACAAAGGAAGCGTAGGACACGTTCAGGCCGTAGTTTTTCGCATCGGCCGCCGCCTCCTGGATGTCGGCCTCATAGCGCACCCGGTAGGGGTTGCCCTCGATGATGGCATTGTGCGAGGCGAGCTTCACGTCCTGGGAAGCGGGCGCCGCCGGGGCTGCAGCCGTGGTCGCCGCTTCGGTGGCGGCAGGTGCCGCAGTGGTGGATGCAGGCTGGGACGTGGAGCATGCCACCATGGTTAGTGCTGACAGCGCGGCCACGATGATGGCCAGTTTCTTTTTCATAGTTGATCCTCCTCTTTTTGCGCCGCACGCCACTCGTCCCATACACCCACGCCGACCCTGGGATGGGGTGTGCGCCATCGATTCCCACGCTGCTAGCCGCACGCAAAACCCTGCGCGGCCTGGGATGGGGTCAATGGGCGTCGGTGGGGCGGCATGGTGCGCCCGCCCCCGGCTTATGGGCAATGTGACAACAATGTGTGCGGATTCATGAAATCCCTTGGAAGTATTATACTATAAGGCGGGGCATTATGCAATCAAAAGTTTTCATTTTCTTTCAAACATGAACAGGCGAGTCACGCCGCCTCTATCAACCGTTTGAAATAAATACGGGCGAGGCGGATCTGGTTGTCGATGTAGTCGTCGTAGCCCCGCACCTTCCCGTCCTTGAAGGGCATGTGGCAGAACTCGTAGTTGAGGAAGCCGTCGTAGCCGATGGCCTTGGATGCCTTGACGAATGCCTCGTAGTTGGTCAGAACCGGCTGGATGTGGGGGTCGAACGTGATGACGTCGATGGAGCCGTCGGGGTTTTCCGTAAACTCGGCGTTGGCGTGGGAGATCATCTGGAGGGCGCCCACTTCCTTCACCGCCTGCTCGATGTAGGAGCTGCTCTGGTGCACCGGGTCCCAGCCACAGCAGGGGGCGTCCAGGCAGCACTTCACCCAGGGGGAGTCCACCCAGCGCACGATGTCCAGCATGTCATGGTAGTCCTCGATGATGGGGTGGTGGTTCTGGAGGGCCAGCACCACGCCGGCCTTCCCGGCCCAGACGGCGCACTCTTTCAGGCAGGCGACGATGGCCTGGCGCAGCTCGTAGTCCAGCGCGCCGTAGTATGTGTGGCAGCGCTGGGGCACCTCGTAGGTGGCGACGCCATTTTTCTTCACGATGCCCCGCCAGGCGGCGAACACCCGCAGCACCGGGGCGCCCAGCTGCTGGGAAACCCGGATCTGCTCCCGCACCATGAGGAGCTCATTTTCGATGTGTTCGGGCACGATGGACGCGAAGTTGTTGTTGGCCGCGGCGCCGCAGATGGGCAGCCCCTGGGAGCGCGCGTAGTCGCGGATCTCTTTGCAGCGCGACTCGTCTAAGTCCAGGGGGGAGCCGTGGGGGCGCTTCAGGTCGATCTCCACACCCTCGTAGCCGTACTTCTTCGCGACGTCGATGAACCCCTCCACGGTGTGCGCCGGCCTGTCGCTGTACCAGGTGCCGGAGCAAGATATGGAATACAGTCCCACTTTCATGATTGCCCTTCTCCTTTCGTGCGGTGCCTTTTTCGAACAATGATGAACCGAAAATCGGGATTCCCGCAATAAAGTCGCCCTATGTATGGTTGATCAGAGAGTAACATGCTAGCCCTTACTTCCATCCCTTACCTCCTGAGGGTTTGTTTCAAAGCATACAACTGTGAAGCAGTCACTCTTCGATTTACTCGTATTATAGTACAGAATCGTGCAAATGACAATATCCCATTTCGGCAGTATAGCAACCCAAAATAGAATGGTGTTACAACCCGAGTTTGACAGCAAAAAACAGCGCAGCCGTTGTAACAGCTGCGGCTGCGGGTGTTTTGAAAAGTATTTTTTCTAAGACGCATATCATGTGAACCTATGCCATCCCCGCCCCATC
>JAISUG010000065.1 GCA_031272185.1 Lachnospiraceae bacterium
TGAAAGCGGAGAAGCTCAAGACGTAAAAAATAAAGGGGGCCGGTTGGGCTCCCCACCTTTAAAACAGCCTTTTGCGTAAAGTATATTTTACATCACTGCGTGTCGGACGACATGACGGCGAGGTTCCCCCTCGCCTGATCTGCCGTGGTGACGCAGGCGCCGACCAGCGGGCCGGACTCTATCGATGTCCGTGATCAATACAAACCGTACGCTCTGCATACCGATGTATTTCCTGTTCCAGATTCCGTACTTCCTCACCACCAGCCTGGCGATGAAGAGTATCGGTCTTACGGACACTGAAAACAACATGAAGGGAACAATAAAATCCGTAGGGCTTGGTACGGCCATCTCGGTGGGCGCCTTGCTTGTATCCTATTTTCCCGCGTAATGTAACTAGTATCGGCTGACAAAATTCCTCAAACCTTTGCAAATCAAGCACTTTTTTCGAAAAAAGTGCTTGATTTTTTCTCGATACATAGTTATAATAATGATAATGTATAACTATGAAAGGGGAGTATATGCCTTCAACAACTATCCACAATAAAGCAGACGGTAAGAAATACCTGTACTCTGTTGTGAGCTATTGGGATAAGGAAAAGAAACAAGCGCGCAACCGCCAAGTTTGCCTTGGAAGAATTGATGAGACCACCGGAGAGGTTATCCCTTCCGCTCGTACGGAACGCGTTGCCAAACGCGCCGCTGTTGCGCCCGAAGTTACAGCGAATGCCACCGTCGTCGGTCCCGCTATGCTGCTTGACGCTGCGGTTGCCGAGACGAACTTGGGCAATATCCTCGCTCGCAGCATACCAGAGTACCACTCCGAAATCCTGAGTCTCGCATACTTCTTGGTACAGCGTGGTCTTCCTTTATCAAGATGCGAATCTTGGAGCACTCACAGCAAGCACCCATTCGGCAAGCCATTTTCTTCGCAACGCATATCCGAAATACTGCAAGGAATCACCGAGGGGCAGCGCCAATCCTTCTTCAAGAGTTGGATGAAGTCGCTTGCCGAGAAGGAATGCCTGTTTTACGACATCACATCGATATCATCCTACTCTGCAAGCAACGAGTATGTGCGATTCGGGCATAACCGTGATAACGAGAATCTCCCGCAGATAAATCTAGCACTACTGTTCGGCCAAGAAAGCGGGTTGCCCGCCTACTATAGGCGTATTCCGGGTTCGATATCTGACGTGGCGACGCTCAAAACCACGGTATCGTCGCTGGATTTCCTCGGGCAGACACGATTGATGTTTGTGATGGACAGGGGGTTTTACAGCAAGGCGAATGTCGACGCCTTACTCGATGCGAGGTATCATTTCATTTTAGCCGTCCCAAGGCGAAAGTGGATAGAAGAAATTTACGACAGGGAACGAGATGACATAATGACTTATCCTAACCGCTGCACCATGTCAAATGGCGAAGTCTTATATGCTAAAGGGCTTTTGCATAAATGGGGCGACAGGAGATGCTACGTATACATATACTATAACCACATCCACGCCGCCGAGGATGTTTACGAATTTGAGGCAAAGCTTACTGCGTGGAGGCAGGAACTGCTATCCGGCGATAGGGTCAAGGAAAACGAATGGGCATATGCGAAGTTTTTTACCGTTAAGGAGACCCCCAAACGAGGTCGCAAGGTCGTTGAGATTGCGGAGGCGGTTGACTCCGCGCGTAAGAAGTATGTTGGTTTTTCCTGCTTGTTGTCAACGAAGAAGATGAATCCGGCGGATGCCCTCGAAGAATACCGTCGTAAAGAGGCGGTCGAGAATTCTTATGACGACTTAAAAAACGCTCTTGATATGAGGCGCCTGCGCATTCATTCGTCTGCTGCAATGGATAGCCGCTTGTTCATACAGTTTATAGCGCTTATCCTATTTAGTTGGGCAAGGTCAAAAGCCAAGGTGCACAAAGCAACAAAGTATATGACCGTTCGAGAGATAATGGAGGCCATGGAGAGCGTAACGCTCATTGAGTATTCTGGCAGATACGGAAACCTGATTACGGAAAGCGGACCACTTCAGCGAGATATCATGGAAGCCTATGGTCTAAACGCCAAATCCTAGTTACACCATTCGGGAAAATAGGTTGTATTGTAGGTTGTCTTTATGCTGATACTGAACATCGGCAATACGCTGACAAGTTCGACTTACTTTACAACCGACAGATTGAAGTATCATATTTCGTTTCAAGGAAGGAGGCAGTTGGTGAAAGGGAACTTGCCTGAGACTATGTTGGCACTGGTGGCATATGGTCCGGGGGATTATCGCTTGGAGAAAGAATGGCCTGTGCCGGAATGCGGTTCAGACGACATTATAATCAAAACGGAAGGCTGCGGTAAGAGTTTGGCGCCGATATGGTCATCAATCCCGGGAAGACAGATGCAATCAAGCAGATAATGGATTTGACAGAAGGGTACGGATGCGATATTTATATCGAAGCCACGGGTCACCCTTCATCTGTCATACAGGGAATGCAGATGATACGAAAGTTAGGCACTTTCGTAGAGTTTTCCGTCTTTTCAGAACCTACAACCCTTGACTGGTCCATCATAGGGGACAAAAAGGAGCTGAATGTGCTCGGATCGCACATATCCCCCTACACCTATCCCTATGTGCTTGAGGGAATGGCGAAGGGTATCATCAAAACGAACGGCGTTGTAACCAAGATGTTCCCGCTGGAAAGGTGGGAGGAGGCTTTTCATTTTGCAACCGGAAAAGAAGGAGATATAAAGGTTGCATTCCGGTTTTGACCAAAAGATAAACGCGCGTTTGAAGAAGGTGCGGAAAGTATATTTCGGACCATAAAGACGCAGTGGATTTCTCCCAGTTTTAACAGCAACAAGCGGCGCAACCCGTTGAAACAACAAGGGAAGCACAAATAGTCAACGCCGTTGACCGGTGCAACAGTCAATGGCGTTGACTGTGGGTTGAACCCGGATGTGCCTGCTGCAGGGCTTCGCGGTTATGGGGTCCTGTTGGCTTTGCCGGGTCAGGGTGCCCTCACCAGCGCTGCAGGGTTTCGCGGTTACGGGGTCCAGGCGCCGGTGGCGTCCACGTAGCGCCCGTCCGGCGCATAGGCGCTCGTCAGCATGTAGCTGTTGCCGGCCAGGTAGTAGTATTTGCCGTCGTTTCCGATCACCCATTCGTTGGCCTTGAAAGTGCCGTTTTCGTTGGCGAACCGCCAGCCCTTTGCGTCTTTCACCCAGCCGGTGGGCACGTCTTTGGCGTCATCGTCCGTCTTCTTTGGGACAGATGCGTCGTATGCGCCGGTGGGGCCGACCTTGTAGCCGTCCGGGGTGAATGTGTTCTCCAGCATGTACCCGTCATGGCCGAAATAGTACCACTTGCCGGTGGTGTCAAGGAACCAGCCATTGGCCTGGCAGGTTCCGTTCAGGTTGTCGTACCACCAGCCATTCGCATCATGCTTCCACTCCCCTGCGAAAGCAGAAAATGCCGCAGCCGCCGCCATGGTCGCCGTCAATGCCGCCACGGCGACACCGCCAATCAATTTCCGTTTCACCATTGTCGAAAATCCCTCCGTATCTGCGTTTTTATATGCAACGTCGTAAATGCCCGCAGGCTGACAGAGCCTGCGCAAAGGGGAGCATCCTGCCGCCGCCCTTGCCCGTCTGTGTCATCCCTGCGGACTGACAGAGCCCGCGCAAAGGGAAGCTGCGTATGAGAGCCTGGCCAATTATGGCGTTGCATATGGTTCCAAGCAGAAGCCTCGCTATACCCGGTGGCAACGGACAAGACATTCGACCGGGAATCCCCGATACTGTCTATGTTTTGTTCGGTGGCAACGAGCAGGGCGCAGCCCCCGCTTTTGGGTTACAATGCATTATATGCGCAGGCCTGGGTAGATATGCAGGGTGCCGCGCAAATTTTTTGGGCGTCCATAGATTTCGGGGTTTGCCGCTGTGGCTTTATGTGGTATAGTGGCTTAAGAGCAGATCGAAGCCTTGGCTGCGGATCCGGGTGACGTGTGAATGGAAACGCCCGGGCGGCGTCAAGTTTACAGGCCACTTCGCCCGGCGGCTCATCGGCTGGCTAGGTGACTTGCGGTGCGCCAAGGGGTGGATCATGCGATTTCCCTTGCATTTTCCGCGACTTTCTGGTATCTTCGTTCCAGTGTGCGAGCATCGCAAGCCCAAATCGCGGTTTGCATGTCGGTAGCGGGCGAGTGTGAGAGTGTGCAAGGCATGAGCGCCTGGGTGCAGCAAACCCAAACCGAGTTTTGCAAGCGCCGCAAACTTAATCTGACATTTGAAAGGAAAAGCGAAATGGGAATAATCAAAATGACAAACCCCATCGTGGAGATTGACGGGGATGAGATGACGAGGATACTGTGGCGGCTCATAAAGGACGAGCTGCTGCTGCCACACATAGAGCTCAACACCGTGTACTTTGACCTGGGGCTGGAAAACCGGGACAAAACCGGCGACCAGGTGACCGTGGATGCGGCATGGGCCATCAAGGAGCACCACGTGGGGGTGAAATGCGCCACCATCACGCCCAACGGGGCGCGGGTGAAGGAATATGGGCTCAAGGAGATGTGGAAGAGCCCCAATGGCACGCTTCGGGCGATCCTGGACGGCACGGTGTTTCGCGCGCCCATCGCGGTCAAAGGCATATCGCCGTCCCTGCGCAACCTGGAAAAGCCCATCACCATCGCCCGCCACGCATATGGGGACGTGTACAATGGCGTGGAAATGGTCATCCCCGGACCGGGCAAGGCGGAGATGGTTTTCACTGACGGGGCGGGGCGGGAGGAGAGGCGGCTCATCCACACATTTGACTCCCCCGGCATCCTGCGCGCCATCCACAACCTGCGGCCTTCCATAGAGAGTTTTGCCAGGAGCTCCTTCACCTATGCGCTGAGCACCAGGCAGGACCTGTGGTTTTCCACCAAGGACACCATCTCCAAACAGTACGACCACACATTCAAGGACATTTTCCAGGAAGTATATGACAATGAGTACAAGGCGGGTTTCGAGGGGGCGGGCATCGAGTATTTCTACACCCTCATAGACGATGCGGTGGCCAGGGTCATGCGGTCCAAAGGCGGGTTCATCTGGGCGCTGAAAAACTACGACGGCGACGTGATGAGCGACATGGTTTCCTCCGCCTACGGCTCATTGGCCATGATGACGTCGGTGCTGGTGTCGCCTGACGGGAATTTCGAGTACGAGGCCGCACACGGCACGGTGCAGAGGCATTATTACAACCACATGAAGGGGTTGGAGACATCCACCAACTCGGTGGCGACGATATTCGCATGGACCGGGGCGCTGCGCAAGAGGGCGGAGCTGGACGGCAATGCGCCCTTGGGCGAATTTGCGGGGAAACTGGAAAAGGCCACGCTCTCCACCATCGAGGCGGGCCAGATGACGAAAGACCTGGCGCTCATCACCGACCTGAAAGACGTGGTGACGCTGAACACTTCGGATTTCGTCAAAGCGGTGGCAGGGCGGCTGTCGGCCTTGTAGGTGGAAGACCTGTCTTGCGGGGCGCCGGCGGGTAGAAGACCTGCCTCGGGGGGCGTCGGAGGAGCGACCTGTAACAACCATTGTAGAACAATGACTGGTTTTTTTGCTGTTTTTTGGTTGCTTTTTTACGGTTTTTCGGGTACACTATGTATAATTATGAGGAACCCCCGGCCGAAACGATGATCCGGCAGATGTGGATTCGTTTTACACCCGTCAACCGCACATAAAGGAGAGCGCTATGATTTCAAACCAGATTTTGCAAACCACCATCGAGGGGCTCAAGGGTATCACCCGGATTGATTTGTGCGTTTGCGACACAGAGGGGAAAGTGCTGGCCACCACATTTTCCGATGCGGAGGAGTACGAGAGTTCGGTGCTGGCGTTCGTGGAGTCGCCCGCAGAAGGCCAGAACATCGGCGGATACCAATTCTTCAAGGTGTTCGACGAGCACCAGCTGGAATATATCCTGCTTGCCAAGGGCGACGGGAACGACGTGTACATGATCGGCAAATTGGCCACGTTCCACGTGCAGAACCTCCTGGTGGCCTACAAGGCGCGTTTCGACAAAGACAATTTCATCAAGAACCTGCTCCTGGACAACCTCCTCCTGGTGGACATCTACAACCGGGCGAAGAAGCTCCACATCGAGACAAACCTGAAGCGGGTGGTGTACATCATCGAGACCCGCCAAGACAAGGACAACAACTCCCTGGAGACGGTGCGCAGCCTCTTTGCCACCCGGACCAAGGATTTCATCACCGCGGTGGACGAGAAGAACATCATCCTGGTGAGGGAGGTGAAGGACGGCGAGAGCTACCAGAGCCTGGAAAAAACCGCCAACATGATCCTGGACATGCTCAACACCGAGGCCATGGAGAGGGCGCATGTGGCGTTCGGCACCATCGTGGGCGACATCAAGGAAGTGTCCCGTTCCTACAAGGAAGCCAAGATGGCCCTGGACGTGGGGAAGATATTCTACAGCGAGAAGAACGTGGTGGCGTACTCGAACCTGGGGATCGGCCGGCTGATCTACCAGCTCCCGCTGCCCCTGTGCCGCATGTTCATCAAGGAGATATTCGACGGCAAGGCGCCGGATGATTTGGACGACGAGACATTGTCCACCATCAACCAGTTCTTCGAGAACAACCTGAACGTGTCGGAGACTTCGCGCCAGCTGTTCATCCATCGGAACACGCTGGTGTACCGCCTGGACAAGCTCCTCAAGGGCACCGGCCTGGACCTGCGGGTGTTCGAGGACGCCATCACTTTCAAGATCGCGCTGATGGTGGTGAAGTACATGAACTACATGGAGAGCATGGATTATTGATGGCTCGGCGGCCAAGCGGCGCATCTGAGGCCCGGGTTGCGGTAAGGACGTGCCGGGATCTATGCGCCGGCGGTCATATAGGAGTGACGGTCAAGTCATGACGTGATAGAATCGAAAAGGGCAGCCGGGGGATGACGCCGGTGGGTATGGCAGGGTACGACGGGTGAGGGTGCGCGGCATTGGAAAACGATAGACGAGAGGACTGGGAGGTGGATCAGGGGATCCGTCCTGACCGGGGCTTCGAAAGCAGCAAAGCGGGCAGGGAAGGAAAAGGCAGGTTCGCCGCGGGCATCGTGGTGGGCGTGCTGGTGACGGTGCTTGTGGCGGCCATGTTCGCGCTGGCGGCGTTTGCCAGGCAGGCGGCGGTGCGCAGCCAGGCAGCTGCGGCCGAGTCCCAGGCGGCGGCATCGGCTGCGGCCCAAGGGGACGAGGCCAAGCTGGACATCGATGCCATAGCCCGGAAGATGAAACGGATCCAGTACGTCATCGAGGACCATTTCCTTTTCGAGGAAGACCCGGAAAAAGTGGAGACATGGATCTACACGGGGATGATGTACGGGCTGGACGACCCGTATTCCGTGTACTTCACCCCCGAGGACTACGAGGCCCTCATGGAGGAGGCCGAGGGGACATATGCCGGCATCGGCGCCATGGTGAGCCAGGACACCCAGACGGGCGTCATGAGCATCGTGAGGGTGTTTGCGGACTGCCCCGCTTTCGAGGCGGGGATGCTGCCCGGAGATATACTTTATAAGGTGGACGACCTGGAAGTGACGGGTATGGACCTGGACCTGGTGGTGAAGAACAACATCCGCGGCAGGCCGGGGAGCACCGTCACCATCACCGTGCTGCGGGGCGACGACATGGAAGAGGTGCCCCTCACCATCAAGCGGCGGATGATCGAGGTCCCCACGGTGGAGCACGAGATGCTTGCGGGGGACGTAGGCTATGTGTCTGTGCTGCAGTTTGACGGCGTGACCACCGACCAATTCATCGCCGCGGTGGAGGATCTCCAGGGGCAGGGCATGGAGAAGCTGGTCATCGACCTGCGGGGCAACCCCGGCGGCGTGCTGGACGTGGCCGTGGACATGATGGCCTATGTGCTGCCCGACGGGCTGCTCATATACACCGAGGACAAAAACGGCCTGGGCGAGAAGTATTATACAGAGGGCGGGAAGATCCGGGTTTCCTCCACGGCCGGCTCGGTGCCGGGCGGCTACCCCAGGAACGACGGCCACGAGCTGGACATCCCCATTGCGGTGCTCATAGACGGCAGCTCCGCCAGCGCGTCCGAGGTGTTCGCTGGGGCGCTCAAAGACTACAAGAAAGCGGTGCTGGTGGGGACCACCACCTTCGGCAAGGGCATCGTGCAGCAGATGGTGCCCCTGGGTGACGGGTCCGCGCTCAAGATCACCATCGCGCATTACTACACCCCCATGGGCAACGACGTCCACGAAAAGGGCATCGAGCCGGACATCGAGGTGGAGCTTTCAGAAGAGCTGCGCACGAAAGCGGTGGTGGAGCATGACGAGGACAATGTGCTCCAGGCGGCGATCGCGGCGCTGGAGTGAGGGCAAGTGCGACCGAAAAGGCGCCCGCTGGGAGTCTTCGACGGTGCGTGGGCGGCGCGCTGGAGTGAGGGCAAGTGCGGCCGAAGAGATGCCCGCTGGGAGTCTTCGACGGTGCGTGGGCGGCGCGCTGGAGTGAGGGTAAGATACGGCCGAAGAGATGTGCGTAAGTCGGCGGCAGGCGGATTTGTGCCTGCCGTTTGTGTTTCGGGTCGTATGGGGGTCACGGCGGCAAATGCGATTTGCGGGGGACTATCTTTGCTGGGTGCCAAAATCCGACTTGCGCCGGTCAAGCCCGCCGCAGCGCATCACCGAATGCGGCGACGGATTCGGGTTTGGTGGCCCATGACGTGACGAGACGGACGGCGCTTTCGGCGCCGTTTATTTTTTTATAGCGCATGAACCGGAATTCCGCTTCCAGGCGCGCGATGAGGGCATCCGGCAGGATGGGGAAGAGCTGGTTGGTGCAGGGCGGGTAGAGGAATGGGAAACCCGCGGCTGCCAGATGGCGGGCCAGCTCGGCTGCGGTTTCGTTGGCGTGGCGGGCCAGGGCGAAGTAGAGCGGGGCGGCGGTGTCAGGGCCTGCTGCCTGGAGGTTGGACGATGGTGTGCCTGTCGAATGAGCGGGCGAGGGTGCGCCGGTCGAACGAGTTTCCATGGCTGATGCCGAGGATCCGGACAGCGGCATGCCTGCATGCCGGGTGCCCGCTCGGGATACTGAAAATGTGCCGGGTACGGTTGGGGCCGGTGGGGTGGATAGCACCAGGTCGCATGGGGAGAAGAGTTCCGCGAACTGCACACCCAGGAGCCACCCTTTGGCCAGCATGGCGCCCCGCTGCTTGAGGAGGAAGCGGAAGTCTTCCCGGAGTGCGGGGTTGGTGATTACGAGCGCCTCGCCGAACAGGGCACCGTTTTTGGTACCGCCGATGGTGAAGAGGTCGCAGGCGGATGCGATGTCCGACAGTTCCAGGTCATTGGCGGCACATGTGAGCGCCGCACCCAGCCTGGCCCCGTCCAGGAAAAGGTACAACCCTTTTTGCCGGCAAAGCCTGCCAAGGGCATCCAGTTCGGATTTCCGGTAGATCAGGCCTGTTTCGGTGGTGTCGGAGATATATACCATCTTTGGCTGCACCATGTGCTCGTCGGTGTGGGCATCCAGGACCTGCCGGACCATATCGGGGGTGAGTCTGCCGGAGGGGGTGGGGGAGAGACGCCGTAAGGTTGTGGCGGGGGCGGCTGCAATCGGTCCTGGGGCGGACGCTGCCGGAACTTTGGCGGTTGCGTATGGTACGTCTGTGAAATGCTCCGCCGCGGCGAATAGGCAGGAAGCCTCTGTGTCGGGGGCGGTAGCGTCCGGGGTGGCCGCAAAATGTTCCGCCGCGGCGAATAGGCAGGAAGCCTCTGTGGTGGGGGAGGCTGCGTCCTGGGTGGCCGCAAAATATTCCGCCGTCAGCACCTTGTGCCCGGTGGCCTCGATGGCCCCGGTTTCGTGGACGTTTATATGGCCTGTGGCGGCGGCGATGACCGCCTGGTGGGGCCGCAGCATGGAAGAGATGGCCAGCAGGTTCGCCTGGGTGCCGCCGGGGATGAAGTGCACCGCACCATGGGGGCAGCGGGCGGCTTCTTTGATAAGGCTGGCCGCCTGTGCGCAGTAAGCGTCCTCGCCATAGCCGTCAATTTGCTCCAGGTTGGTCTGGATGAGTTTTTCCAGGATGCGGGGGTGGGCCCCCTCGCTGTAGTCGTTGGTGAAGCTGTACATGGCAAACCTCCGCCGCCTGTGGCGGCACCCCCCTAGGGGGGCAGGCAAACCACCGCCGGTGCCTGCGACGCTGCCACCCATATTTTTGGGGGGATCGCCACGTTGCCTGGCGGCTCCGGGTGACGAGTGAATGGTACACCTGCAATGACGTGTGTATTGTAACGCTGCCACCCCCTTGGGCAGGTGGCAGGCGCCCCCACGGACTGCTGGATGAACTTGGAGGATGTGCCACCCCCTTGGGCAGGTGGCAGGCGCTGTTCTGGTTGACACAGGGGAGTATATCAGATATGATGGTGAAAAGCAAGTGAGGCCGTGATTTGAATGGAGGTGTACCCATGGCCGAGTTTCATCTACAGGCGCCGTACCGGCCCACTGGCGACCAGCCGGAGGCCATCGATGCGCTGGTGGCGGGTTTCCGTGAGGGGAACCAGTTCCAGACGCTCCTGGGCGTCACGGGTTCGGGCAAGACGTTCACCATGGCCAACGTGATACAGGCCCTGGGGAAGCCCACATTGGTCATCGCCCACAACAAAACCCTGGCGGCGCAGCTGTACGGTGAGTTCAAGGAATTCTTCCCGGACAATGCGGTGGAGTATTTCGTGAGCTACTACGATTATTACCAGCCTGAAGCTTACGTGCCCTCCACGGACACCTACATCGAGAAGGACTCGTCCATCAACGACGAGATCGACAAGCTGCGGCACTCCGCCACCGCCGCCCTGTCGGAGCGCGACGACGTGATCATCGTGGCCAGCGTCTCCTGCATCTATGGCCTGGGCAGCCCCATCGACTACCAGGAGATGGTGGTTTCCCTGCGCCCGGGGATGGTGAAAGACCGGGACGAGGTGGTGCGCAAACTCATTGACATACAGTACGAGCGCAACCAGATGGACTTCAAGCGGGGGGCGTTCCGTGTGCAGGGTGACGTGCTGGACGTGTTCCCGGCGTACTCCGGGGACGAGGCCTACCGCATCGAGTTTTTCGGCGACGAGGTGGAGCGGATTTGCCAGATCGACACATTGACGGGGGAGGTGAAGGCGGAGCTGGGGCATGTGGCCATATTCCCCGCATCCCACTATGTGGTGCCCAAAGAAAAGATGGAGCAGGCCGCCGCAGCGATCCTTAAAGAACTGGAAGAGCGGGTGGCGTATTTCCAGAGCGAGGACAAGCTCCTGGAGGCGCAGCGCATCTCGGAGCGCACCCGGTTCGACGTGGAAATGATGCGGGAAACGGGGTTCTGCTCGGGGATAGAGAACTATTCCCGCCATCTGGTGGGTTCGGCGCCAGGGCAGCCGCCCTATACCCTCATCGACTATTTCCCGAAGGATTTCCTCATCATCGTCGACGAGTCCCATATGACATTGCCCCAGATACGGGGGATGTATGCGGGGGACCGCTCCCGCAAGACCACGCTGGTGGAGTATGGGTTCCGGCTGCCAAGCGCACTTGACAACCGCCCTTTGCATTTCTCGGAATTCGAGTCGAAGATCGACCAGCTGCTGTTCACTTCCGCCACGCCGGGGGATTATGAGGCGGAACATGAGATGCTGCGCGCGGAGCAGATCATAAGGCCCACGGGGCTGCTGGACCCGAGCATCGAGGTGCGGCCCGTGGACGGGCAGATCGACGACCTGGTGTCGGAGGTGAACAAGGAGGTGTCAAAGGGCCACAAAGTGCTGATCACCACCCTCACCAAGCGGATGGCAGAGGACCTGACGGACTACATGCGCGAGGTGGGCATACGGGTCAAATACCTGCATTCGGACATCGAGACGCTGGAACGGGCCGAGATCATCCGTGACATGCGGCTGGACGTGTTTGACGTGCTGGTGGGCATCAACCTCCTGCGGGAGGGGCTGGACATCCCCGAGATATCGCTGGTGGCGATACTGGATGCGGACAAGGAGGGTTTCCTGCGCTCGGAGACATCCCTCATACAGACGGTGGGGCGCGCAGCCAGGAACGTGGAGGGCCGGGTGCTGATGTATGCGGACCATGTGACGGATTCCATGGGGGTGGCCATCGACGAGACCAACCGCCGCCGCGCCATCCAGCAGGCGTACAATGAATCCCATGGCATCACCCCCACATCCATCCAGAAAGCGGTGCGGGAGCTCATCGCCATCTCCAAGGCGACTTTGGAGGCCCAGGAAAAGGACAAGTGGGCGGACCTGGGGCCGGAGTGGGGGGGGAAGGCCCCTGGGGGGAATGGGCTTTTCAAAGACCCGGAGTCCATGGACGAAAAGGAGCTGAACAAGTTTATCGCGCAGCTGACCCGCAAGATGCACCAGGCCGCGGCGGAGCTGAACTTCGAACAGGCGGCGATCCTGCGGGACCGGATGGTGGAGCTGAAGAAGAGGCTGGTTTAATGCCGGGCAAGCGTATACGCCGTGTTTGTTCGTCGTGTCGCCGGCCTGGTGGGGACACCGGGGATTCGGATGGATGGCAGGCGTCGGCCGGGTGGGGATGCTGCGCCTTCGGATGGATAGAGGCGCCGGCTGACGCACGGCTACATCCGCAGCAGACGCTTCTGGTGTTTCATCACGTGCTGGAAGTAGGGCTTGCACTTGGCGATGAGCTGGGGCACCGGGACAGGCAGCAGCTCTGCGCTGGCATGTGCTATGGCGAAGACCATGTTGGTGTACTCTTCCACGGATGAAAAAGCGATGAGCTGGGTCAGGTGGCTGTTTTCGAGGGTGGTGCACAGCTCGCCGATGGCGGAATAATGCGCCCCCAGCAGGCGGAAAGAGCAGTGGCTGGGCAGGTGGTCCTTGTCCAGGGTGGGCAGGATGGGTATGATGACGCATGACGCCACGGATGGCTTGTCCAGGTCGTTCTCAATGATGCCGCACAGGATGAACCCCTGGTGGTCGAAACGGTCAATCTGGGGCGAGAGCGCCGAGAATGCGGCGACGGGCACCCTGTAGACGCCACCCACCAGCGGTTTGGTCATGAGCAGGCGGTTATATTCCTCGTCGGTGAGGTCGCGGATGTTGATGATCTCTGTCTCCACGCCGTCGTCGCCGATGGGCGCGAACCTGGCCAGGAAATGCTCCGCGGCCCGGTCGAGGCCGGAGAGGATCAATGACCGGCGCCCGGTGTCGGCCAAGGCGTATTCTGACTGGATGCGCGCACAGAAATGCCGAAGTTTGCCGGAGAGCAAGCTGTCTGCCGCCGCAGGGGAACCCACAGCGCCTGCCGAGGGGTCCGTGCCCATGCCCCCGAAGCCCGACGTGTCGAAACGGGGCATGGTGTATGGCAGGGGGGCCGACCCGGCATCCCCGTCACCACTTTCGGGTGTGGCGGGCGGCGCAGACGGGAGCCCGGCGGCTGACTGACCGGCGGGTGAGGGCGCTGCGGCAAATGGGGCGGATGCGGGCATGGTGGCAGCCCAATCGCTGTGGCCTGCGGGCGTGCCATGGGTGCCTGGAATCGGGGGGGTGGATGTGTCAGGGCCGGGTTCGGTTGGGCCTGTGCCTGTGGCATGACCATCAGTGCCGGTGTTGGATGCAGCGTCGTAATGCGTGGCGTGAGCTGCGGATGGCGCAAGATGGGGCCAGGCACCTGTCCCGACGCGTGTGGCGGCATCTGCTGCGCCCGCTGCGACTGGGCCTGCGCTTGTTGCGCCTGCGCCTAATGTGTCTACGCTTGTTGCACCTGCGCCCGTGCCCGTTGCGACTGGGCTTGCGCTTGTCGCGCCTGAGCCTGCTACGACTAGGCTTGCTGTGCCTACACCTACGGCGTCATCCGGGAAGGCAGCGCCAGATGGGACACCTGCCCCTATCCCAGCCTCGGATATGTCTTGCGGGAAATACTTGGAACGCAGTTGGGACAGGGCATCTTCCCTGGGGATGCTGAGCATGAAAGAAAAAAGGCTCACCAGGTCGTAGCCGCTGATTTTCTGTTTGCGCCCGTTCTCGATCTGTGCCACCCAGGACTGGGAGCGCCCCAGGTGCGCGCCGACGGTGCCGGCGCTTTTGCCCACGCCAAGACGGGTCTCGACGATGCCCTCCCGCAGTTTTTCGGTGATGGGTATCTTGGTGACTCTGGTATCGGAAAGCTGCATAATGACCTCCGGGGGTAGTATCGCTCCACTGACTAAACAATGTGCGTCCGACCTTAGTCGCACTTTGCGCAAGGGTTAGCCGACGGAGCAATAATGTGGGCGGCAAGTGAACATGTCACTTTTCCCACAATATGGATAGTGTGACAAAATGTGCCCTGCGCTGGGTGATTCATACATTTTGTGGGAGGGATCACGGGCAAAGCACTAAGTATTGTGCCCAGTATACCGCATTTTGGATGAATTGTAAATAGACTAGATGGACTAAAGATGAAAAAAATACAACTCTTCATAACTGCGTTTGTGGTTAGAAAACCCGATAGGGAATCATGGATAAACATTTCCTTCGTACTGTTTCATCGCACGACTCAAGAGAGGTGCTGCCGCCCCCTTTTTGCAACAAACCACTTGCGCAAACGGCAAAAGTGTAGTAAACTATGCCCATGCGTCTGTAGCTCAGTGGATAGAGCAGTGGCCTCCGGAGCCGCGTGCGTAGGTTCGATTCCTATCAGACGCAGCAGCGATGTGGTGAGGGTAGATTGGTTCGCGTAGTTGCGGGCGGCATTTGCATTGGGATGTAGTATGGGAGATGTTTCGGGCGGCAGCCGCAGGCGCAAAGAGGATGGCCGTGGCAAACGGCTTCGGGTGGGGATATTCGCTGGAATCACGACTGTGGTCGTAGTGGCGGCGGGTATCCTTGTTTTTCGTCCTGGGTTGGTGGGCCGGATCCTCCCGTCTGGTGGGGGTGCGTCCCAGACGGCGCAGCAAGGGGAGCCGGGGCAGACACAGGGAGGCTTGGCCGCAGGTGCGGGCACCGGTGCAGTTTCGGCCAATGAAACACCTGCCGGAGCGGACGGTTTGGCCGGAGGGGACGGCGGGGGAACACTGTCTGGGGAGGGCGCGCCCCAGGATGGGGCAGTGCCCACCATCGATATGGAAGATCCGATGCCGGACAACAAAGTCTATGATATAGATTTCAGCGAATACGAGCTGCAAAAGGACACCGACGGGGAGCTGTTCCGATTGGTGGACGATTATTGCAGGGCGAAATCGGAGTCGGATGTGGATTTGCTCCTTAGCGTGTTCGGTGTCACGTCGGTCGGGGACGAGGAACGGGCCGAGAGAAAAGCCGAGATGGACCAGACCCGCAAATTCGTCGCCGGCTACGAGAATATTGCATGCTATTATCTCCAGGGGCCCGAGCAAGGCACATACATCGTATACCCGTATTTCGAGATAAGATACCTCAATGCCTCCGTGGCGGTGCCCTGCCTCAATGTGGCCTATGCCAAGCGAGGCGGGGATGGTACCTACTACCTGACATACAACTTCAACGACAGCCTGGCGGAATACGTGAAAAAGGCCAACACCATGGAAGACGTGCGGCTGCTATCGCTGCAGATCGACAAACGGGTGGAGGAGGCCAGGCAGCAGGACGCTTATGTCCGGAAGATCTACCAAACCCTGAAGCAGCCGCCCCAGGGGATTTCGGAAACCCTCGATGCAGCGCCGGAGACATCGGAAGGGGACGCGGGTGTGGAAACGGATGCACCCGAAGTCGGCACCGGTGAGGGCGGGGGCGAAACGGGTCCTCCAGATGGCGGGGCGGTAGGAGACGGGGACGCCGACACGGGCTGACTGCGGCAGCGGGGGAGGCTTCGGTGCCGGATTCGATGCGTTTCGGGCGGGGGCGATACGGGCCCTCCGGTCGATGGGGCGGTAGGAGACGGGGACGCCGACACGGGCTGACTGCGGCAACGGAGGCGGTATCAGCATCGGCTTCGATGCGCTGCGGGCGGGGGCGAAACGGGGCTGACTGTGGCGGCGGGGCAAATGGCGGCGAGGGCGAGGGCGCTTAATAAGGCGAGGGAATAGACGCAGCGACAATATGGACATGAAACGCAGTGATTACTATTATGAACTCCCGCCGGGGCTCATCGCACAGGACCCGCTGGAAAAGCGGTCGGATTCCCGCCTCTTGGTGCTGGACCGTGACACCGGGGCGGTGTGCCATCGGCATTTCTATGATATCGGGGAATACCTGCATCCCGGGGACTGCCTGGTTATTAATGACACGAAGGTGCTTCCGGCGAGGCTTCTGGGGGTGCGGGCGGGGAAGGGAGTACCCGATAAAACGGAATCCGATGGTGAGGAAAGCACCCATGATGCCGGGCAGGTAAGCCGCAGGCGGACGATGGGTTCGGGATCTGTCGTGGATACCATGGGTGGGATGAGTCCGGCGGGGTCGGCGCTTACCCTTGGTGGGGTGGACCATGCAAGGGAGGCAAAGCAGCAGGGAAAGATGGAAATCCTCCTCCTGCGTCGGCTGTCGGATACGGACTGGGAAACACTTGCAAAGCCCGGGAAGAGAGCCAAGGTGGGCACGACCATCTCTTTCGGCGGTGGGGTATTGACAGGGGAGGTCATCGCCATCGGCGACGGGGGCAACCGCATCGTCAGATTCTCTTATGAGGGCATTTTCGAGGAAATCTTGGACCGGCTGGGGCAGATGCCGCTGCCGCCGTATATCACCCACACACTGAAAGACAAAAACCGCTATCAGACGGTGTACGCCGCCCATGACGGGTCGGCTGCGGCACCTACCGCAGGGCTGCATTTCACGGAGGAGTTGCTGGCGCAAATCGAAAGCTCCGGTGTGTCGGTGGCGCGGATCACATTGCACGTGGGCCTGGGCACCTTCCGCCCGGTGAAAGCGGAGAACATCCTGGACCACCACATGCACGCCGAGTATTATGAAATCGGGGAGGATGCCGCCGGGAAGATAAACCGCGCCAAGAAGGCGGGGGGGCGGGTGGTCTGCGTGGGCACCACCAGCTGCCGGGCCATCGAGTCCGCCGCAGTGTGGCTGGATGGGAGACAACCGGAGGGATCCCAGAGGGGCGAAGCGATAGGAACAGATGGGTCGCCCGGCGGCGGTGGGATGTGCGGCGACTCCGGCGGCACCGGGATCCTGGAACCGGGAAGCGGGTGGACCGACATTTTCATTTACCCGGGGTACAGATTCAAGCTGATGGATTCGCTCATCACCAATTTCCATCTGCCGGAATCGACGCTGCTTATGCTGGTCAGCGCGCTGGCAGGGCGGGAAAACGTGCTGCGGGCATATGAAGAGGCGATAAGGGAAGGGTACCGGTTTTTCAGTTTCGGGGATGCCATGCTGATACGGTAAAGGAAAAACTTGCCATTTCAGCCACTTTGTGCTTTAATGAGTGATATGAGTGATATAGGGACGAAGTGCCCATGCGCGCCGTGCTCGCACGGGGGCGCATGGGGGCGAGGCCCGAACAGATACTTTATAGCGAGGGAATGATTATGGCGAAAACTGTGAAAACCATCGGCGTACTGACCAGCGGGGGGGATGCCCCCGGCATGAATGCGGCCATCCGCGCTGTGGTGCGGGTGGCGCTGGGCAAAGGCCTGAAAGTCAAGGGGATAAAGCGCGGTTATGCCGGGCTGCTCCAGGAAGAGATCGTGGACATGACCACCACCAGCGTCAGCGATATAGTGCAGCGGGGCGGCACGGTGCTCTACACCGCCCGGTGCCTGGAGTTCATGACGCCTGAGGGGCAGCAGCTGGGTGCGGACATCTGCCACAAGCATGAGATCGACGGCATCGTCATCATCGGGGGCGACGGGTCATTCCGGGGCGCGGGGAAACTCTCCGAGCTGGGCATCAACACCATCGGCCTGCCGGGCACCATCGACCTGGACATCGCATGCACGGACTACACCATCGGGTTTGACACTGCGGTGAACACGGCCATGGAGGCCATCGACAAGGTGCGCGACACGTCAACTTCCCATGAGCGTTGCAGCATCATCGAGGTGATGGGGCGCAAGGCGGGGTATATCGCCTTGTGGTGCGGCATCGCCAACGGCGCGGAGGACATCCTGCTGCCGGAACGGTACGACGGCGACGAACAGGCGCTTATCAGCCGTATCATCGAGAGCCGCAAACGGGGCAAGGCGCATTATATCATAATCAATGCCGAAGGCATCGGGCACTCCACATCCATGGCCAAACGCATCGAGGCGGCGACGGGCATCGAGACCCGGGCCACCATCCTGGGCCACATGCAGCGGGGCGGGGCCCCCACATGCAAGGACAGGGTGTATGCTTCCATCATGGGCGCCAAAGCGGTGGAGCTTCTGGCGGCGGGCAAGTCCAACCGGCTGGTGGCCTACCGCAACGGGATGTTCGTGGATTATGATATCAAGGAGGCATTGGCCATGACGAAAGATATCCCGGAAGATGAATTCAACATCAGCAAGATGCTGAACCTGCGGTGAAGCGGGGAAGTGGATTCGCAGATGAAAACGGAAACATAAGATGCCCGCAACCTGAGGTGGGGTGAGCCTGGGGTTTCGCAGAGGTGATGGGAAGATGTCAAACCAGGATGACGGCGGGGGCCTGACGCCCGCAAAGGGCAACCAGATGGAGGATACGTCGGAAAACACTGTGCTGTGTGGGGCGAATTCCTACCAAAGGAAGTATTATTTCAATGAAAAGTTCAAAAAGCTCCCGGATGACGTGAAGAATGCGCTGAAGGTGCTTTGCGTGCTGCATACAGAGGATGTGGGCGGGGTGCTGATGCTGGAGTTCACCCCGGAGGGAGAGCTGATCCTGCGGGAGGAAGTGGACGAAGCGGATTACAACTTTGACGAGATCGGCAGCGCACTGAAAATCAAGCAGTACCGCGACGAATACGGGGAGATGTTCCGCGCGCTGGAGCTGTTTTACCAGGCGGTGGTTCGGTTGGGTGTGTGAGTTGGTGGCAGGGGATTCATGGGATTGATAAAACCGCTTCGTATCGGGCCGGTGGAATTAAAGAATAATCTCCTGCTTGCGCCCATGGCGGGGGTGACGGACGTGGTGTTCCGAACTCTGATCCGGGAGCAGGGGTGCGCCTTGGCATTTACAGAGATGGTCAGCGCCAAGGCTATTTTTTATGGGAACCGCAAGACACTGGGCCTGATGGAAACCGGGAGCGACGAATCCCCGTCGGCGGTGCAGCTGTTCGGCTCGGACCCGGAGATCGTGGCGGACATGGCGGGGTATGTGACGGGGCGGGAGGAGACCGCTGCGTGGACTGAGACAAGGTGCGGCGGCAGGGTGCCGTTTCGGACGATAGACGTCGACGGGGCCAGTGCCGGTGCGGGCGGCGGGTCTGTAGACCATGGCAGGGCGGGCGGCGGGGCAAAGTGGGACGACGGGACACGGTGTGGCGACAGTGCGGACAGCGGGACTTTGGACCATGGCAGGACGGGCGGCGGGACAAGACTGCATGGCAGGGCGGGCGCTGTCCGGTTGCAGCCGCCACGTTTCGACCTCGTGGATTTCAACATGGGCTGCCCCGTGCCCAAGATCGTGAGCAACGGCGAGGGGTCGGCCCTGATGAAAGACCCGGCGCTGGCGGGGCGGATCCTGGGGGCATTGGTGCGGGGCGTCGCCGCCCATGTGGCGGTGACGGTGAAGATCCGCGCGGGTTTTGACGGGGATCACCGCAATGCGGTGGAAATCGCCCAAATCGCAGAAAGCTGCGGGGTGGCGGCCATCACTGTGCACGGCAGGACACGGGAGCAGTTTTACAGCGGCAGGGCAGATTATGATATCATCCGCCGGGTGAAAGCAGCTGTGGGCATCCCGGTGATCGGCAACGGGGACCTGTTTACGCCGGAAGACGTGGGCCGCATGTACGAGGAAACGGGGTGCGACGGGTTCATGATCGCCAGGGGCGCCCTGGGGAACCCCTGGATCTTCCGGGAGATACTGGGAAAATATGGATATGGGGGTGACAGTGCGGCGGGCGGCGGGATGTGTTCGGCCGGTCCCGGTGGTTTGGCCGACGAAAAGGATGCAGCCAGTCCCGGTGGTTTGGCCGACATAAAGGATGCAGACGGTCCCGACGATTTCGCGGGCGGTGCGCAAAACCTGAGTGCCGGCAAGGAGGAGATCAAGTCCATGATGCTGCGGCACATGGAGATGCAGGTGGCGCTGATGGGTGAGAAGCTGGGCGTCCTGGAAATGCGCAAGCACGCTTCCTGGTACGTGTCGGGGCTGCCGTATGCGGCGGCTTTCCGCAGGGCGGTGAACGAGGCGGCCACCCGGGAGGAGTTTTCCAGGCTAGTGGAGGGGCTGTAGGCAGGGTCGCAGGCCACTCCTTTGCTCCGTCGACTAAACCTTGCGCAAAGCTGAGACCAAAGTCGAAGGCATATTGTTTGGTTGGTGGAGCAATAGCCGGCCGATGAGCCGTCGGTGCCGGGCGGCACAAGCCGGCCGATGAGTGTCAGCGCGGGTAGATACAAGCCGGCCGATGAGCCGTCGGCGCGGGTCGGTACAAGCCGGCCGATGAGTGTCAGTGCGGGTCGGCACAAGCCAGACGATGAGCGTCGGCGCGGGCCGACCCCAGCTGAGGAGTGAACTGCAACTATGCAGGAACTGCGGCGTGGCGCATGGAAATCTCATGGTTGCGCTTTGGGTGGAAAAATGCTAAGATAGGGGCAAGCGGCTGCATACATTGGATAATGAATTCGAAAAGAGGGCGGGTGTGCCGACATTTGACCAATCAAAAATACGCAATTTCTGTATTATTGCACATATAGACCACGGGAAATCCACGTTGGCTGACAGGATCATCGAGCGGACGGGGCTTTTGACCCTGCGGGAGATGCAGGACCAGGTGCTGGACAACATGGACCTGGAGCGGGAGCGGGGGATCACCATCAAAGCCCAGGCGGTGCGCACCGTGTACAAGGCCCGGGACGGGCAGGAGTACATTTTCAACCTCATCGACACCCCGGGCCACGTGGATTTCAACTACGAGGTGTCCCGGTCGCTGGCGGCCTGCGACGGCGCGATCCTGGTGGTGGATGCGGCCCAGGGCATAGAGGCCCAGACATTGGCCAATGTCTACCTGGCCCTGGACCATGACCTGGACGTGTTCCCGGTGATCAACAAGATAGACCTGCCCAGCGCGGAGCCGGACAGGGTGGCGGCGGAGATCGAGGACGTAATCGGCATCGAGGCGGCGGACGCGCCCCGGATATCGGCCAAGACCGGGGACAATGTGGATGCGGTGCTGGAAGAAATCGTGAAAAAGGTGCCCGCGCCCCAGGGGGATCCCGAGGCGCCGCTTAAGGCCTTGGTGTTTGACTCATTGTATGATTCCTACAAGGGCGTCATCGTGTTCTGCCGCATCAAGGAGGGCACGGTGCGCCGGGGGACGCCCATCCTCATGATGGCCACCAAGGCCCAGGCCCAGGTGGTGGAGGTGGGGTATTTCGGGGCGGGGCAGTTCATCCCCTGCGATGAGCTGTCCGCGGGCATGGTGGGCTACCTCACCGCCAGCATCAAAAACGTGAAGGACGCCCGGGTGGGCGACACGGTGACGGACTCGTCGAGGCCATGCGCCAAGCCCCTGCCGGGGTATAAGAAAGTCACGTCCATGGTGTACTGCGGGCTCTACCCCGCAGACGGCGCCAAGTACAACGACCTGCGCGACGCCCTGGAGAAACTCCAGCTAAACGATGCCTCCCTGTTTTTCGAGCCGGAGACCAGCGTGGCCTTGGGATTCGGGTTTCGCTGTGGTTTCCTGGGGTTGCTGCACCTGGAGATCATCCAGGAGCGGCTGGAGCGGGAGTACGACCTGGACCTGGTCACCACCGCCCCGGGCGTCATCTACAAGGTTCACCAAAAGGACGGTACGGTGACGGAGCTGACCAACCCCACGAACCTGCCCGACCCCAGCGAGATAGACTTCATGGAGGAGCCCATCGTCACGTCCCAGATCATGGTGACCACGGAGTTCGTGGGCCCCATCATGACGCTGTGCCAGGAGCGGCGGGGGCGTTACTTGGGGATGGAGTACATGGAGGAGACCAGGGCGCTGCTGCGCTACGACCTGCCATTGGGGGAGATCATCTACGATTTCTTCGACGCGCTCAAGTCCCGTTCCAGGGGGTATGCGTCATTCGACTACGAGATGAAAGGGTACGAGCAAGCACAGCTGGTGAAGCTGGACATCCTGGTGAACCACGAGGAGATCGACGCATTGTCCTTCATCGTCCATGCGGACAGCGCATATGAGCGGGGCCGCAAGATGTGCGAGAAACTCAAAGAAGAGATACCCAGGCACCTGTTCGAGATCCCCATACAGGCGGCTATCGGCAGCAAGATCATCGCCCGGGAGACCGTGAAGGCCATGCGCAAGGACGTGCTGGCCAAGTGCTACGGCGGCGACATCACCAGGAAGCGCAAGCTCCTGGAAAAGCAAAAAGAGGGGAAGAAGCGCATGCGCCAGATCGGCAGCGTGGAGATCCCCCAGAAGGCATTCATGAGCGTGCTGAAACTGGACGAGGAATGAGGCAAAGGGCACAGGCGAGAGCCACCGGAATGGCCGGATGCAGGCGAAGCGCCGGTTCTGGCGGCACCACAGCGAATATAGGCACAGGCGAAGCGGCGTGTACACGGGACTGACTATGAGCGAGAAAGTATTGGAAATCTATCTGCATATCCCATTTTGCGAACGGAAATGCGCCTACTGCGATTTCCTGTCTTTCCCGGCGCCCTATGACAAGCAAGAGGCGTATGTCGGCAAGCTTGTCAGCGAAATCAAGTGCGCGGGCGAGCTGTACTCCGACTGGCGGGTGGCCACCGTGTACATCGGGGGTGGCACGCCGTCCATCCTGCCGCCGGGCGCCATCGCCAAACTGCTGTATGCGGTGAAGACGTCATTTGTCATGCAGACCGATGCGGAAATCACCATGGAGGCGAACCCCGGCGTCATGGGGCCGGAACACCTGCAGGCCTACCGCAAGGCGGGCGTCAACCGTCTGAGCATGGGGCTGCAGTCCACCGACGACTGGGAACTGAAGCAGCTGGGCCGCCTCCATACCTACGAAGGCTTCCTGAACTGCTACCAGTCGGTGAAAGAGGCGGGGTTTGACAATGTAAACGTCGATTTGATGTTCGGGCTGCCCGGTCAGACATTGCTCACTTGGAAAAACACGCTCAAGCGGCTGGCGCTGCTGCGGCCGGAGCACCTTAGCGTATATGGGCTGTCGCTGGAGGAGGGGACGCAGTTCCACGCCATCTACACCCAGTACCCCCACCTGCTGCCGGGGGAGGACGAAGAGCGTGCGATGTATTGGATGGCCCATGACTACCTGCAGGAGCATGGGTACGAGCGGTACGAGATTTCCAATTTTGCCAGGAAAGGGTACCAGTGCCGCCACAACCTGGGGTATTGGACGGATGTGCCTTACCTGGGGCTGGGGCTGGGTGCGGCGTCATACATGGAAGGCTGCCGGTGGCACAACATCAAAGACCTGGACAGATACCTGGAAATTACCAACATCGGCGAGCTGCGGGAAGATTCGGAACCCCTTGACGAACATGCCCACATGGAGGAGTTCATGTTTTTGGGGCTGCGCCTGGACCGGGGGGTGTCGGGGTACGAGTTTTTGCTGAAGTTCGGGAAGAACATGTGGGATGTGTACGGCGAGGCCATCAAGGAACTGGAGAAAGAGGAATTGGTGGAGATCCACAGCCCCGATATGCGCCTGACGCGCAAGGGCGTGGACGTGAGCAATTATGTGTTTGAGAAGTTCCTCTTCGACAAGGAGTGACGGCGGAAAGGCAAGGAGGCAGCTATGAACGTGTTTGGCGAGATGATTGCGGCGGTAGGCCGGATCAAAGCATACCCGGGGTTTTTGCGCAACAGGAAAGGGAAGGTGTTCGGGTACGGCGTGCTGCTGATCCTCGTATACTTCCTGCTAAGCAGCATCATCCCCTATGTGGGGTTCATAGCCTCCACCGGCGGGTGGGCGAAGATCCTGCGGGAAAATGTGCCGGCGTTTACACTTTCTGACGGGAAGCTCTGGGTGGAGGAGCCCATAAGCGGGGACGACGGCATCAACTACATCGACATTGACACTCAAAACGGGGATTTTTCCGAAGCCGACCTGAAAGAGTATTACCGTTACAATTCGGTGCTTTTGATGGATGCGGACAAGGTGGTCGCCAAAGGCAACGGCCAGGTGATGACGCTGGAATGGAAGACCATCGGCGACGTGAGGTTTGACCACGAGGCCCTGGTGGGGTTCTCCCCCTACATCAACCTGGCGATCTGCATCCTGGGGTTCTTCTGGTTCTGGTGGGACGTGGCGTGGTTTTTCTTCGGCGTGCTCTTCTTGAGCCTGTTCGGCCAGATCGTCAACTCCGCCTGCAAATCCCGGCTGACTTTCGGGCAGGTCTACCTGCTGACGCTGTACGCCCGCACCACGCCCCTGCTCATCAAAGGCATCCTGGGGCTAATCGGCATCGCTGTCCCATTTTACTTCCTGCTCAATGCGGGCGCGACCATCATCTACCTGATCCTGGCGTGCAGGCTCATCGCCGCCGGGCCGGAGGGGGTGGAACCGGGCGGGTTGGCCGGGCCGTCCGAACCTGAGGATGGCGGGTACACGTTCCTGTAAATGCGGTTGCGGCCGGTGGATCCGGGGGTTGGTGGTACATGCTTTGGGGCAGTCACACGGTGTGCGGTTGCGACAGTTTCTCCTGCCAGCGGGCCTGGTAGGTCCGGGCGCAGGGGGCGGCGGCCAGGCCGCCGACACAGGCGCCTTTGAGCTCGGTGGGGAGGCGCATCTGGGTGTCGCGCAGGGCGATGACCACCTCGTCGGGGGGGACCGCGCTGCGGATCCCCGCCAGCGCCATCTCCGCCGCCATGAGCGCGGTGGACGCGCCGAATGCGTTGCGCTTGATGCAGGGGATCTCCACGGGCGGGGCCAGGGGGTCGCAGATCAGCCCCAGCGTGTTTTTGATGGCCAGCGCGGTGGCGTGAACCATGGACTCGGGGCTGCCCCCCGCAAGGTAACAGGCGCCGGCCGCCGCCATCCCTGCGCCGATGCCGATCTCGGACTGGCAGCCGCCGATGGAGCCGGAGAAAGAGCACGAGTTGCCGATGATGGCCCCCACCGCGGCGCTGACCAAAAATGCATGTACCAGCTCTTGTTTGCTGCTCCCAAAGCGTTTCGCCACGGCGAAGAGTGTACCCGGCAGCCCCCCGGCGCTGCCGGAGGTGGGGACAGCCACGATGCGGCCCGCACTCGCGCTGACTTCGGCCATGGCCAGGGCGCCCGCCATGGCGTCGGCGAACACGCCGCCCACGATGGAGCGGGGGCTGTCTTTCCAATCCAGCATCATCTTGCCGTCGGAACCGCTGCAAAAACCCGCCAGGAGCGCATTGTTGCCGGCCAGGCCCCGGGCCATGGACGCCTCGATGGTGTCCACGATGTCATGGCCCATGTCCAGCACGTCCCGGCGGCCGCACCCGGTCCTGTGGCACTCGTAGTCTATGACCACATCAACGATGGATCTGTCTTCGCAAAGCTCCAACAACCGGTCAAAAGAGGAAAACAAAGCCTCCCTCCCGGGGATCGCAGAAAATGGGGTCACTGGGTGGACATGGCGGGCGGCGATGAGGCGGGGGGGCGCCGCAGGTTCATCGGTTGGCAGCGGGTGAACCCCGGCAAGCGCATCACGCACGGCTGTTTCCAACCGCCCGGAGAGCGGTTCGGGGCTTTCCAGGAAGACGAGGGTATATGTGGCACCCTCGGCGGCGGTGTTTTCGTCTCCCGTGCAGGCGCCAGGGCTTTTCGGGGGTGCGTCTGTATGGGGGGTATCCTCGGCGGCGGTGTTTTCGTCTCCCGTGCAGGTGCCACGGCTTTTCGGGGGTGTGTCTGTATGGGGGGCACCCTCGGCGGCGAAGTTTTCGTCCACGGTCCGGGTGTCATGGCTTTTCGGGGGAGTGTCTGTATGGGGGGCGCTGTTGCCGCCGGACATGCGTAACCCGGGATCCAGGGAGCGTATCTCGTCCAGGAGCTTTTCGGGGTCCGAGACATTTTCCAGCACGAATACGTACAGGTGGCGGTTGCCGTCCCACTCCAGGGGGACATGGTTGATGCGGTCGATAAGGATGGAGCCGCCGCCTACGGAGATGGCGCTGACCTCCCAGTCGATCCCGTCAAAGGCTGTGCGGATACGCATGGTGTTGCGGTCCACTTCCTCGTCCACTATGGGATGGTAGCTAACCGCGATGCCTTTTGACGCGGCCAGTTCCAGTGACTCGTTGCAGTCGTCTTCGTATTCTCTGATACCCAGGCAGCCGGCCATCATCGCCACATTGGTCCTGTGCCCCGTGAACATGCGGAAGAATATGGGGTTGAACAGGAACTCGTAGGAGGCCGCCTGCCCCCCGATGATCTCCGATGCGGCGAACCCGATGCGGTTGGCCCCGCCGGTGTGGTTGCTGGATGGCCCGTGCATGATGGGGCCGACCACGTCAAACAGCCCTAAACTCATATGTCACCTCGCATTTTCGCAGATGCTTTGGTCTTCTCGTTTTCTCACATGCTTGCGTTGGTTCATGGGGGATGGCTTTCGCGGATCCTTCGGCAGATGCTTCCCTATCACTGGCCGGTGCTGTCGGTGCTGTCGGTGCCGGTGAAGCCTTTCGCGGATCCTTCGGCAGATGCTTCCCCCTTCACGCTTTTGCGAATTCTTCCATCACCGTCGCCGCCATCTTGATGGCGCTCACAAAGTCATCCAGGATGATGTTCTCATTGGGCGCATGGATGTTGGCGGCCTCGTTGCCCGCCCCGAACATCACCGCATCCAGGTTCGCCCGGTGGCAGAACTGGTACATGGCGGTGGTTCCGGAACTGGAAACAAACACCTCCGGGTCGATGCCATAGACCGGTTTTGCGCATTTGATCACAGTTTTGGCGAACAGACACTCAGGGTCGGCGCGGAAAGGCGGTTCGCCCGACAGTTTCACCACCTCGATGTCGGCAAAACCCCTCCTGTCCAGATGGGCGCGCACTTTCGGGAGGATGTCCTCGGGCGTCTGGTCGGGCACCAGGCGAAGATCCATCTTCACCACGGCGGAACCGGGTTCCACGGTTTTGGCCCCCTGGCCGATGTAACCGGCCTTGAAACCTGCGATATTCGCCGTGGGCATGTAGTACAGTTTCTTGAGCAATGGAATGCCCGTGAGGTCGTTTATGAAGCCGTCCAGTCCCATGCGCTCCTTGGTGGCGTCCTCCCGGAAACGCAGTGTCTCCAGGCACTCCATCTCATAAGCGGAGGGCTCCCGCACCGCATCCATGAAGCCGTCGATGGTGATGTTGTCCTGTGCGTCTTTCATGGTGGCCAGGGCCTGCACCAGGCGCCAGGCGGGGTTTTTGACGATGGCGGCGTTGCTGGAATGCAGGTCGCCCGACGCCGTCTTGCAGCGCAGCTCGATGTAGAGCAGGCCCTTGACGCCCAAGCAGATTTCCAGGGGGCCGCCGACCTGCCTGCTGCCGCCCTCCCAGGCGAACCCGTCGGTTTTCAGGCGCTGCGGGAACCGGTCCGCGAATTCCCCCAGGTGGGGGCTGCCGATTTCCTCCTCACCTTCGTAGATGAACTTCACGTTCAGGGGTACCTGGCCGTAGACCTCCTGATAGGCTTTCACTGCCAGCAGGCGGGAGAGCAGGCTGCCCTTGTTGTCCGTGGCGCCACGTGCCCACAGCTTCCCGTCGCGGATTTCGGCCCCAAAGGGGTCGCTGACCCACTCTTCCACGGGTTCCACCGGCTGCACGTCGTAGTGGTTGTAAAATGAGATGGTCCGCCCGGCGTTTTTCCCCGGCAGTTCAGCGTATATGATGGGGTTGCCGCCGGTCTCCACCACATCCGGCAAAGTGCCGAGGCGGGAGAGTTCTTCCACCAGCAGTGCGGCCATTTCCCTGATCCCCACGTTTTGTGCGGAGATGCTGGGCTGCCGGCAGCATTTCTGCAGCAGTGCGATGTACTCCTGGGCGTGCCGGTCGATGTAGCCGTAGAGTTCTTTCATGATGATTCCTCCTTGTTTGGTGCGGATGGTGTTTGTGGTCATGTTGCGCCGTGGCAGCGGCGGTGCGTGCCGATGCCTGCGGTGGGATCACATGGCCACGGCGCTGTCGGCTGTCGGCTGATGTCTGCGGCGTTGGTGCGGGTTGCGTGCGTGCGCAAAATCACAGCACGATGGATTTCCACCTGCCTGCGCAAAACCTCGAAAAGTTCATGGCCGCCCGCAGCCAGAAATCAATGAGCAGCCCCAGCCAGGGCCCCACCAGCCCCAACCCAATAGGGTAACACAAAAACCATGACAGCGCAGGGCGGATGAGGGTGGTGCTCACCAGGGATGACACGGCGACGAAGCGGGTGTCCCCCGCCCCCCGGAGCGCGCCGGAGCAGGTGGAATTGACAGACGCCCCGAAGGTGCCCGCCGCCAGGATGACCAGGATGGGGGCGCCCATGCGGACGACGTCGGGGTCTTTGGAAAAAATCCCCATGACCCCTTGGGGGAACATGGCGAACAATACGACAAAAACCGCCGCGCCCGCCAGTGACATCACACCGGCCAAAAGGGTGTTCCTCTCGGCGGATGCAGGGTTTCTCGCCCCCATGTCCAGCCCCACCACGGCTGCGGCGGCGATGGAGACGCCGTCGAAGCAGCTGATCACCATGTTGGTGATGTTCATGCAGATCTGGTGGGTGGCGAATGCCAGCGTCCCCAGGTTCGCCACGATGAGCACATAGACCAGGAAACCCGCACGCAGGGCCATGTGTTCACCCAGCGCGCCAATGGAAACATGCCACAGGGACTTCATGGTTGCGGCGGAGGGTATCCAGTCACGGGATGCAAAGGTGACAAAGCGGCATCTTTTGGAAAGCAGACTGGCAAGGGCTATGCAAAACGCCACCAAATGCCCCAGTGAAGTGGCGGCGGCCGCCCCGGCCACCCCCCAGGCGGGGAACCCCATCTGCCCGCCTATGAGCAGGTAGTTGAAGCAGATATTCACCAAGCAGGCGCACAGGTTGGTGACCATGCTCAACCTGGCCAGTCCTATGCAGCGCTGGGCGCAGTTGATGGTCAGGCACATGTGCTGGAACAACTGCCCTGCGATGACGATTCGCAGGTAAACGACGGCCTGGTCGATGGTGTCGCCCCCGGCCCCGGCGAAAAAGAGGAAGGGGCGGGCGGCCAGGAACGTCAGGGAGCAGGTGGCGATGGACAGGAGCAGGCCAAGGGTGAGGGCGTGCCGAAGCACCTTGCTGGCCTCGGTGACGCCCTCGCCGCGTCCGGCAGCAAGTTCCCCCTCCCCCAGGCGCCGGGATACGAGGGCCACCACGCCTACATTGAGGGAAAGGGCGAAAGCCAGGCAGATGAATTTGGGCTGGTTGGTGAGGCCCACTGACGCAATGGCGGACGTACCCAGGGCGCTGACCATGGCCGTGTCGATGAGCCCGGTCAGCCCCACGAAAAATGACTCCAAAGTTGCAGGCCATGCGATTTGCCAAATCCGCCGAAACCCCATCCGGCACATCCCTTTCATATGGGTGCGAAAACCTGAGTGCAATGCGTGTTAAATGGCTTAACAAATGTTACTGGTGAATCCTAACACGTTGGCGGGCAAAAGTCAATCGGAATGTTTTTCAAAATTTTCTATGGTTTGATTTGACAAAAACGCCTGGATGGAGTATGTTTGTTTAGGAGCTATACTTACATTTCGGGGCGCACAGGCTACTGGTTTTTCGGACAGGGAGTTTATATGGAGCACATGGATCAGGAAAAAAAGGATGCCATCAACCACCTTATGCACCATTCCAACCACCGGTTTGGCATTGTATACGATTTTATAACCATTTGCAGCGCATTCCTCACCATCCCGCAGAAATACGATGCGGGGATCGAGATCACCGTGGTGGAGATGAATGTGCTGTACGCCATCTATGCGGAGCCGGGCGTGACCGCCACGCAGCTGTGCAAGAAATGGAACCGCACCCGCAGTGCCATCTCCCAGATCCTCAAGAAACTGCGGGAGAAAGACATGATATACCAGACCAAACTGGAAGGCCACGAGAAGGTCATGCAGCTGTACCTCACCGCGGACGGCATCGGGTTCATCACCCAGGTCATCGCGAACGAGCACAACGACACCACGCACCTGTTTTCCAGCCTGCTGGACTATGGGTGCACCGGGCCGGAGCTGGAGACATTTTACAAAGTCATGGACGTATACACCAGTGTCATGCGGGATTCGCCGGAGCTGGGGTGGAACAACCTGATCGTGGAGCGGGGGCGGTGAGCCGCTACGGGGCACTTTCGGCACATCGGGGAACCCCTGCGCATCTCCCTGCGCAGTGCTAATGTGCGCTAGGTCGGCTCGGGCCCGCTCCGGCGGCTTATAGGCTGGCTGGGGGGTGCATTGTGACATGAGCCGCCGGGGCTTGTCGAAAATCTGAAAAAAAGACTTGACAGGTTGCGGGGATGTGCCTATAATGTGTTTAACTACTTAACATAGAGAGCGGAGGGGCACAAGGAGGTGTTATTGCTTCTTGTGCCTTTCGATTTTGGGATGGATGGAGGGTATATGGCGCGGGGCTGTTCGCTGGGGGATGGCGGCGTATTGCGTAAAACTGACCGCAGATGGATAGCGGCGTATTGCGTGGGCTGCCAGCTGGCGGATGGCTGGAGGAAGGTTGTGCGTCCCGTGTTTGGGCACGGACGCATGAAATAATTTAAACGGAGGAGAACATGAAAAAAGGAAAAGTACGTAGCAACTTGCGGATGTGGGCGGGGTTGACGGCGGCCATACTGGCGGCGATGAGCCTGTACGCCTGCTCGGGAGGCGGCTCTGCCGCCACCACGGCGGCACCTGCTGCAACGGCCGGGGCCCCGGCGCCTGAGGCCCAGCCCGCACAAACGCAAACGGCGGCGGCCGAGACCACCGCCGGGGCCCCGGCACCGGCATCCACTGAGGCCATCCCGGCCCCGGCGCCTGCGGCAGCGGAGCCCAAGAAACTGGTCATCGGCGCAGCCAGCGACATCGTGACATTGGACCCCCAGAACCAGACGCAGACCAACACCCAGGACCTCTTTGCGACCATCGGCGCATTCCTGTTCAAGCGCGACCTGGATTTCGTGATCCAGCCCGACCTGGTCACGGACTACAAGCAGGTGGAGGACACGGTGTGGGAATTCACCATCCGCAAGGGCGTGAAGTTCACCAACGGCGAAGATCTGACAGCCTCTGACGTGAAGTTCACCCTGGACAGGGAATCCGCACCTGACAGCGGGCTGGCTGCCTGGACATATTACAAGTGCATCACCGGCACCGAGCTGGTGGACGACTACACCATCCGGATCACCACGGACATCCCCAGGCCTGACATGCTCTCGCTCCTGGCCATGAGCCAGGCGGTCATCCTGCCGGAGGACTTCATAACCGCCAACGGGATGGAGGCGTATATCCTGGCCCCGGTGACGGCCGGTGTCTACACGCTGAAAGAATGGGTCCCCGACGATCATTATACACTGATCCCCAACCCCGACTACTACGGGGAGAAAGCCACCTGGGACGAAGTGGTCTACAGGCCGATCCCCGAGTCCTCCACCCGTGTGTCCGAGTTGCTCACCGGCGGCGTGGACCTGATCTACAATGTGCCCGTCAATGAGTGGGGGCGGGTGTCTTCCAACACCGATGCCGGCGGCACGAGCCTGGCATACGGCGAGACTTCCCGTGTGATGCTGCTCATCGTACGCATGACCGACGGGCAGCCCCTGTCCGACCCGTTGCTGCGGGAGGCGGTGGAGCTGGCCATCGACAAGACCACCATCTGCGACGCATTGCTCCAGGGCGCCGGCGTCCCCACCAGGACCCGTGTGGGCTCATCCGTGCCTGGTTTCAATTTTGACCTGTTCGGGGCGCAGGCGGATCTCTATAACCCGGAGAGGGCGAAGGAGCTGCTGGCGGAAGCGGGGTATGCACCCGGTGAGCTGGTGCTGGACATGACGGCCTCCAGCGGGCGCTACCTGATGGATGCGGAGATGGCCCAGATGATCGCGGCCTACCTCCAGGAGGTGGGCATCACGGTGAACCTGGAGCTGGTGGAATCCACGGTCATATCCACCATGTTCACCAACAAGGAAAACAAAGACCTGCTGATGATCGGCCTTTCCGACGGGCAGTATGACGGATGCTACCCACTGGCCCACTACGGTGACCTGGAGCGGGGCGCGGGGCAGACCGACTACAACAGCCCGGAGTGCCAGAAACTCTACCAGGAGGCATTGGTGGAGATGAACGAAGACATAAAGCAGGAAAAAGAGCGGGAGATCCAGGCCATCGCAGCCGAGGACAGGCCGCATATCTGCATCGCCCAGATCAACGCGATCTTCGGCGTGAACAACAAATATGAGCTGAACCCCCGCATGGACACCAACATCGTGCCGGACGAAGTGACGCTGAAGTAGCGAGTGGCCCGACTGCGCTTCGCCGGTGGGCCTTGCGCCTGCCGGCGGGGTGTCTGCAAGGTAAACCTTGCGCAAAGCGAGGCACCCAATAGGTGATTGTGCCGAGGTGCGAAGAGGGAAGGTACTGATCGTAACTGACCGATGAGCAACGCAGGATAAATTGCTTTTACAAGGTCGAACGCGCATTGTTTGGTTGGCGGGGCGATGACGATGGGGGATGTGTTATGGGCAAGTACATAGCGAAACGGTTGGGGCAAGCCGTGGTCGTGTTGCTCATCGTCACGGCCATCATCTTCCTGCTGGTCAATGTGGCGGGGGACCCCACCGCCAACATGCTGCCCCTGGACGCCTCCGAAGCGGACCGCCAGGCGATGCGGGAGGCGATGGGGCTCAACCGCCCATTGTTCATACAGTATATGGACTTCCTGGGAAAGGCCATCCGGGGGGATTTCGGCAATTCCTACCGATACAACCTGCCGGCGATCAACCTGGCCCTGCAGCGGATGCCGGTGTCCTTGCAGCTGGCGGGGACGGCGCTGCTGTTTGCCGTGCTGTTTGCCATACCCCTGGGGATCCTCAGCGCGAAATTCGCAAACAGCCCCTTCGACTTGGTTGTGAGTTCCGTGTCGGTGCTGGGCAGGGCCATGCCGAACTTCTGGATCGGCATCCTGCTCATCTTGCTGTTTGCGGTTAACTGGAAACTTTTCCCTGTTTCGGGGAGCGGCACGGCGAAACACCTGGTGCTGCCCGCCATGACATTGGCCATCCAGTCCGCATCCCAGATTATCCCCCTCATCCGCTCCAACATGCTGGACGTCATGCAGGAGGACTACATCCGCACCGCGCGCAGCAAAGGTGTGGGGGAGGGGGTGATCACCATGGTACACGCATTCAAGAATGCATTGGTGCCGGTGGTGACCGTGGTGGCCCTGGAAATCCCGGGGCTCATCGGCGGCGCCCTCATCACGGAGACCATTTTCGCCTGGCCGGGGCTTGGACAGTTCCTGATTCAGGCCATCAACAACCGTGACATGAGCGTGGTGCAGGTGTGCATTTTCATGATATCCGTCATCACGCTGTTCGCGAACCTGGTGGCGGACCTGGTGTACTGCCTGATCGACCCGCGAATCAGATACTGAAGTGACCATGGGCGGCTGAAATGCAGGTGTGCCGACGGCGTGAGGATTTGAGGATCATTCCATGCAAAAGAAACCTGGGGGGCGCATCTTGCGCCTCCTGCTACAAAGCTATACGGGCTGCGTGGGGCTGTTCATCGTGACGGCCATGGTGGTGTTCGCGGTTTTCGCGAAGCAGATCGCCCCATTTGAGCCCAATGCGATGAACCCGCTGGAGATGCTGAAACCGCCGGCTTTTTGCGAGGGCGGGAGCATGAAGCACCTGCTGGGCACGGACAACCTGGGGCATGACATATTCAGCCGCATCGTGTACGGGACCAGGGTCTCCATCATCATCGGCGTCTGCAGCGTGCTCATCGCCGGGTTCATCGGCACGGCGTTCGGCCTGGTGGCGGGGTACTTCGGGGGGTTCGCGGATGCCGTCATCATGCGTGTCACTGATGCGTTCCACGCCATCCCCCGGACGCTGCTGGCGCTGGTCGCGGTGAGCGTCATGAGCAGCGGCGTGACCACCCTCATCATCGTCATCGGCGTGACGGGGTGGATCACCTATGCCCGTGTGGTGCGCAGCGAGGTGCTGGCCCTGAAAAACCGCGAGTTCGTCAAAGCGGCCATCACAGTGGGGACGCCTGACTGGCGCATCATATTGGACCATATCCTGCCCAATGTGCTCTCCTCCGTAATCGTGGTGTCCACCCTGGCGGTGGCCACCAGCATCATCGCGGAATCCTCCTTGAGTTTCCTGGGGCTGGGGATCCAGCCGCCCAGCATCTCCTGGGGGGGGATGCTCAGCACCGGCAGGAGCTACATCGCCACCAACTGGTGGGTCGCCACCATGCCGGGCATCGCATTGACCGTGACGGTGCTGGGGATCATGTTCCTGGGCAACTGGCTGCGGGACGTGATGGACCCCCACCACACCGGGAGCGGGAGCTGAATGGTACCAGTGTGGCGGGTAGGGAGACAACCATGGATAAACTGCTGCAGGTCGAGCATTTGAATACATATTTCCCCATCCATGACGGGCGGCTGCATGCGGTCTGCGACGTGTCTTTCCACGTGAACAAGGGGGAGCTCCTGGCCATAGTCGGCGAATCGGGCTGCGGCAAGAGCGTCACGGCGCTGTCTGTCATCGGGCTGCTGCCCCACCGGTGCAAGGTGGAGTCCGAGGGGATTTTCTTTGAGGGCAGTGACATCGGCGGTTACTCCCACAGCCAAATGCGCAGGATGCGGGGCAAGGAAATCAGCATGATTTTCCAGGAGCCGCTCACCAGCCTGAACCCATTGTTCACCATAGGGTTCCAGCTGATGGAAACCATACGCCTCCACGACGACAGCGGGCGGGAGAAGAACCGGGAGAAGGCCCTGGAAATCCTGCGTAAAGTGGAGATCGCCAGGCCCGAGGCCATCCTGCGCAGCTTCCCCAATGAGCTTTCCGGGGGGATGCGTCAGAGGGTGATGATCGCCATCGCATTGGTGAACCACCCGAAACTCATCATCGCCGACGAGCCTACGACAGCATTGGACGTGACCATACAGGCCCAGATACTGGCGCTGATGAAGCACCTGATGGCGGAGTACCGGACCTCCATCATGTTTATCACCCATGACCTGGGCGTGGTGGCGGAAGTGGCGGACAGGGTGCTGGTGATGTACGCGGGGCAGGTGGTGGAGGAAGCCACCGTGGAGGAGCTGTTTAGGGAACCGATGCACCCATACACACAGGGCCTGATGAACAGCACCATACGCATCGACCAGGAGGAGGGGATGCTGCCCACCATCGACGGGGTGGTGCCCACCCTGGCTGAAATGCCGGATGGGTGCCGGTTCCACCCCAGGTGCCCACATGCTAAGGCCCTTTGCAGGTCGGAAAGCCCGGATGTGAGGTCCCTGGGCGCCCGGCGGAGGGTGAGGTGCCACATGTGCGGCGGGGTGGCGGCCCTTCCGGCGCCGGGGTAGGGGCGTGGCTTGAGAGATTTTTGGGGCAGCCAGGCCGCGGAGCAGCCTCCGCATTTGATGCCAAAGGGGCTGATGGCGGAGGCCGCGTTTTTAGGCGGATGACAAAGGACACTGTTTCCGGCGGCTGCCGGAGGACACTGTTTCCGGCGGCTGACGGCGACTGTAGTTTCGGACAGATGATGTATTGAGATGACGTAGGTGAGATGGCTCGGGAGGATGCCCATGCCGGGTGAGGTCATACTGGAAGTCAAACATTTGAACAAGCACTTCAAGGTGAACAGCGGGTTCCTGGGGCTTCAAAGGGAGTGGCTGAAAGCGGTGAACGACGTGAGTTTTAGCCTGCGCGCCGGGGAGACCCTGGGGATAGTGGGGGAGTCGGGCTGCGGCAAGTCCACCCTGGGCAACTGCATCATCCGCCTGCTGCGCCCCACCTCCGGGGAGGTGCGCTTTCAGGGGATGGATATCTGTGCCATGACGGATGCCCGGCTGCGGGAACACCGGAAAGAGATCCAGATGATTTTCCAGGACCCCTTTTCGTCGCTGAACCCCCGCAAGCGCGTGTTTGACATTATCGCGGAGCCGTTCCGCGTCCATGGGACCGCCCGGGGGAAGGCACTGGAGGAAGAGGTGCTGGGACTCATGGGCGAAGTGGGGCTGGACCGATCATACGCCCACCGCTACCCCCATGAGTTTTCCGGGGGGCAGCGCCAGCGTATCGGCATCGCCCGGGCCCTGGCACTGCGCCCTAAACTGGTGATCTGCGACGAGCCGGTGTCCGCATTGGACGTGTCCATCCAGGCGCAGATACTCAACCTGCTGAAAGAGCTGCAGGCGAAACACCACCTGACCTACATCTTCATCGCCCATGGCCTGCCCAGCGTGCGCCAGATCAGCGACCACATCGCGGTGATGTACCTGGGGGAGATCGTGGAGATGGCCCCCAAAAATGAACTGTTCGCACGCACCATGCACCCGTACACCGTGGGGCTGTTCGAGGCAATCCCCGTGCCTGACCCCGGCAAACGCAAGGAGAAGCAGCTGCTGCAGGGGGACATCCCCAATGCGCTGCACCCACCGACGGGATGCTGCTTCCATACCCGCTGCCCCCATGCCGACGAAGTCTGCGTGCGGGAGAAGCCCCGGCTGACGGACATGGGCGGCGGCCATTTCCTCGCATGCCACCATCCCCGTAGGGGGAGCTACGGCCAGGCAGGGGAGGACCAGGCAGGAGCGGGTCAGGCAGGGGAGGTGGTCCCGGGGGTCGGGGGGGGCGACGTCCATGGTGCGGATGTGGGTGCCCTCGGCACAGGGGGCGACGCCCATGGGGCTGATATGGGCACCCCCGGCACAGGGGGCGACGTCTATGGGGCGGATGTGGGGGCCCCCGATGCGGAGGGGGCGGGATGAAGCGGACCTTCCCACTGATCGCCAACGTGCTGTCCCAAGTGCTTTTTGGGTTCAGCTACTATTTCATGAAGATGGGCATGGCCGTGGTCAACCAGAACACGGTCAAATTTTTGTCTTTCCGTTTCGGGCTGGGGTTTGTGGTCATGAGCCTGCTGCTCCTTTTGGGGTTGCAAAAGGTGGATTACCGCCAAAAGCCCGTGGGGATGGTGCTGCTGTGCGGCTGCTTCAACCCGGTGGTCAGCCAGATATTGGAAACCACTTCCACGACGTATGCGCCGATCTCCCAGATCTCCCTGTACAACAGCATCCTGCCCTTGCTCATGTTGGTGTTCTCTGCCATCATCAACGGGGAATACCCCACGAAGAAGCAGGGGCTGTTCGTGGCTGTGTGTGCGGCGGGGGTGTTCGTCGCGAACCTCACTGACAAGGCGGGCATCGGCCTCACCGCACTGGGGTTCGCGCTGATCATCGCCACCAATGTGGTGGTGTCGGTGAACCGGGTGCTGGTGAGGCGCACGTCGGAGCGTTTCACCCCTTTCGAGATCGTATACCTGACCACGTTCATGGGGGCGGTGGTGTTCACGGCGCTGTCCTTAGGGGGCGCGGCCGTCTTGTGGGATCCAGGGGCGACACAGACCGTCCCAGCGGGTACCATTGGCGGTCCGCGGGTTGTGATGGGTGCTGTGGCATCGGCAGGCCTCCATGGGGATGTGGCGGCGACGGCAGGGGATGTCGCCGTGTTGGCGTCATCCGGTGCCGGCGCCATGACCTTTTTTGCGGATTATTTCGCAGGGCTGGGCACGCCCGGGTTCATCATATCCGTGGCGTATATGGGCATAGGCTCCTGCGTGCTGGCATTCCTGCTCATGACCTATGCGTCGGCGAACCTCCCTGTGGCGGTCTTCGCTTCCACGTCTACCTTAAGCACCGTGGTGGGGATCCTGGCGGGGATTTTCCTGGCAGGGGAGACATTCGGCGTGTACGACGTCATAGGGACCGGGGTGATCCTGGCGGGGGTGGTGGGCATCAGCTGCTGCTACGACCGCAACGCCGCAGATGGGAACCGCTACCACCGCTGAGCTTCCATGCCCGGGCAGACATGGTCGGTTCGCTGCGGTTGTTGGGCTGCGTGGAGGGGAATGCACCGTTTAGTTTCATGCCTGGGCAGACATGGTCAGCCCGCAGTGGTTGTTGGGCTGCGTGCACTGTGGGGGATTCAGATCGAAAAATATCGAATACGAACAAAGAATAAGCCAGAAATCTCACATTCCCATGAGTTTCTGGCTGTTTTTGACCCGTGGAGCATAGGGGATTCGAACCCCTGACCCCCACACTGCCAGTGTGGTGCGCTCCCAGCTGCGCTAATGCCCCAAGACACCGAGGGCTATTATAGCATTGTTTCGTCGGTATGGCAAGGGTTTTTTGTGAAAAAATCGGGGTCGCAACCGGCGGCCTTGTGCCTCTGGGCGGCGCCCCCCCTCAGTTCCTGTCCGCAATCATGGTCTTGACTTTCATCAGCCGGGTGGTGTTGGCGCGCTCGTTCTCTTCCAGTTTCATGGTGATGGCGCGGATGCCTTCCTGCATCTCCGGGATGGAGACGTGCTCCAGGGCGTTCACCCGGCGTTTGGTCTTTTCGATCTCGTCCGCCAGCATGTCGCAGGTCTTCTCCACCCCGGCCAGCTCGATGAGCTGCGGCAGGAGGGCGGCCACGTCCAGCACCGCCGTGTCCAGCTCGGAGGGGGTGAATGCGAACCCATAGGGCAGGTCCGCTTCTTTGCCATCGGGCCGGAAGGAAATCTGGGGCACGATGACGCTCATGATGTTCTTGGTGGACACCTGGGCATGGGCCTCGCTCACGGGGTACATCAGGGCCTCGGTCATGGACTCCTCCCCCATCTTCGCCTTGGCGATGGCGGCGCTGCCCATGGCGGCCGCCAAAGAGGCCTCCACCTGTTCCCGCAGCTCTTTGTTCCTGCGGATGAAAGAGATGAAGGTGCGCACCAGCTCGTCGTTTTTGTCTTTCAGGAGTTTGTGCCCCCGCACGGCGGTCTTGAGCCGCTTTTTCAGGCGTGTGAGCTCCATGCGGGTGGGGCTGACGCGAATGGCCACTGCGGCCTCCTTTCAGATACTGCGTTTGCGCCGACATTAGGCGGCGCCACGGCCAGGGGATACCTGTGTTGGCGGCGGTTGTGCCGCAGCGCCTGCAGGCGCATTGGCAAAAAGCCGCAAAGCGGCCAGCCAACCGCAGGTGCCTGCGTGGCAGGGTTCATGCGCCTGCGGCCGGCAGGTATTTGTCCAGGTACGCATCCCGTATGCGCTTGAGCTCCGCCCTGGGCAGGATCGCCAGGAGCTGCCAGCCGATCTCCAATGTCTCCTCGATGGAGCGGTTGGTCTCGTAGCCCTGGGAGACATATTTTTCCTCGAATTCCGTGGCGAAGCGGGAGTATAGTTTGTCCACCTCCGACAGGGAGCCTTCGCCCAGGATCACCGCCAGTTCCTTGGCTTCCTTGCCCCTGGCGTAGGCCGCGAAGAGCTGGTTCATGGTGTCCGCATGGTCTTCCCGGGTCTTGCCCGCGCCGATGCCCTTGTCCTTCAGGCGCGACAGGGAAGGCAGCACGTTGATGGGCGGGGTGATGCCCCGGCGCAGCAGCGGCCTGTCCAGGATGATCTGCCCCTCGGTGATGTACCCGGTCAGGTCGGGGATGGGGTGGGTCTTGTCGTCTTCGGGCATGGAAAGGATGGGGATCTGGGTGATGGACCCCGGTTTGCCCTTGATGCGCCCCGCGCGCTCGTACATGGTGGCCAGGTCGGTGTAGAGATACCCCGGGTACCCCCGCCGGCCTGGCACTTCCTTGCGCGCGGCGGACACTTCCCGCAGGGCCTCGGCGTAGTTGGTGATGTCCGTCAGGATCACCAGCACGTGCATCCCCAGCTCGTATGCCAGGTACTCCGCGCAGGTGATGGCCATGCGGGGCGTGGAAATGCGCTCCACCGCAGGGTCATTGGCCAGGTTCATGAACAGCACCGCCCGCTCGATGGCCCCCGTGCGCCGGAAATCGCTGATGAAGAAGTCCGCCTCCTCGAACGTGATGCCGATGGCGGCGAACACCACCGCAAAGTTCTCGTCGGTGCCCCTCACGCGTGCCTGGCGGGCGATCTGCGCCGCCAGCTGGGCATGGGGCAGGCCGGAACCGGAAAACACCGGGAGCTTCTGCCCGCGCACCAGGGTGTTCAGGCCGTCGATGGCGGACACCCCGGTCTGGATGAACTCTGCGGGGTAGTCGCGCGCCGCCGGGTTGATGGGGGTGCCATTGATGTCCAATGACTTTTCGGCGATGATCCCGGGGCCGCCGTCGATGGGCTTGCCCATGCCGGAGAACACACGGCCCAGCATGTCGGCGCTGACGCCCAGCTGGATGCCGTGCCCCAGGAACCTGGCCTTGCCGCTGGAAATCTTCAGCCCCTGGGGGCTTTCGAACAGCTGCACCATGGCTTTGTCTTTGTTGACTTCCAGGACTTTCCCGGAGCGGATCTCACCATTGGCCTGCTCGATTTCCACCAGCTCGTCGTATTTGACGCCCTCCACGCCTTCCACCAGCATGAGCGGGCCCACGACCTCGCGGATCGTCTTGTAGTCTTTCAGGACTGACCTCTCTTCACTCGCCATCTGCGGTCCCTCCCTCCGTCAAAGACGCATACTCTTCTTCCATGTCCGCCAGAAGCTGCGCCTGCGCCTGGGCAAACTGCGCCTCTGCCACATATTTCATACGGCCGATGCGCTCCACTATCTGCATCCCGGCCACTTTGGAAAATGCCACGTCCGCATCCAGGGCCGCCAGGCCTTTGTCGTACCAGGTGAGGATCACGCCCAGCATGCCGTGCTGTTTTTCCAATGAGGTATAGGTGTCCACTTCGTCGAATGCGTTCTGGTGCAGGTAGTCCTCCCGGATGGAGCGGGTGCATTCCAGCAGCAGCCGCTCTTTGAAGCCCAGCGCGTCCACGCCCACCAGCCGGACGATTTCCTGGAGCTCCGACTCCTCCTGCAGCAGCAGCATCGCGCGGCCCACGCGGGCGGACCAGTCGGGGGCCACGTGTTGGTCGAAGTATGAGGAGAGGTTGTCGCTGTAGAGGGAATAGCTCGCCAGCCAGTCGATGGCCGGGAAGTGCCGCTGGTAAGCCAGGTCGGCGGACAGCCCCCAGAACACCTTCACGATGCGCAGCGTCGCCTGGGACACCGGCTCCGATGTGTCGCCGCCGGGGGGCGAAACCGCGCCGATGGCGCTGATGGTGCCCTGGCGTTGCGGCGCGCCCAGGCACGCGACGAGGCCCGCGCGCTCGTAAAACTCCGCCAGACGGGAAGACAGGTACGCGGGGTAGCCTTCTTCGCCGGGCATCTCCTCCAGGCGCCCGCTCATCTCCCGGAGGGCCTCCGCCCAGCGGGAGGTGGAGTCCGCCATGATGGCGACCCTGTAGCCCATGTCCCGGAAATACTCCGCGATGGTGATCCCCGTGTAGATGGACGCCTCCCGTGCCGCCACCGGCATGTCGGAGGTATTGGCGATGAGCACCGTGCGCTTCATCAGTGACAGCCCGGTGCGTGGGTCTTTGAGCTCCGGGAACTCCAGGAGCACGTCCGTCATCTCGTTGCCCCGCTCGCCGCAGCCCACGTATACGATGATGTCCGCATCCGCCCATTTGGCCAGCTGGTGCTGCACCACGGTCTTGCCGGACCCGAAAGGACCGGGCACCGCCGCCACGCCGCCTTTGGCGATGGGGAACAATGTGTCGATGACCCGCTGGCCCGTCACCATGGGTTCGGTGGGGGCGATCTTCTCCCCGTATGGCCTGGGGCGGCGCACCGGCCACACCTGCATCATGGGCAGCTCCACCGTAGCGCCCCCGTCGGTCTTTAGGCGGGCGATGGGCTCTATGATGGTGGCCTCGCCGGAGAAGATCCACTCCAGCACCCCGGCGGTTTTTGGCGGGACCATGATCTTATGCAGCACGGCGGGGGACTCCTGCACGGTTCCCAGTATGTCGCCGCCCTTTAAGGATGCGCCGACCTTTGCGGTGGGGGTAAACTCCCATTTTTTGTCTTTGTCCAGCTTGGGCACATCCACGCCACGGGAGATGCGCTCCCCCGCCCTTTGGTAGATCACTTCCAGGGGACGCTGGATGCCGTCGAAGATGCTCTCTATGAGGCCCGGCGCCAGCTCCACGGACAGCGCCTCGCCGGTGGAGTACACGGGTTCCCCCGGCCCCAGCCCGGCGGTCTCCTCATAGACCTGGATGGACGCGCGGTCGCCCCGCAGCTCGATGATCTCGCCGATGAGGCGCTTTTCGCTCACGCGCACCACGTCGTACATCTGCACGGCGCCCATGCCCGTGGCGACGATCAGGGGGCCCGACACCTTTTCGATGGTGCCGATGATCTGGCTGTCTGCGCCCTGCACTATATCTTTCGCCATGGTTACCTACCTTCCTTCGCCAAATAATATGTCCGCGCCGATGGCTTTCTCCAGGTTGGCCCGGATACCCCTCATGCCAAGCCCGCTAGAGCCCTCCCGGTTGGGGATGGGGATCAGCGCGGGGAATGTTTCCGTCTTGTACCGTTTCAGTGTTTCGGGGATCATGTCCGCCACCTGCTCGGTGATGTATATGACCGCGCAGCCCTCCCGGGCGAGCCTGCCCACCGCCGTCTCCGCCTCCCTTTGGGTGGAAGCGTACACGCAGCGGATCCCCACCGCTCCAAAGAGCATCACGGACTCCCGGTCGCCTACCACGGCTATCTTTGCCTGTTCGTTGTTTGCCATGTCATACCTCAAATTCCCGGCCGCCCCATAACCGCCGCAAGTTCCCCGTGGCCGCCCGGCCGGCCTGCCCGGATAGCATCGGCGCCGGGTATAGGCGGGGAACCGCCTGAAAGCATATAGCTGCGTCTCCGGTCCGCGGAGTCCAAGCCATCTAAGCCAGTCGATGCTGCGTCGCCGGTCCGCGCGTCTAAGCCATCTAAGCCAGTCGATACTGCGTCGCCGGTCCGCGCGTCTAAGCCGGTCCAGCCGCCGCGCCCGAAGCTCAAGCCGCCGCTTTCCCCGATAGTTTCTGCGCGTACAGCACCCGGATGGCCCTGGCCTCGGCGTCTTTGCGCAGGAGGTAGCCCACGATGGGGCTGATGGAGAATATCTCCCACCTCCCATCGTCCACCATGGCGGAGAGGATGTCGTCCATCCGATCTTCCAGGGCCTTGGTGCTGCCCGTGGACATATACTCTTCCAATGCGCCGGTAAGCCGGCGGCTGTGGGTGCCTTTGGCCAGTTTTTTGACCAATGCGTCGTCCGGGGCTTCCAGGGCGTCCAAAAGGTCCGCAAAGGGGATCTCGCCGCCGGGTATCAGGAGGGGTTCCGCCTTTTCGCGTTTCCAATGGAGCCGCCTGGCGCGGACGATGCTGCGCACGTTGGTGAAATCTATCTTTGCGGTGAAATACTCCGATATGCAAGCGTTGCGGTTCCGGGGGTTTTCCAGGACCGACTGGACGTGGGCGAACACGGCCCGGTCCACCGCGGCGCTCAGCGCCAGGGGGTCGGACGCCCTCTGCAGGCGCTCTTCCATCTTTTGGAGGATGGCGGCAAAGTCGGTGGGGAGGGCGTCATACCTTCCGGCGTCCACGCACGCGGCCAGCACGTCTGTGTCAAAGCACCCGCCACCCGCAAGCAGCCCCTCGGGGGATGACCCCATGAGCCTGCATTTGAGCAGCACTTTCAGGTTGTGGGCGTCGGTGGGCAGCAAGAACAGGTCCGTCAGGTCTTTGTTGGGCGTGCCTTCCGCCACTTCCACGCGCGCCTGCTCCAGCTCCGCCCCGATGAGGTTCTCCAGGTTGCCATGGGCGTCCGTACCCATGCCATATCCAAATTCTTCCAAAATCCGCAGGAACTCCCCCGCATCCGCCTCTTTCAGGCGGTTTAGGCGGGTTTGGTCCAGCATCCGGTTTTCCAGCACTTTCAGGCGGCCCACCGCAAACAGGTTTTCCTGGGGCATCAGCGCACCTCCGAACCAAAGAGCAGGCCGGATACCTCCCGCTCGCAGCTTTCCCTCACCTGTCGCAGCAGCGCTTCGAAAGAGCCGTTCACGTCGCAGCTCTCGCCCACCACCAGCACGCCGCCGGATATGGCCCCGGGGGTGTCCGAAAGGGTGAGCTGGCCGGCTTTGCCCTGTGCTTTCAAGGCGGCGTTCAGCCGGTCCAGGAAAGCGCCGGTGTAGCGGTCACGGTCCTTGGCCGGAACGCGCAGCTGCTCCCGTCCGGTCTCGCAGGCGGAAAGCACGATGCGGCTGATGAGGTTTTCCCACCGCTCCCCGCTAAGGGCGCACACCTGCCCCAGGGCCATGTCAAAGGCGGCGTCCAGGGACGCGCGCTTGGAAGCGAGGGTATTCTTGCGTGCCTCCAGGCCGGCGATGAGCCTGGCGCGCCGCCCGATCTCCTCGGCTTCCTTGCGGGCGCCCTCCAGGATGTCCGCAGCCTGCTTTTTCGCTTGTTCCAGTGACGCGGCCCGTAAGGACTCGACCTTTTCCAAGGTCTGCCGGTCGATGGCGAGGGTTTCCTTCTCGCTGTCACCTTCGATTCGTTGCAATATGACTTCTACACCCATGATTGTACCCACCGATCATGCTTCGCGGCCGCATCGCCCCACGGTTCTCGTGGGGTAAGAGGACAAGGCCAGCAAAGTGAGGATATTTTATAAACAAACCGGGTTCGCAAGGCCGCCGGAGACCGTTTTCCCGTCACAGGGAGAACACCAGCAGGATGGACACCAGAAACGCCAGGATGGCGTAGGTTTCCACCACGGCGGTCATGGTCATGCCCTTGGCCATGGTGTCGGGGTTTTTCCCGGTCATCACGATGGCCGCCGCGGCCATCCGCCCCTGGTGGATGCCCGAAACCAGGCCGCCGAAGGCGATGGGGAAAGCGGCGAACAGGTACGAAAGGCCCTGGGCCACCGTCAGGTCCGCCGGGGAACCGCCCAGCAGGCCCACATTGAGCATGATCAGCACCGCGATCAGGAACCCGTAGATACCCTGTGTGCCCGGAAGCGCCTGGAGCACCAGGAGCTTGCCGAACATATCCGGCTGCTCCGACAGCACGCCCGCCGCAGCCCGCCCGGCCACCTGCACGCCGTAGGCCGAACCGCAGCCCGCAAACAGCGCCGCCACCGCGGCGCCAGAAACCGCCAACATCAGTCCCAAAGTCATCTCTTTTTCCTCCTAAGACATAATCATGGGCATACCCGGCCAACACCGCCTCATATGCCATTATAACCCATCAACCGCAAAGCGCGAAACAGCGAACCATGAACTACGAACCATGAACTGCGAACCGCGAACTACGAACCATGAATCAACCCTTGTCCTCGTACCGTATGAGCTTCGTCTGGAATGACAGGGGCTTAAACTCCACGCCGCCACCCTCGTAGAACTTCCCGAAAAACTCGATGTACTGGAGGCGGCAGTCATGGACATATGCGGAGAGCAGGCCCATGGCCAGGTTGAACACGTGGCCCACCAGGCAGATCAGGATGGCCCCGATGACGCCGAAAACCCCTGCCTTCGCCACCATCCCCGCCAGCAAATTCATGACGAAGCCGATGACCGCCGTGGACAGCGCCAGGGCCAAAATCCTGGAATAGGAAAGGATGTCGCTCACGTAGCCGCTGATGCCATACAGGCCCAGGAAACCGCCGGTGATGCGGCCGAAGACATTGGGCGCGTCCCTGCCCGCCGTGCATAGGATGATGAGCGCGCCCAGGATGGCGATGATGCGCCCCGCGCCGGCCGTCAGCGGCAAAAACAGCATCCCCAGCCCTGCGATCAGGAGCATCCAGCTCACGTGGTCGAAGATGGCCCCGGGCAGGTCGCCGCCACGGGCTTTCTGGATCGCCGCCATGACCATGCCCGTGAACAGGTGCGCCACGCCCACCAGCAGGCTGAAGATCAGCACTTCCATGGGCTGGCTCATCAGGTCAAACATCACCGGCCTCACCAGGGTGACGCTGAAGTAGCTGCCGTACATCACGCCGAAGAAGATGGTGGTGAAGCTCCCCATGAAGAATATGCGCACCAGCCGCCCCAGTTCCCCCTGGGGGTTTTTAAGCTTCAGGTATGCGAACGTGCCTATGGCCATCACCAGCCCGTAGCCCACGTCCCCCATGAACATCCCCATGATGAGCCAATACCACAGGGACATGGCGGGGTTGGGGTCCAGCGTCCCCTGGGCGGGGACGGAGAACATGTTGGTGATGCCCTCGAAAGGCGACACGAAGCGGTTGTTTTTCAGTGCGGTGGGGGCCCTCTCCCCGGCGTCCGGCTCCACCTCGCACAGGTCGAAGGCGTCCGTCACCACACGGAGGGCCCCCCGTACCTTTTCCACCGCGCCCGCCCGCACCCAGCCGGTGAGGCAGATGGTGGCGGTCGTCTCCGCCGGGACCAGGGCTTCCCGCTGCGCCCTCGCCCGCCGCCCCTCGCAGAGGATCTGCAATGTCTCGATCCGCGCGGCCACCTCTGCCAGCTGTGCTTTGGCCCCGTCAAGGGATGCGCGGGCCGCGGCTTCTTCTGCGGCGAAGCGCTCCATGGCCTGGGCCGGCGTCCCGGTGGTCCTGGGTGGCGTGGTATCGGCATACCCGAAAGGCCGGAGCGCTTCCAGAGCTGCGTCCTCCTCCTCTTTGATGGCGGCAAGGAGCACCAGCTCGCCCTCGGTGGAGTGGCCGATCACCTGCATGTATGCGCCCGCTTCCCGCGTAGCCTGGGCCGCCCCGTCCACTTGGGCGACGTCCAGGACGCCCGTCCGAAAGACGGTGGTCTTGGTCTGGGTCAGTTTTTCGATGGGGATGTCCAATGATTTCCAAGGGAGCAGCTGCTCCTGCCATGCGGCTGCCTGGGCGATCTGTGTCTGGGCCGCCTGCATCTGCCGGGAGAGCTCCTTGGCTGTCTCTTCCAGGGCCGCTGCCTGGGCGTCCTCGGCGGTAAGCTGCAAAAAGCCCACCGTCGCATCCGGCGCCAGGAACCCCTTTTTGGGCGCAAAAGACGCCAGGCTGCCCACCAGGTCCTCGGTGTCCCTGGCCAGGGCGCCGGTGCTTTCTGACTCCGGTGCAGCGCCCCCCTCCGGCGCAGGCACGGCCATGAACTCGCCGCACCGCTGCAACGCCAGGAGCAGGGCGTCCTTGTCTTGCTTCATGGCATATATGGAAATCTTTTTCATGGGGTAGATCATAGAGGTTCCGCTTTCTCCAAGTCTAACGATTTTCTATCTTATCCACGATAAACGCCGCGGCTTTCGCCAGGTTCTCCTTGGACAGGGCAGCCTGTATCGCATCCTCTGAGGACCGGGCGGCCATGAATTTCTTCGTTTCTTCCTCGGCGTTCCTCCTTGCGCCCTCCAGGAGGATCTGCGCTTCCTGCTTTGCCTGCGCCAGGACCTGTTCCGACTCCCGGGCCGCTTCGCCCTCCGCTTCCCGCACCATCTCCCTGGCCTGGGCGAGCGCCCGCTGCTTCGCCTCCTCGGCCTTTTGCTCCGCCTGCGTGATCGAATCGAGTATAGACATATCCAACCGCCTTTTCCAATATGTGCCATATGTGCGCTTGACGACTAAAGAGTTTGTACCTATGGTGGGCTGTGACACCAAAGTCGCAAGTCTAAAACGTTATTTTTGCAATCCTAGCATGATTTGTCGATATTTGCAATATGGCATGTGACATTAATAATATTGTAATATTTTCCGGCTGGAAGCGTAAGAAAAATGTAATGCGCAGGGGAATCGGGTGGGTACCCGGTTGTGCAGAAACGGTCAGCGATGTTATACGAGAACATATTTTCGGAAATTGCCAAGGAGGCACATGGGTGGTATAATCAAGTGATGGGGGAACTGTAACGTAGAGAGCCTTGTGCGGCGGGTCTTTGGCGGTGGGCCCTGGGCGGCGGGGCAACGGCCTGAGGGTGATTGTGGGGGGGGTATGTATGGATCTGTACCAGTTGAAAGTGTTTGCCTTGGCGGCCGAATACCAGAGTTTTTCCAAAGTGGCGGATGTGCTTTTCATTTCTGCGCCGTCCATCTCCAAGTACATCGCCCAGCTTGAAGCGGAAGTCAGCCAGAAGCTGTTCGTCAGGGACGGGCGCAGGGTGTGGCTGACGGAGTTCGGCAAGACCTATCTGAACTACGTCAATGAAATCCTGGCCGCGGAGGAGCGGGCCAACAGTTACCGCAGCACGCTTAAGTCGGATGCAGATATCCGGTATATCGGGATCGTTTCCCACATGGAAGTCGCGCCGGCCGATTTTTATACCGACATCCTGTCCGCCAAGATGGATTTTGAAAAGGGCCGCCCGGATGTCGAAGTGAAGGCGGTGTTCCATGGGTTTGAGGACCTGCGCCTGAATTTCAACAAAGGCGGCATAGACGTCGCGCTGGTGTCCATCAAGAACACCGAAGTGCCCGCAACCTTGCCGGATGGGATGAAATGGCGCAAGCTCAAGCATTTCTCGTATTCCCTCGCGATGTGCGGGAAAAACGTGCATTTGGGTACATTGGAGGAGGCTCTGGGGCAGATAAAGGCACTGGCCTTCGTGGACATGCCCGCGCCCAAGCGTCTGGCAAGGGCGTTTATAGACAAATACCATGTGGCCGCCCAACTCATCCCGGTGGGGCACTGGGGGGAGGGGCTGCTGCGCATGGCGTCGGGCGAATGCGCCACTTTTTTGACCAAGAACCTGGAACCCACCGCATTGGTGTGCGGCACGCGCCTGTTCACGCTGCCCGACAGGGAGTTCTCCAACGGCCTATATGCCCTGTGGAGGGAGGAGAACGCAAAGACCCACATCCCGGAACTGGTAGGGTGCCTGGGGCGGCGGTTCGCGGCGCAGGGGGGATGAACCCCCGGCCTATCACCTGCCGCGCACCTGCGGGTGGCTTACCCTCCGGGGCCCGTGCGGTGCATAGCGTGAGCGCCGGCTGTGGAATGTGCCGGCCGGCAATCGCCTAAATCTTCTTGCGCAGGGAAAAGGAATATACTGGCGCAAACATCAGGGTGCAGGAAAGGTTAGGGCCTCTTGCGCAGGGAAAAGATGGCCGCGCACGAGGCGACGGACATCCACGCCGCAGCCAGGGAAAAGCATATATGGTAAGGGAATGCGTCAATGGCCACCCCCCATATTAGGCCCCCGAGGCCGTTGCCGATGTCGGCGGAGATGAAGTATGTGGCGGACGCCACCCCCCGCCTTTCAGGCTGTGCGTTCATGACCGCAAGGCGGTTGAGCGCCGGGCTGATGAGGCCGCTTGCGGCCCCGAACATCGCGCCGCTAAGGATGAAGGGCGTGGCGCCGGCCGAGAGTGCGAGCAGGAGGTAGGATGCCAGGCCCAGCAGGCCGCCGGATGCGACCACGGGCCAAACACGGCCCCGGTCGGTGTACCTGCCGGCGCCCACCCGGGCGACCACCTGGCACAGGGAAGATGCGATGAAATAGCTCCCGGGGTTCGGTATGCGGGCGGAAATGGCGTAAAGTGTCATGAAAACATGGGTGATGGAAAAGCCGGTGGCGAACATCGTGTACAGCACCGCGGGTTTCAGCGCATCCCGCTCCAAGAGGTTCCAGGGGAAAGCGCTTTGGCCCCCGGCCTGTGCGCCGGCTGCGGGGGCATGGGGAGCCGACGCATGTCCGGACAAGGCTGCGGTAGTGGGTTTTGCCGTGATTTGGGAGCTGGTTGCGGTAGTGTGTCCCGGATGGGTTTGGGGTCCGGTTGCGGAAACGGGTTCCGGGGTTTGGGGCCCACCTACGGTAACGGGATTGGCCGTGGTTTGGTGGCCGGTTTCGTCGGATGGGGCGTCCGTCTGCCGGGTTTCGGGGCGTAGGCGCATGCCACCAAACAAGAGGGGGAGCATGCCCGCAGCGCTGACCAGCGCGCTGCCGGCGAAGACCGCACCGAAATCAAAACGGCTGACTATGGCCAGCGCCGCGGTCGGGGCGATGCTGGCCGCCAGTGTGGAAGCGAGGGCGGACAGGCCGATGCCTTCCCCCAGGCGTGCTTTTGGCAGCACGTCGACGAGGGCCGCTGATGCGCCCACGGTCATCATGGCATAGCCGACGCCCTGCATGCCCCGCAGGAGCATCAGGGGCCAAAGGCTGTCAAACAGGTGGTATGATGCGGTGCAGGCGACCAAGGCCACGCCACCGAAAATGATGACGGGGCGCCTGCCGAAACGGTCGGCCAAGTGCCCGCCGCCCAGACGGGCGGCGCAGGCACTGAGTGTGAAGCAGGTGTTCAAAAGGCCGCTGAACCCGGCCGCCCCGCCTATGCTCCCCACATATACCGGCACGATGGCATTGAGGCAGTAAAGGCTGAACCCTGCCGCAAAAAGGCAGAAAAACAGTATGACGAAAGGTGCGGACAGCAGTCTGGGCTTCATGGACCTGTCACCCGATCAGCGTGGACATGACTGTCGTCACGGCGGTCACGATCAGGGGGATGACAATGGCGCACCCGATGATGTCCACATAGACTTCTTTGTGGGTGAGCCCGAGGAAATTCATCGTGGCGTTGAGGTTCCCATTGTGCGGCATGGAGTCGAACGTGGTCGCGGATATCAGGGAGAGGCGGTGGACCAGGCCCGGGGCCGCCCCCATCTGTATGGCGTTGAGCCCGACGGTCTTGGCGGTCATGGAGATGCCGGCCATGGGGTCGGCGCTTATGAACGCGAACAATGCGGTCGCCACCACCACGAGGATGTAGGGGTTCATCTTGAGGCCGCTCACCTTGTCCATGAGCACGCCATAGGCCGCCGTGTTGGTGACTATGGTGGCATAGCCTACCACGACGCAGGTCTGCACCAGGGGGACGACCGCGGTCAAGGCTGATTTATTGATGACCGTCAGTTTCTCTTTCAGGCGGTTCCAGTTGAGCAGGCTGCACAGCACGATGCCGCAAAGCTGGGCCATGGTACATGCGGGGTAGGATTTTATCTTGAGCCCCAGCTGGAAAACCATGGTAAGGGCCACCACCAGGAGCATGGGGGCGATGGAAATGGCGAAACCGGGCAGTTCGTCCAGCTTGCGCTGTGCCATCTCGCTGGCGCCCAGCTGTTTTTCGATGTCGGTCTCCGTGTAGCCGATGCCTTTCTTGCGGTACTTGTTGATGACCCAGTTGATATAGAAGACATTGAGGATGAGGCCCAGCACGCAGGCGACGATCCCGATGCTAGTCCCGGCGTAGGTGTTGGTGCCGAAAGCGGCTGCGAGGATCAGGTTGGTGTTGCCGGTGGAACCGGGCAGGTAGTAAGTGGACAGGTACCCCGCGCCCACGATGGCGACACAGGCGACCTGCCGGGGCATGTTGGAGGCCTTCATGAGCGAGAAAGCGAGGATGGCCCCCAGGAACACGAAAGATCCCACGCCCACATAGGAGAGGCACATCACGAAGATGATGAGGGAATATGGCCCGAATTTGGGGCCGAACCGGTTTATCAGGGTACGCCCGATGCGCTCCGAGGCGCCCGCGGCGGTCATGAAACCGCCGAATATCGAACCGGTGATGAAAGTGAAGCACAGCCCGCCGGCCATGCCGCCCATGCCGCCGGCGAAGTACTCCCAGATGCCTTTGGTGATGCCCCCCTCGACTGTCAAGGAGACCAGGATGGAGAGGATGATGGCTACGGGGATCGGGCCGAACCCCTTGAAACACAGTATGAAGAACAATATCAGGGAGATCAGGACGACGATCCCGGAAACTGCGACGCTTGTCATCATAGGTAACCTCCTGCTTTTTTTGTGGCGGGGCGGTGCCCGCATGTGGTTGCATGGCGCACGGGCGCCCCATGGGCGGTGCCCGCATGTGGTTGCATGGCGCGTGGGTGTCCCATGGGCGGTGCCCGCATTAGATTTGCTGCGCGGCCAGGTAGGCGCTCCTCAGCGCCTTTTGGACGTTTGAAGCTTTTTGGCAGTCGCCTACCATGTAGAAATGAGGGGCGACCCCGGCATACTTGAGGGCCGCCTCCGTCAACGCCCTCGTGCCTGTAGCCAGGATGACCGTGTCCGCAGGTATGGCGTGCGCTTCACCGCCTGCATCCGTGTAGAGGATGCCATCGGGGGTGATTTCGCTCACGGTGGCTTGGCAAATGCCGGCAAAACGGGGGTTCTTTTCCCACTCGTCCCGGAACATTTTGTAGTAATGTACCGGCGTCGAATCCTCGGCTAGCTGGCCCCGCATCTCCAGCACTGTCACGGACCTGCCGAGGCTGGCCAGGTAAAGTCCTGTTTCCACGCCGATCTCGCCGCCGCCCACTATGGCCACCCGCTTCCCGATCTCTCCGACCCGGGCATAGGCGCTGTGGGCGTCCATAACATGGGGCAGCCCGGCGCCTTTGATGGGCGCTGGGGCGGGGGTCCCGCCAACGGCCGCGATGAGCGCGTCGTAACCCAGGCCGTCCAGCTCCCCGGGCGTAGGTTCCCGGCCCGTCACGACTTCGATCCCGCTTTTCCCCACCTGCCTTTCGAAGTACAGGCGCAGGTCCTGGAGGGGCCATTTGAAATCCACGTTTTTGGTGATGAGCAACTGCCCGCCCAACCGTTGCTGTTTTTCGTACAATGTGACGGCGTGCCCGCGCCCTGCCGCCACCAGGGCGGCTTCCATGCCGGCGGGGCCGCCACCGATCACGGCGACTTTCTTGGGCTTCCCCACGGGGGCGATGAGCCGGTCGGATACTCCCTCCAGGCCCACGAGGGGGTTCACGGAGCAGACGGAGATCCATGGGTCGGCCATGGAAGAACGGTGGCATTTGTTGCAGCGCAGGCATGGGACCAGGTCCTCGCCTCTGCCCTCCCTGACCAGTTCCCCATAGTCATAGTTGGAGATGAAGGCGCGCGCCATGCCCAGCAGATCCGCTTTGCCTTCCGCCAGGATCGCCTCGCAGGTCTGGGGCCTGAAGTTCCCGCCGATGGTCATGATCGCCACGCCGGGGGAGGATTTCTTGATCGCCTCGGCCATGTAGAGCCAGGGCGTCTCCGGGTGGAACTGAGTGGGGTGGGACTCGTCGATGTAGGGCCCTTTCACCTGAAGAATGTCAAATGCCCCCTCGGCCATGTGGGCGAATGCGGACATGTCGTCGAGGGTGTTCCCGCCCGGCAGGTCGGCAGGGTCGTGGCCGCTGATGGAGCCTTCCACTATGAAGCCCTTCCCGCAGCGGTCCTTGATCATGCGGGCCAGCAGTATCGGGAATTTCGCCCTGGTTTCCATGGCCTCCCCGGAAAACCCGTCTTTGCGGTGGTTCGTGAGGGGGGAGAGCATCCTGGCGAGGAAAGTGTGGCGGTAGGCCATGTGGAGCCATGCGCCGTCGAAACCGCAGTCGCGTTTGAGCACATACATCATCTCGACGAATTGCTCCGCCGCCCTCATGATGACATCCATGGGGGCCTCTTCGCAGTCGTACCTGGGGAACGACCCGTCGCCCACCACGAAGGGGGTGGCGATGCCGGCGCTGACGTCGTATTTCATGTCGATGAATTGGTTAAGGTCGGTCCTGGCCAGCACGTGGGAGCCGTAGGCGTGGATGGCTTCGGAAAGGAGCCCGAGGTAGTGGTGGTTGTGCCCGTCGCTTAGGTCGTAGGTGCGGTCGTGCCCGTTGTTGTACTTTTTCTTTGCGGCCAGCCCGGAGATGCACACGATCCCGGCCCCGCCTTGCGCCCGTTTGGCATAGTGCAGGATCGTCGCCTCATTGGGGAAAGGTTCCGGGCCTTGCAGGAAATGCATCCCGCTGGGCGCGGACTCCAGATGGGACTTGAGGACCACGCCGTTGGGGAGTGTGTATGGCTGCAGCATCAAAGGGATTTTCATTTTCATAGCCCCGCCCTCCAAGAATGGTTTCATGCGCATGGCGCTGCCCCGCCCGGTGCGCGCGCGTACACCTGGGGGCTTTATGCCGGGTGCGGAGTACACATGGAAAGCCCCGCACACCCCTTGATTATAAGGGGGGCACAGGGTGAAGTAAATTATCGTTTTTTCATGTTCGCTTTACGCTTTGGAAAGGGTGGAAGAATTGTCAGAATTAAATGCGAAAAATACACAATTCATGAAATTCGAATGGGAGTGCGGGGCGAAAACTAAAAAATCGATGAAAAAATGATTAAAATGCAAAAAAGGTGTTGACAAAAATTGGTTTTGTGCTATAATGGGCGCATACAGAGAAGAGATGATTCGCAAAGGCCCGCAGGTTTCGGGAGTTCAAGGATCGAGATTCGAGATTCAGAGTTCAAGATTCAGTGTTCAAGATTCAGGAATCGAGATGTGTGGGTGTCAGCCCACATGAGGATCGGGGAAGCGGGCCAGGTTTCAAAAATCCAAGCAAAGGAGGTACGGACCGCCGAAAACTTAAACTTTGTCCCTACTGCGGCAGCCGTGCAGCATGTGGTTCGAAATCATTCTAACGACGAGCATGAGGAAAGTGTGCAGGCTGGGCATGACGGGACCGGAAACACCCACATTCCAAAGGAAACCCCGCAAAATCACTGGGCCAGTATCGAAACCGCTATGGATCGTATTTATTGTATAGACTGAGATGTATATGATATGCATGATACACATAGGACTGGGATTCAGAATGAAGAGTAAAAGCGGACCGAGAGATGGGAGGATTTGGGATCTGGGAAACAACTGAATATAGATGCGAAGCTTCAAAAGTATTTTCAGCACGAAGGTGCTTGCAGCCGATGTAGTTCACGCTTTATTGATCATATATGGTTGCGGGGCGCCAAAACAGAAAGGGATGAGTCCAGTGGACGAGATAACTTAAAAGCGGATGTCACGGCTGAGTGATGTCCGCTTTTAGCGTGCAGCAGTACCGGATGCGAGAGTCCGGGGGCTGGACGCCGCCATGCATCGCATATATGTACGGTCATAAGCAATGACGAACCAATTCCCGTGAAAACCTCCGTGGGCTGTGCGTCGCCGTGGGTGGTGCAGTAGCCTGACCGATGACGAACCAATTCCCGTGAAAACCTCTGTGGACTGTGCGTCGTTACGGGCAGCGCAGTGGCATGAACGAATTTGTATTGACAGTGGGATTTTGCAATGCTAGAATAGCCCCATCACATCATGGAGAAGATGGAGCGAGACACATGCCAAACAAATTCAAATACAGCATCGTGGCGGATCTGCTTCGGGAGCAGATCAGGTCCGGGCACTACTGCATAGGTGACAAGCTCCCCACGGAATATGAGCTGGTGGAACAGTACGGGTTCAGCCGGCAGACCGTGCGCCAGGCGCTTAAGCATCTGGAGGATGAGGCCCTGATAGAACGGAGGCAGGGGAGCGGTTCCCTTGTCATAAACGCCGCGGCGAGGGCGGGGAGGGCCGACGCGAAGACCGTCGCCGTCGTCACCACGTACATAGGCGAGTACATTTTCCCGACGATTCTGCGCGCCATCGAGGAGACACTGGAAAAAAACCATTTCCTGACGATGATCTTCGCGACGAAAAACAAGGTCCACAACGAGCGGCGCATCCTGGAAGAGATACTGGAAACGTCCATCGACGGCCTCATCGTGGAGGGTACGAAGACCGCCCTGCCCAACCCCAACATCGACCTGTACCTCGAACTGCAAAAGCGCGGCGTCCCCGTGGTTTTCGTGCACGGGTGGTACCCGGAGCTGACCGACACTGTCCACGTGATCGCGGATGACCACCAGGGCGGTTTCCTCGCGACGGATTTCCTGATCTCCAAAGGCCACAGGAACATCGCCGGTATATTCAAATGCGACGACATACAGGGCCACCAACGCTATGGCGGGTACACCGAGGCCCTCCTGGCGCACAACCTGCCGATTTTGGACGACAATGTGCTTTGGTACACCACAGAAAGCAAGGAGCTGGTCGGGGCCCAGGGGAAAAAGATCGTGTCGTCCGCATCTGCGGTGATTTGCTACAACGACGAGGTGGCGGCGCAGCTGATAAACGCGCTCAAGGGGGAGGGGGTGCAGGTCCCCGGTGACATCTCGGTGATGGGGTTCGACAACAGCAGCCTAAGCGAGCTTTCCACGCCCAGGATTTCGTCTTGCTCCCAGGACAAACCCCAGGTCGGCCTGCTGGCGGCGAAGAAGATCGTCAGCCTGATCAATGGGGTCGGGCAGGAGTCCTCTGTCCTGCCGTGGCGGGTCGTCGAAAAGGAGACGGTCCGGGAGGTGGAATAGGTGATTTTTGTATTGACTTTGATGATAATGTCGGCTATAATTGTCGGAGAATATGTACGTACATAAATTTCCGTAATTGTATATTTGTACTGTCTATTCTTGGCGTTTGTTTGGTGTTCGCAATGTGGAGGCCGAGGAGGGAACCATGAAAACCGAAAGACACTTGGGCGCAGGTGGACGGGGTTCGGAGTTCCAAATGGGGTGGCCGAGGAGGGAACCATGAAAACTTATCTGGGGATTGAGCTGGGATCCACGAGGATCAAGGGGGTGCTGATCGACGAAAACCACGCCCCTGTGGCGTCCGGCGGCTGCGACTGGGAGAACCGCCTGGAGGACGGCATCTGGACCTACCATTTGGACGATGTGTGGGCGGGGCTGCGGGAATGCTGCCGCACGCTGATGGAGGACTATGGCCGGAAGTTCGGCGGCCCGCCGGAGATGATCGCCGGCCTGGGCGTTTCCGCCATGATGCACGGGTACCTGGTCTTCGACAGCCGGGGCAGCCAGCTGGTCCCCTTCCGCACGTGGCGCAACACGACCACCGGGCAGGCCTGCGCCCTGCTGACACAAAAGCTGGGGTTCAACATCTCCCAGCGCTGGAGCGCGGCGCATCTGTACCAGGCCATCCTCAACGGCGAG